>JBBQBV010000019.1:0-35643 GCA_038318085.1 Solirubrobacterales bacterium
CGTCGCTGCAGACGTAGCCGTGCAGGCCGACGCCGGAGAGCAGGTTTCGGTTCACGCGGTTGAACTGCACGCGGTTGCCGTTGGCCCCGGGGCCCTCGATGCGGATGCCCTCGTCCTGGAGCGGGTTGATGCCGCAGCCCCCACCAGCCTCGATGTTGTTGTCGGAGGCCACGTTGCCGCGGATCAGGTTTCGGTCGGCGTCACCGACGACGGAGATCCCCGAGTACGGGCCGTTGTGCAGCGCCCGGTTGCCCATGATGGTGTTCTCGCTGGAGTCGAAGATGGCGATGCCGTCGCCGAAGTCGCACGGCGGATCTCCGACGTCGTTCATGTTGTTCTTGGCCGTCACGTGCCGGACGGCGTTGCGACCCCCGCCGAGGATCACCACGCCGCCGTCGAAGCCCTCGACGGTGCCGCCGGACACGGTCACCCCGTGCACGTTGGCCAGGCGGACGCCGGCGTTGTCACCGGCGCCGTTGGCCGCGAACACATGCTTGCCGTTGAGGTTGAGCTTGATGTTGCTGGCGGTGACGACGAGCCCGTCAGCCGGGCAGGGGCCGAGGTCGCTGCCGAGGGTCGTGTTCGCCGTGATGACCGATCCGCAGCCGACTTCAGCCGCCTCACCGGTGCCGACGAACCCGACGCTGAGCATGACGAGGGCCAGCGCCGAGACGCCGGCCACCTGCCGAGACCTTCTCCTGATCGCCATCCGGCGCCGTCCGACTTCGCCCCTGCAAGAAACGCTCATGCCCTGCCTCCTGTTGTGCCTGCCGCATCGATCGGCGTATACCTACCAGGCCGGGCCTGGAGCAGTAAGTGCGTGACGCTTCTAGTCGAGTCATTCCGCAGGCCGTCACCCTGTCTTGGGCCGCGGCCTCCGCGGCTTCCGTGAGGGCCGCCTACGCCGGCATCTCAGCGGCTTCCAGCAGCCGCGAGCCGCATTGCCAGCAGAAGACCGCGCCGCGTGAGTGCAGGGCACCGCAGCCGCGGCACGTGCCCGAGGCGCCGCCGTCTCGAAGCTGCAACAGCCGCTCCACCTCCCCGAGCTCGGCGTCGAGCTCTTGCAGGCGAGCTGACCGGCGCACGAGCACGTCCGGGCGGAAGTGGTCGCGCACGGCCATCTCGTAGACGAGCCCGCCCAGGTCGAACTGCGTGGCGGCCACCTCGCCGGCGAGGAAGTCGCGCCGCCGGGCCAGCTCCTCGTCGGGCTCTGCCGCGGCTGGTCCCGGCGGGCCGGCTGCGCCACCGGTGACGAGGCCCTCGCGCCGGTCCATCCAATCGCGGACGCGATCCATGACGCTCATCCGATCGTCTCGACGGCGCTGCCGTCGCCGGCCGCCTTGTGGTCCTTGGGCGGCGGCTTGCCCTGGGTGCCGACGACTTTCGGGAGGGCCTTCGACTTCTTCTGGTACTGCTCGGGCGTCAGCTTGTCGAGGTTCTGAAGCTCCTGCCGGCTCGCCGCGTGCGTCGGTGTCGCCGCCCTCGCGCGCCCCTTCCGGCGGCCGGACCTCGCGGCCTTCGCGTGCGTCGCCGCGGCCGGGGTGGGTGTGGCTGCGGCTGCGCCGGCCGCGGCGCCGGGAACCGTCACCGTGATGGGGGGGACCGCCCGGGCCGGCGCGGAGCCCGGCGCGCCGGCGCGGCCGATCAGCACCCCGACGCCGAGCGCGAGGACGAGCACCCCGACGGCGGCCACCCAGACGGTGGTTGCGGAGCGGACGCCCGCGCGGGCCGCAACCACCTCCTCGACGCGGGTCGCCGGAGCGCGCGCCCCCGGCGTCGCGAGCGTCACACGCGGCTCGCCGCGGCGCTCCCCGCACTGCAGGCAGTAGCGCTGGTCGGCGGCCATGGGGGCACCGCAACCCGGGCAGGCGGCGGACTCACGAAGCGGGGCGTCAGCAGGAGGTTCGGAGGTGGCAGTCATGGGAGGGTGGTGGGAGGGGCGGCCGCTTGCAGGCGCGCGCCGCGGGGATCGCCGATCAAGAAGGCGGTGAACTTCACGGACTCCTCGGGCTTGAGGCGGGGGACGATCGATCGCCCCGCGGCGCGGATGCGCGCGCCGCGACGAGCGACGACGAACACGACCAGGCGCTTCTGCTCGACGCCGGAGGCATTCGTGACCGAGCCCTTTACGGCCACGCCCTCAGTCGGGTCCGATCCGAGGCGAAGCGCGCCGACGCGTATTCGCGGCGGGGCACCGCGGACGGCGCTGCGTGCGCGGCCGATACGCGCGCGCGCCCGCGCCGGCGGCCGCTCGGGGCGGATCTGGTCGTCCACCCACAACAGCTCTCGGCGGGGCTCGAGCACCGGGGCCTCGACGAGGCTGGCGTCGAGCCCGGGGGTGTCATTGCGATACACGCGGCGGCCGTCGGCGGCAAGCAGCTCGAAGGAGATCGGCACGCGGCCCTGCGCGGCGCGCGAGCCGCGCAGGCGCAGCGGGAAGACGACCGCGACCCCGTTGGCGTCGCGCAGGATCGTGCTGCGGCCGAGGTGCACGTCGAGGTTGCGGCGCCCGACCACGAACGCCTGCGCCTGCGGGCGCGCTTTGGCGGCCGCGCGGATCTGCGCGCTGCGCTCCTGCGTGGACGCGCAGCCCGCCGGCAGGAGCGCCGGCACGACAGCGGCGAGCGGCGCGAGCCGCCTCATCCGAACGCCCCGCGGACGTAGTCGCGCGTACGGGTGACGCGCGGCGCCCCGAAGACCTGAGCCGCCGCCCCCTCCTCGATGAGCTCGCCGAGGTACATGAAGGCCACCCGGTCGGCGATCCGCGCGGCCTGCTGGAGGTTGTGGGTGACGATGACGATCGCGAGATCGCGTCGCAACTCGACGACCAGATCCTCGATCACCGCCGTCGAGAGCGGGTCCAGCGCCGAGCAGGGCTCGTCGAGCAGCAGCACCTCGGGCCGGGCGGCGAGCGCCCTGGCGATGCACAGGCGCTGCTGCTGGCCGCCGCTCAGCCGCAGGGCGGGCCGAGCGAGGTCCTCGCCGACCTCCTCCCACAGACCGGCGCGCCGCAGCGCCTGCTCGACGGGCGCCGCCAGAGCCGCGCGCCCCGGGCGCTTGCGGGCCTGCTCGCGCAGGGCGTAGGCGACGTTGTCGAACACGCTCATCGGAAAGGGGTTCGGCTGCTGGAAGACCATCGTGACCCGGCGCCGCAACTCGGTGACGTCGAGCCCGTCGACATCCTCGCCGTCGAGCACGATGCGCCCGTCGCGCCGCGCCTCGGGCGTCAGCTCCGTGAGGCGGTTGAGCGTCCGCAGCAGGGTCGTCTTCCCGCACCCGGAGGGTCCGATCAGGGCGAGGACCTCGCCCTGGCGAACGTTCAGCGACACGCCGCGGACCGCCACCTGGTCGCCGTAGCGCACGCTGAGCCCGTTGAGCGCCATGCGGTCGCGCACCGGGATGGGTTCGGCCGGACGACGCCGGGCAAGCCCGGCGGGCGCCTGGGCGGGTCCGTTGCCGTTGACCGGGGGCAGGACCACGGTGGGCTCGTGGTCGAGGGCGATCCGGCGCACCGGCGGAACGGTCATCTCGTCCATGACAGGGCACCTCCGCGCCGGCTGATTCGGTCGATGACCAGGTTGAGGGCGATGACGATGCCCAGGAGGACGAACGCTGCGGCGTAGGCCTTCTCCGCGGCGTTGCCCTCGCCCGCCGGGGAGTTGTTGTAGACGTAGGACGTCAGGGTCGACCCCGTCCCCTTGAGGTCGCGCACGAGCGGTGGGCCGTCCGCCGGCGAGAGCTGCAGGGTCGCCCCGAGCAGGATGACCACGATCGCGGTGTCGCCCGCGATGCGGCCCATGCCGAGGGCGGTCCCGGTCGCGATGCCGGGCCGGGCGGCCGGCAGCAGGACGCGCCGGATCGTCGCGATGCGGGTCTTGCCGAGCGCATAGGAGGCCTCGCGCACGTGTTGGGGCACCGACTGCAGCGCCTCCCGCGTGGACGCGAAGACGAGCGGCAGCGCGATCAGCGACATCATCGCGCCGGCGGCGAAGAACGAGCGCCCGAAGACCGCGCCGCCGGCCGCCTGGAAGCTGAGGAATCCGAGCACCTTCTGCTGGAAGAGCAGCAGCCCGAAGATCGCGAGCACGATGCTCGGCGTGCCGGCGATCACCTCCACGGCGGACTCGACGGCCCGCGCCAACCAGCCTGGACGCCCGTATTCGACGACCCACACGGCGACCCCGACGCCGAGGGGGAGGCTGAGCACGGTGCCGAGCGACGTGAGCACGACCGTCCCGATCATCGGATCCAGAAAACCGCCGCTGCCGGCTTGGTCGGCCCCTGACACGGGATGGGTCCAGAGCAGCTCCGGCCGCAGGTACTGCAGCCCTTTGACCAGCATGAAGACGCAGATCGCGGCGGCGAGGGCGCACAGGGCCAGCCCGCAGGCCCAGCAGGCGGTGAGCGCGGCGCGGTCGCCGAGCCGCCAGGTGGAGGTCGGTTCTCGGGCGGCGGTGCGCTGCGGCGCGACGGCTGCCATCAGACGCGCACCCCGTAGCGCTTGAGCGGCTGCTTGGCCGCCCACCCGCCGATGGAGAGCACGAGGCTCGAAAGCAGCAGCAGCGCCGCGAACGCGTAGATCATCTGGCCGAACGGCTTGACCGACAGCCCCTCGGCGTTGTCGACGATCGTGGCCGCCAGCGGGCGCACGGGCTCGAGGAAGAAGGTGATGCCGTCCAGGGGGTTCGGCGAGAAGCCCACCGAGCCCGACACCATCGAGAGCATGATCGCCTCGCCCAGCGCACGAGCGGTGGCCAGCACGGCGGCCGCCACGATCGCAGGTCGCGAGGCGTGGACGGAGATGGTCCAGACCGTGCGCCAACGATTGACGCCGAGCGCCGCCGCGCCCTCCGTCCATCCCCGCGGTACGGCGCGCAGGGCGTCGACGATGATCGCGATCATAATCGGCGTGACCATCACGGTGAGGATCAGGCATGCGACGAGCAGCGAGCTCCCGCTGAGCTGCACGACGTAGATGACGGACGCCTTGCGCTCGGTGGTGATCAGGTGATCGCCGACGAACGGCACCAGCACGAGGATCCCGATCAGGCCGTAGATCACCGAGGGCACGGCGGCGAGCAGGCGCACCACGGGCTCCAGGATGCGACGCAGGCGACCCGGCGCGAACTCCACGATGAAGATCGCGGTGAGCGTCGACACGACGAGGCCGAGCCCGATGGCGACGGCGGTCGTCAGCGCCGTGGCGTAGATCAGCGGCCACGCGCGCAGCGTGTACTCGTAGTGGCGCGGGTCGGCCGGGGAGTCGAAGATCGCTCCGAGCTGCCGGTCGACGTTGCCGCCGCTGCCGAAGAACGCGAGCCCGTTGTGGCTGAAGGACGGCCACGCCTTCATGACGACGAAGGCGACCATGCCGAGCACGATCGCGAGGATCGCGCACGACAGCGCGCCGAGCGATCGCTCGGCGCGCTGATCGGAACGGCTGGCTTGCGCGACGCGCATCCATCAGCCCTTGAGGGGGACCCACTGAGTCGCGATGATCCTGCTCGCCTTCCGTGCGTGCTCCACCCACGAGATGAACCTCTTGACCGCGCCGGTGGCCGCGCCGCGGGTCACCATCCAGAAGTTGCGCGAGCCCTCGTACTGGCCGGACTTGGCGTCGCGCAGCGTGCAGGCGACGCCCTTGAAGGCGGCCGCGTTGAGACCGTCGACGAAGGACAGCGACAGGTAGCCGACCGCGTTCTTGTCCGACTTGATGGCCTGGGCGACCAAGCCGTTGGACGCCTTCTGCGAGGCGGACGTGGCCACCTTGGTCGTCCCCATGAAGAGCTTCTGGAACGCATCCTGCGTGCCCGAGGCGTTCGTGCGCACTACGAGGTCGATGGAGCCCGTCGTCGTGGCACCGGCGACGTCCTTCCAGTCGACGACCTTGCCGGAGAAGATGTCCTGCACCTGCTGCGTGGACAGGTCCGCAAGGCGGTTGTCCGGGTTGGTCGTGATGCAGATCGCGTCGCGGGCGATCTTGTTGAAGACCAGCCCGCCGGGATCGGTGGGCTTGGGGTCGCGCGATGAGTTGCCGATCGACACGCGCCCGGCGCCGACGTCGGCCACGCCGATGTCCGATCCGCCCTGCGCCAGCTTGAACTGCGCCCGGCGGGGATAGCGCTTGACGTAGCCGCGGGCGAGCTTGGCGGCGAGCGGCGCCACCGAGGTGGACCCGCTCATGGTGATCACGGCCTTCTTCTTGGCGGTGGTTGCCGAGGGGACGGCGGGGCGCGCCGTGGCGCCGACCGGAAGCGCGAGGAGGGCGGACAAGGCGGCACCGGCCACCAGTGCGCGGGAGCGCGGCATGAGGCGTGGTTTCCCTTCTGAAGGTGGTAGGCGCGGTCCAAGCACTTGGCCGCACCCGAGCGAGCTGGATCCTGGTCGGCCGGCTCCGCCACGGTGTGAACGAGCCGTGCTCGACTGGTGAACAAGTCGTTACGCGCAGTTACGCGCGCGCCAGTCACCGGCCGTTCACACCTCCCCTCGTGAAGTCGGCCAGGGTCCGCGGGCGTGACCCGGTGCTCCAGCTGCTCGGGCGCGGTCGATGCCGGCCAGCGCTACTGCCTCGCGTGCGGAGAGCGGTTGCCGGGCGCCCCGGCTCCGCCGGAGACCGTACCGCCCGCGCCGCCGGTCGCGCCCGCGCCGCGGGCAGCGGTCCATACGCCATGGCGGTCGGACCTCCCGGGTCCGCGCGCCGCTGCGCCGCTCGTGCTGATGGTGCTCGCCTTCGGCGTCGCGACGGGTGCCACGACCGGCCCGGCGGCGGAGGCGACGGCGGGCCCGGGAGCGATCACCGTCGCACTTGCTCCGCAGAGGGGGCCCACCCCCGCGCCGGCGGTCGAGCCGGTGCCCACTCACCGGCGAGCGGCGCCCTCCCGGGCCCCAGCCCCCGCCGCGGCCCGCCCGGCGGCCAGCGCGGCCCGGGTCCCGGCGCCGACGGCCGCGACGACGCCGGAGCCCACGACCACATCCGCGCCGGACCCGACTCCCACCGCCACGCCGGAAGCACCCCCGGTCAAGCACGTGTTCGTGGTGTGGCTGGCCGGTCACGGCGTCGCCACGACCTTTGCGGCCGACTCGCCGGCGAGCTACCTCAACGCGGGGTTGCGGCCCCAGGGCGCGCTGCTCGCCCACTACGACGCGATCGGCCACGGCTCCGTGGCCAACGGCATCGCCGCGCTGACCGGACAGGGTCCCAATGTCGACACCGCGGCGGACTGCGCCGATCCGACGGCCTTCAGCGGTCGCTCCCCGCGCGCGTCCGACGGGCAGGCGATAGGGCACGGATGCCGGTTCGGGCCAGGCGTCCCGACGCTGTTCGGCCGCCTTGCCGCCGTCGGGCACAGCGCGCGGGCCTACGCGCAGGAGGGGTGTGACGCACCCCATCCGCGCGTCCCCTCCTCCTATCTGGCCGAGTCGGCGTGCTCGCCGCTCGCCCAGCTCGATGTCGATCTCGCGTCGGCGACAGCGACGCCCAGCCTTGTATGGATCTCGCCCGGTCCCTGCGACGCCGGCGTCGACGGCGCGTGCCCGGCGGGCGAGCCGGACGGCCTCGCGCGCATGGACGCCTTCCTGCGAACGCTCGCGCCGAAGCTGCTCGCGTCGCCGGCGTACGCCGACGGCGGCGCGCTGATCGTCCTCTTCGACCAGGGGGCGGCGACCGGCCCCGGGGCGGACTTCGAGGCCTGCTGCAACCAGCCGCGCGGGCCGAACGAGCCGGTGCCGCAGGATCCGCAGGAGGCGCCGGCGGGGGGAGGCCGGGCGGGGGCGCTTGTCCTCTCGCGGTTCACCAAGCCTGGCGCCACGGTCCGCACGCCGTACAACCACTACGCCCTGTTGCGCAGCCTCGCCGCGATCTTCGGGGTCCAGCCGCCGGGATATGCCGGGGCCAAAGGGCTCGATCCCTTCGGCGGCGACGTGTGGTCCGGCCGGTAACCGCCTGTTCACCGCTCGATCACCGGCCGACAACACCCCGGCCGGCGGGGACGCGGAGGATTCCGCCGCCGGGACGCTTTCTCGCCCCGGTCCCATCCCGACTCATGGAGGCGCCTTGACCACCCCCCCGAAGCGCGCGCGACCGATCGTCGTCACGATCCTGTTCGTCGCCGTGGCCGCGCTGCTGGCCATACCCGGCACGGCCGGCGCCGCCAACGTCACCTGTGGCGGGCACCTCGAGCGCGGCACGGCGGAGGACACCGGCGACCATGCCCTCACCTACGAGTTCGGCTGCTCGGACACGATCATCGGGTACTCCCTCGTCTTCGACCAGCTGATCGCGGGCTTCGAGCCTGAGGTCGGCGTGCTCGACGACAAGGGCGAGGCGACCAGCGAGCTGATGAGCTGCGAAGGCGCGATTCCCAGCTACGGCATCGGCTGCTTCGGGGCGTACTCCGCCGGCGGGCGCGACGTGCGCGGCACGGTCCAGCTGGACCGCGACGCCTGCGCGGACCCGCGCTACCAGGGGTGGCTCACGGTCATCGTCGGGGTCAAGGGCCAGAGCGCCGGACCTTTCCTCTTGCGCAACGTGAACAACTGCGCGCGCCACACGAGCCGCCTCTCTCGCCTGCTCGCCTGGGTCGAGCTCGTCCGCAAGGAGCTCCTCGCCCGAAACCGCCACTAAGAGCGCTTCGGCCCGCCCCCGGGCAGCGACAGCCGCAGGATCTTCTGTGCGACCGAGCGCCACTGGCGCCCGAGCCGGCCGCTGGAGTAGGGGAGCCCCCAGCGCTCGCAGACGGAGCGGACCTGCGGGGCGAGCTCGGGGTAGCGGCGGCTGGGCAGGTCGGGGAAGAGGTGGTGCTCGATCTGAAACGACAGCGAGCCCGACAGGATGTGAAACAGGCGCGTGCCGTCGAGGTTGCAGGAGCCCAGGAGCTGGCGCACATACCAGCCGCCGCGCGTCTCGCCGTCGAGGTCGTCCTCGGTGAAGTACTCCGCGCCCTCGGGCAGGTGACCCATGAAGACGATCGTGTGGACCCAGAGGTTGCGCGCGACGTTCGCTGCCACGTTGCCGGCGAGGGCGCGCCGGTAGCCGCGCCGGCCGGCGAGCAGGGGGAAGAGCGCGTAGTCCTTCGCGAGCTGGCGCCCCGCCTTGCGCGCGAAGTCGGCGATCTCCGCCGCGGCCCGCGCCTTCGTCTTCTCGCCGCGGCGCACGGCGTCGAGCTCCATGTCATACAGCGCGATGCCCCACTCGAAGGTGAGCGCGATCAGGACGCCGTAAAGGGGCTGCAGGAGGTAGACCGGGTGCCACGGCTGGTCGTGGTGGACGCGCATCGCCGAGTATCCGAGGTCGCGGTCCTTGCCGACGACGTTCGTGTAGGTGTGGTGCTGGAAGTTGTGCGAGCGCCGCCACGACTGCGCCGTGGAGGCGGAGTCCCACTCCCAGGTCGCCGACTGGATGCGCGGATCGCGCATCCAGTCCCACTGGCCGTGCAGGACGTTGTGGCCGATCTCCATGTTCTCGAGGATCTTCCCGAGGGTGAGGAGCGTCGTCCCGGCGACCAGCGCGGGGCGGTAGCGCGCCAGCACCAGCAGAGCGCGGCCGCCCGCCTCGAGGCCACGCTGGATCGCGATGATCCGCCGGATGTAGGCGGCGTCACGGGTGCCGAGGTCGGCGCGGACGGCGTCGCCGAGGGCGTCCAGTTCGGCGGCGAGCGCGTCGAGATCGTGCTCGGCGAGACCGTCCAGCGGCGGGGTGGCGATGGTCATTTACCAACCGAGTCAAGGGCATCGGTCGGCTGCAGGGTCTTAGGCGCGCATTCGCGCATATCCGCCGAGCCCGTCCTCGAGCAGGGCGAAGGCCCGCTCGAGCTGCGTGCGGACGTCACGCGGGAGGCCGGAACCGAGCTCGCCGGCGAGGACCCGTTGCCGGGTGTACTGCAGCGTGGCGCGATGGACCCCCATCAGGGCGCTGGCGGCCACCAGGGGTCGCACGTCGTCCTTGTCCGCCGCCGTCTCCTCGGCGAGCAGCGCGGCGAGCGCCGTGGTGTAGCCGGCGAGGATCTGCGCCTCGCGCGTGAGCAGCGCCGGGCTCTCCGCGATCATGCGCGTGAGCTCGGTCAGCTGTTCGCGGGCCTGCGCGTCGTGCCTGCCGAGGAGCCCGCGCTGGGCGAGCAGGAAGCCCCTGAACGCCGCGAGCGCCGATTCGCCGGGCCCGCGCTCGCGGACCGCCGCGAGCAGGGTGTCCTGGAAGGTTCCCAGGCGCCAGTAGACGAGGTCCTCCTTGGTGGGGAAGTAGTTGAACACCGTCTGGTCGGACACGTCGGCGGCACGCGCGATGTCGGCGACGGTGACGCGCTCGAACCCGCGCTCGGCGAACAGGCGTCGCGCCGTCTCGGCGATCAGCTCCCGGGTCTTGAGCTTCTTGCGCTCGCGCAGCCCCAGCTGGGGGCTCTCGGGGCCGGGGCCAGGCATGGCACGAGGCTAGCACCCAAACTTTGGTGTCGCCCTACCAGTCGAGAGCTTTGTGATCGCCGCGTCGACCAATCCGACTACGGACCCCGGCGTCCGCTGCCGATACCCAAGCATGAGCCTCGATCTCCCGGTCATCGTGCGCACCACGCGCACGCCCACGACCCGGCGTCGTGCGCGTTGGCTTGACCGGTGGCTCGAAACCTGCCGGGACCTGTCGGAGCTCAAGGCGACGCACCCGATGATGGACGCGGTCATCGCCGAGGTCGACGGCCGCATGATCCGCGTCGGCGACCAGTGGCTGGCGGACTTCGCCTCATGCAACTACCTCGGCTTTGACCTCGACCGCGAGATCATCGGGGCCATTCCCGCCTACCTCGATGCGTGGGGGACGCACCCGAGCTGGTCGCGGCTGCTCGGCAGCCCGGTGCTCTACGAGCAGATCGAGGAGCGCCTGACGGCGCTGCTGGGCTGCGAGGACACGCTCGTGCTGCCAACGATCACCCACATCCACATGTCGGTGATCCCGCTGCTGGCCTCCTCGGGCACGATCTTTCTCGACTCGCGCGCGCACAAGACGCTCTACGACGGCTGTCAGGTCGCCCGCGGGCGCGGCGTCGCCGTCCGCCGCTTCCGCTTCGAGGATCCCGATCACCTCGACCACCTGCTCAAGCGCGAGCGCGATCCCGCGCGCGTGGTGTGCATGGACGGCGTCAACAGCATGACCGGAAACCCGCCGGACCTCGCGGCGTTCGCCGAGGTCGCGGGCCGCCACGGCGCCCTGCTCTACGTCGACGACGCGCACGGCTTCGGCGTGATCGGCGAGCGGTCAGACGCCGAGTCGAGCCCGTACGGCGTGAAGGGCAACTCGATTGTCCGCCACGCCGGCATCGCCTACGACAACGTGATCCTCGTCGGCGGCTTCTCGAAGGCCTACTCGTCGCTGCTGGCGTTCGTCGCCTGCCCGTCGGAGGTCAAGCATCTGCTCAAGGTCGCGGCGCCCCCATACCTGTACTCCGGACCCTCCCCGGTCGCCTCGCTGGCCACCGTGCTGGCTGGCTTCGACGTCAACGAGCGCCGCGGCGACGCCCTGCGCGGCGAGTTGCACCGCCTCACCGCCCGCGTGCTCGCGGGGCTGACCGCGCTCGAGGTCGAGACGCCCAACCGCTCGGGCCTGCCGATCATCGAGATCCCGCTGCGCGACCACCGTCGCATCGACGCGGTCGGGCGCCTGCTCTTCGAGCGCGGCGTCTACGTCACGCTCGCCCCCTATCCGCTCGTGCCCAAGGACGAGGTCGGCTTCCGCGTCCAGCTCACGGCCGCCAACACCGACGCCGAGGTGGACCGGCTGCTCGACGCCCTGACCGAGCTCACCGAGCTCGAAGAGCTGCGCCACACGGGGGAGCCGCGGGTGGTGGCCGGATGAGGACCCCGCGCGCCTGGCTGATCTATCTGCTGGGCGGCCTCGTGGTCACCGTCCTGTACCTGTTCGTAGCGCCGTTCAAGGGCAGCGGCCCGGTGTTCAACCTGCTCGGCCTCTCCCCGATGGTCGCCATCGCCTACGGCGTCCGGCTGCATCGCCCCGCGTCGCGCCGGCCCTGGTGGTTTTTCCTCGCAGGCTTCGCGCTGTTCTGGCTCGGCGACCTCTACACGTACTCCTACCCGAAGCTGCTGCACAGCGAGGTGCCCTTCCCCTCGCCCGGAGACGGCTTGTACCTGCTCGTCTATCCGGTCCTGATCGCCGGGCTGCTGATGCTCGTGCGCCGCCGCCACGCCGGCGGCGATCGCGGCGGGCTGATCGACACGGCGATCCTCACGCTCGGGCTCTCGCTGCCGTCGTGGGTGGGGCTGATGGCCCCGTACCTGCACGACCACCAGCTCGGGGTGATCGGCAAGCTCGTCTCCGTCGCCTATCCGACCGGGGACGTCCTGCTGCTGGCCGTCGCGATCCGCCTGGCGCTGGACCAGGGCCGCCGGGAGCCGGCCTTCTACCTGCTCGGCGCGAGCATCGTGTGGCTGCTGGCGACGGACTTCGTCTACGGCCTGCTGACGCTCGGCGGGACCTACGACCACCAGCTCTGGCTCGACCTCGGCTGGATCGCCTTCTACCTGCTGTGGGGCGCCGCCGCCCTGCACCCCAGCATGGTCCGCCTCCAGGAGCGCGGCCCGCTGCGCAACACGGGGCTGACGGGCTGGCGCCTGGCGCTGCTGACGGTCGGCTCGCTGATCGCGCCGGTGATCGCGCTGGCCCGCGACATCGGGCACGGCGACTCGGACATGGCGGTCGTGCAGGTCGGCGCGCTGGTCCTGTTCGGCCTCGTCGTGACCCGCATGGCCGGCCTGGTGCGCGCGACGGCATCGCTCAGCGAGGAGGTGCACCGCCGCCGCAGCGAGGCGCGCTTCGGCTCGCTGGTCAAGCACTCCAGCGATCTCATCACCGTGGTCGCGCCGGACGGGGTGGTCACGTATCAGAGCCCGTCGATCGAGCACGTGCTCGGCTGGACGGCGGACGAGATCACCGGTACGCGCTTCGATGCCCTGATGGAGGCCGCCGATCGGCGGCTGCTGCAGGCCGGCCACGCGTTCGACTGCACGCTCGCGCACCGCAGCGGCCCCCGGCGCCACTTCGAGATCCGCTGCACCGACCTCACGCACGACGAGGACGTCGGCGGACTCGTGCTCAACGCGCGCGACGTCTCCGACCGCCGCGTGTTCGAGGAGCAGCTCACCCATCAGGCCTTCCACGACCCGGTCACCGGCCTCGCCAACCGTGCGATGTTCGTCGAGCGCGTGCGCCACGCCCTCGCCCAGGCCCACCGCGAGAACCGCACGGCCGCGGTCGTGTTCCTCGACCTCGACGACTTCAAGACGATCAACGACAGCCTCGGCCACGCCGCGGGCGACGAGGTGCTCGCCGAGGTCGCCAAGCGGCTGGCGGCGTCGATCCGCGCCAGTGACACAGCCGCGCGCTTCGGCGGCGACGAGTTCGCGCTCCTGCTGGAGGACGTCCAGGGCGTGCAGGAGGCGGCCGACACCGCCGAGCGCATCATCGAAGCGCTGGCCGTGCCCCTCGTGGCCGGTCACCGCCAGCTCTCCCTGCACGGCAGCCTCGGCATCTCGCTGGCCGACGGGGCGTCGGTGACGAGCGCCGACGAGCTGATCCGCGATGCCGACGCAGCGATGTACATCGCCAAGCGCGAGGGCAAGTCCGGCTATCGGCTGTTCGAGCCCGAGATGCACGAGCACGTGCTGTCGCGCCTCGAGCTGCGCACGGACCTCCAACGCGCGCTCGTCACCGACCAGCTCGAGCTGCACTACCAGCCTGTCGTGCACCTCTCCGACGGCTCGGTGGCCGGCGTCGAGGCGCTGCTGCGGTGGCGTCACCCCGAGCGCGGCCTGGTGCCGCCCGACGCGTTCATCCCGCTCGCCGAGGAGACCGGGCTGATCATCCCGATCGGCCGCTGGGTGCTGCGCGAGGGCTGTCGCAACGCGCGCCGCATCCTCGGGGCGATGGACGGCACCACGCCGCCGAGCCTGTCGATCAACCTCTCCCTGCGCCAGCTCCAGCACTCAGACATCGTCGCCGACGTGCGCGAGGCGCTGGCG
Organism: Solirubrobacterales bacterium; assembly: GCA_038318085.1. Taxonomy (GTDB): domain Bacteria; phylum Actinomycetota; class Thermoleophilia; order Solirubrobacterales; family Solirubrobacteraceae; genus DATLGB01. The sequence goes on from JBBQBV010000019.1 coordinate 14,017, forward strand.
GAGTTCGAGCTCCCGCCCGCCTGTCTGACGCTCGAGATCACCGAGACCGTGCTGATGGCCGACTCGGACCTCGCCGTAGCGCGGCTGACCGAGCTCAAGGACCTCGGGGTGCGCCTGGCCCTGGACGACTTCGGCACCGGCTACTCGTCGCTGTCCTACCTCAGCCGCTTCCCGGTCGACATCCTCAAGATGGACCGCTCCTTTTTGCACGAGAGCGCGTCGGCGGCCCCGGTCGATCTCACGCCCGCGGTGCTCGCGCTCGGCGCCACCCTCGGCATCGAGGTGGTCGCCGAGGGCATCGAGCTCGCCGAGCAGTGGGAGACCCTGCGCGAGCTTGGCTGCACGCTCGGTCAGGGCTTTTACTTCGCGCGGCCGATGGACGCCGACGCGACGCTCGACTTCCTGGCGCACCAGCGTGAGCTCGGCACCGTGGCGGGTGCCGCCTTCGGCGCCGATGCTGCATAGCCACGAGGGGCTCGACCGCCCTGAGGGCGTGGCGCGGGCCGGCATGCTCGCGCCGCTGAGAAGGCCCGGCTTCCGCCTGCTGTGGGGCGGCATGTGCGTCTCGCTCATCGGCGACGGGATCTTCCTCGTCGCCATGGCGTGGCAGGTCTACGAGCTGTCGAACGCTCCCACGGCGCTGTCGCTGGTGGGGATCGCGATGACGGTGCCGACGATCCTCTTCTTGGTCCTCGGCGGCGTCGCGAGCGATCGCTTCGACCGCCGCCGCATCATGGTCGCAGCCGACCTCGTGCGCGCGCTCGTGGTCGGGACGCTGGCCGTGCTCTCGCTCGCCGGGGTCCTCGAGGTCTGGCACATCGCGGCGCTGGTCGCCGTCTACGGGACGGGTGCGGCGTTCTTCGCGCCGGCCTTCGACGCGCTCGTGGCCGATGTGCTGCCCGCGCACGAGCTGCCGCAGGCCAACGCGCTCGACCAGGTCGTGCGCCCGATCGCACTCCGGCTCGCCGGTCCGGCCGTCGGCGGCCTGCTCGTCGGGACGCTCGGCGCGGGCCCCGCGTTCGGGCTCGACGGCATCTCGTTCCTGGTCTCCTGCATCGCACTGCTCGCCGTCCGCAGACCTGCGGGCCTGCCCGCCGTCGCCGCCGCGTCGGTCGGCGCCGACCTGCGAGAGGGCTGGCGCTTCGTGCGCGAGCGCCCGTGGCTGTGGGCGACCTTCGCCAGCGCCGCGGTCGCCTACCTCCTCTTCATGGGCCCGGTGGAGGTGCTGTTGCCGTTCATCGTCAAGACGACGCTGGACGGCAGCGCCTCGGACTTCGGGCTCGTGCTCGCCGCGGGCGGGCTCGGATCGGTCGGCTGTGCGCTGGTGGTGGGTCGCAGGCGGGTCCCGCGCGACAGGATCGGCTTCATCTACGTCGTGTGGACGGTGGCCACGCTGGCCGTGGCCGGCTACGGCCTCGCCACGGCCGTCTGGCAGCTCGCCGTCGCCGCCTTCGTGTTCAACGGCCTCGAGACGGCGGGGACGATCGTCTGGGCGACCGCCAAGCAGCAACACGTGCCGCGGCGGCTGCTCGGTCGCGTATCGAGCCTGGACTGGCTGATCTCGATCGGATTGCTCCCGCTGTCCTTCGCGCTCACCGGCCCGGTGACGGCGCTGATCGGCGCGCGCGCGACGCTCGTGGGGGCCGGCGTCCTCGGGGCACTCGCCACGCTGGCCGCCTTCCTGGTCCCCCGCGTCCGTCAGGTCAGCTCCGGCCCGTCGTCGGTCGGAGCGGCTGCGACAGCTGGTCGCGCGTAGGGGTCCCAGGACCCCCAGCGCCAAAGAGGGGTCTCGCGCCTCATGAACGGCCGGCTTGGCGGCGCGAGTATGCGCGGGATGCTCAGACGGGTGTGCAACGATCGTGGGCAGGTGGCCGCGGAGTACCTCGGCGTGCTGCTGCTCGTCGCAGCGCTCGTGGTCGCCCTGATGACGACCGGCGTCGGCTCGACCATCGCCGGGGCGATCGCGGACGAGATCGAGTGCATCGTGAGCCCGTCGACCTGTGGGCATGGCGGCAGCGGCGGCGGCGGCTCGCAGGCCGGCGCGCTGCGGGCCCGCCTGGACGCGCTCGCCGGCCTCGCGGCCCGGGGCGGGGTCTTCGCCGACCTCGACGCCGAGGCGCGCGCCGCGCTGGGGCGCGGCGATCTCGCCGCCGCCGACCGGGCGCTCAAGCGGCTCGAGTACTACGACGGCTTCGTCAAGGCCGGCCCCCGCGGCGGGCTGCTGGGCGACCTCAACAGCCCCGGCGACACGGCCTTCGACGCGCTCGCCAAGCGCGGTGACATCTACCTCGACGGCGGCAGGACGAGCCGGCGCTTTTTTCGGGTGCCGCCACAGCCCGGGCGCGGCGTCGTCGCGCTCGACTTCTTCATCCCGGACGCAAACTCCGACGGCTTTCGGGGCGACAACCGCCCTGAGGCGGGCACGAACGTCCTGCGCAGCGACCTCGGCGTCGACAAGTCGCGCGTGATGGTCGTGATCGACTACGAGACGGGCCGCGCCGTCGTGACCCAGACCGAGACGAACCTCGACATCCACGGCGTCGGCTACGCCAACGAGCCCCGCCCCACGTCGATCAACGGGGACCGGGGACAGTGGGCCTACCAGGGCGGCCTCGACGTCGACGAGACCAACCAGCTCAACGTGCACTCCGACGCCGGCGGCGTCCGCCTGAGCTGGGACATGCTGAACTCGATCTCGCCGCTGGTCGTCAGCGTCGACGGCGACGTCACGCTGACCGAGGGCGCCGACGGCTTCCTCCACACGGGCGACTTCGGCAACCAGGGCAAGGTGGATCGCTATCCGGAGGTCCAGGCGTGGCAGTACCTGCCCGACGGCCGCGAGCGCGAGATCGGCCGCAACGACTACAACGGGGGCCACAACCCGGTCATCGGCGCCCTCCCGCACTGCGATCTCCCGAACCTGCCCAACCTCCCGGCGATCGGCATCGGCGGCCACAACATCTTCGACCTGCCGAACCTGCCGAACCTGCCGTCGGTCCCGGGCCCCTGCGGGCCCTGAAGGGGGTGCGGCGGCACCTATCTAGGATGGAGGCATGTCCGACCAGGCCCCAGCCCGCAGCGTCAAGTTCTCCAAGGACGAGCGGACCGGGTGGTCGTCGGACCGTCCACGCCCGGGCGGGGGCCCTCCGCGGCCGGCCAACATCGCCGTGCGCAACCAGGTGCTGGCCCCGTCGGACCGCCTGCGCTACACGCCCACGAGCCTCGTGATCGTCGTGGCGCCTGACGGCATCGCGGCGGAGGCCTTCCTCAACCGCGTGCTCGAGGACAAGTCGACCTTTTTGTCTGCGGCGAAGGTCCGCCGCCTGCTCACGGGCCGCGTGGCGCCCGAGGATCTCGAGGAGCGCGCCGACGCCGTCCTGGAGTCCGCCGTGCTCAAGCGGATGGACGCCGGCCAGCCGGTCGTCCTGCTGCTGGAGGGCTTCTCCGCCGTCGACCGCGACCGCTGGGTGCGTCCGGCCGCCGCGCTGCGCCGCCCGCGCCACCTGATCCTGCTCGAGGGCACGGCCGAGGACCAGGAGAAGGGCGCCCTCGGCGACCTGCGGCGCACGCTCATGGTGGGCGACCTCGGCGAGGAGGGCTTTCACACCGCGATTCGCCTCGGCGGCTCCTCGGCCGACGAGGTCAACCGCCTGCTCTTCCGCGCCATCCCGCGCGACGAGTAGCCCGCAGCTACAGCCCGGGCGGGTGGCGGGCGACGAAGCCCGCGGTGCTGCGGGAGGCACTGGTCCAGCGCGTGCCGCCGCCGGAGAGGGCGCTCGTGTCGTAGCGGCGACCGTCGACGACCATGAACATGTGGCCCGGGTTGGCGTAGGTGGTGATGTGCTGGCCCGGCCCGGCCTCGCCCCAGCTCATGAAGCCGGTCGAGTCCAGCGGGGAGGAGACCAGGCCGGCCGCGGCGAGCGCGTAGCTGACCGAGCCCGAGCAGTCGTAGCCGCCCGAGGCGCCGCCGTGCCCGCCGCCCCACACGTACGGGGTTGAGGCGATCTGGTTGGCGGCCGCGACGACCTTGGCGACGGCGCCCGAGACGTCGCCGGGGGCCGCGGACGGCTGCGGCGCCGCGGTCGTCGCGCTCACGGCGGAGGCGGCCTGGCGCGCGGCGGCGGCCTGCGCGAGCTCGACCCGGCGGATCTTGCCGCGGACCGCGGCGAGCTGGGAGGACGTGCCGGCGCGCGACCGCAGCTGCTCGGCCTGGCGGTTGAGCAGCGCATCGCGCAGCACGTTGGCGTGCTCGCGGTCGACGATCGCCGTCTTGGCCAGCGCGCTGAAGCGGCCGCGTTGCGTCTGCAGGCCCGATTCCTGCACGGCGACCTGCTTGCGCGTCGTGCGGACGACGTCGAGGATGCGGGCGTTGTTGTGCGCGACGCGGCGGAAGAAGCTCAGGCGCTCGAGCAGGTCGGGGAAGCCGTGGGCGTTGAGTACGACGTCGACGACGTTCGGCCGGCCGGACTTGTAGGAGTCGACGAGGTTGGCCGAGAGGGTGCTGGTGGCCTGAACGGACCGGCGCTCGAGGTTCGACAGCCGGATGCGGGTGCGGACGAGCTCGATCTCCGCCTTGCGCAGCTGGGCGGTGCGCCGCTGCACGCGGGCGTCGAGTGCGCCCAGCCGGCGCTCCGCGTCCGCCAGGCCCGCGCTGGTGGCGGCGATGCGCCGGCTCTCGGCGGCGACGGCCGACTGCAGGCGCTGCGCGGCGGCGCGCTGACCGGCCAGCGAGCTCTGCGCCGGGGCGCTCGCGCTCGAGCCGGCCGCGAACGCGGAGGCGGCGAGCGCGGTCAGGGCGAGATGTCGTCGAGGCACGGTCGGCACGGAGAAGGGCGCCGAGCGGCGCTTGCCCGCCCAGCGGCCGGCGACGTTAGCGGTGACGTGCGTTTTTCCTGCACGCTGCAACAAATCGTGCACTGGCGCCGCTGCAACGAGACCTGCACGCCCGCGCGTCAGACCAGCTCGTACTCCGTGGCGTCGAACGTCTGCGTGCGCGCGAGGTACTCGCGCATGTAGCCGGGCCAGTTGGCGACGATGCGGCCGTCATCGTCGCGGTACCAGGAGTCGCAGCGCGTCCACGCCGTCCCCGTGAAGCTCGCCTGCACGGCGGCGTCGCTGGCCCGCTCGACCTCGGTGCGGACGTCCAGCGCGCTCGCCCCGGCGGCGTCGAGGTGCTCGAGCGCCTGGCGCACGTAGGCCGCCTGCGCCTCGAGGTAGACGATGATCGACCCGCCGGAGGTGTTGGTGTTCGGCCCGTAGAGCACGAACAGCGACGGGAACCCCGGGACCGTCATGCCGAGGTGGGCGTGCGCCCCCTGCGACCAGGCGTCGCGCAGGGTGCGGCCGCCGGCGCCCGTGACCTCCATCGGGAACATGAAGTCGTTGGTCTTGAAGCCCGTCCCGTAGATGATGCAGTCGACCTCGTGGTGGGTCCCGTCCGCCGCCACGACCCCGGTCTCCGTCAGACCGGTGACGGCGTCGGTGACCAGGTCGACGTCGGGCCGGCCGAGCGCCGGCAGGAAGGCCGAGCTGAACAGGATCCGCTTGCAGCCGAAGGTGTAGTCCGGCCAGACCTTGCGCCGCAGCTCGGGATCGCGGAGCTGGCGGCGCATGAACAGCGTGGAGCCCATCTGCCCGACCCGCCCGACCGTCTCAGGATGGCGGATCATCATGGTGAGGGCCTCGCAGAAGTAAAACCAGAACCGCCGCAGCAGCGCCTGAACAAGCGGCACGTGCTCGTAGACCGCCTTCAGGGCCTTCGGGTACGCGCGGTTGCGGCGCGGCATGAAGTAGTTGCCCGTGCGCTGGAAGACGACGAGGCGCTCGGCCTCCTCGGCGATCTCGGGGACGAACTGCACGGCGCTGGCGCCCGTGCCGATCACGGCGACGCACTTGCCGCGCAGGTCGTACGCATGGTCCCAGCGCGCGGAGTGAAAGCTGTGGCCCGCGAAGGCTTCGCGGTTCTGTAGGCGGGGGAAGGCCGGCTGGTGCAGCTGCCCGGTGGCGACCACCACGACGTCCGCGTCGTAGGTCGTGCCGCGCTCGGTCTCGACCGTCCAGCGTCGGGTCGCGTCGTCCCAGCCGCAGGCGGTGACGCGCGCGTCGCCGATCACGTAGCGCTCGACGCCGTGCTCGCGGGCCACCCCGGCGAGGTAGCCGAGGATCTCCTCCTGCGGTGAGCACAGCCGCGTCCAGTCGCGCCGCTGGGCGTAGGAGAAGGAGTACAGGTGGCTCGGGACGTCGCAGGCAGCGCCGGGGTAGCTGTTGTAGCGCCAGGTGCCGCCGAGGCCCGGGGCGGCCTCCAGGATGGTGATGTCGCGGAAGCCATGGCGCTGCAGTTCGATCGCCTGCGCGATCCCGCCGAAGCCGGCGCCGACGATCACGATGCGCTGTTGACGCTGCGTCGTCACGACGCGAAACGCTAGCCCACCGCCGCGCCGAGCGTGCCCTCGAAGCGCTCCGCCACAAGGCCGGGGTAGGTCCCGGGCCGCAGCCAGGCGGTCAGGCTCGCGGGCCCGCGCACGCCCACGCGCACGAGCGCCGGCCGGGCGCGCAGGCGCGCGTGGCCGGACGCGGCGACCTCGCTGGCGTCCTCCCGGGCCTGGACGAGCGTGAAGCGCGCGCGGAAGGGCAGCGGCGGGCCGAACGGCCGGGCGCGCACGTCGATCGCCCAGGCCCCGTCGCGCTCGGCGGACATCCGCCCCGAGGCGGCCTCGCCGTGGAAGTCGGCCAGCGTCTTGGGCAGCCACCAGTTGCCGCGGCCCCCGGCCACGCTGTCGTCGGAATCGACGGCGATGAAGGGCACGTGGCCGGCGAGCCGCCGACCGCGCAGCAGCGCACACTGGCCCATGACCTCGGAGTAGGGGCCGACGGGCGTCTCGGCGTAGGAGAGCATCGCGCCCGCGACGGCGAGCGGCCGGCCGCGGACCCCGGGCTGCAGGGCGGCCCGCGCTGCGGCGGGGGCGCGGCCGAACCAGAGGATCATCGAGGCCACGAGGTCCCAGGGCGCGGGCGGCGCGGTGCCGGTCACCGCCGCGTCAGGCGCGCGCGAAGCGGCTGAGCGTGCGCTCCGGGCTGACGCGCTCGAGGTGCTCGCGCCATACGCGGTAGTACGCGAGCTCCTCGCGGGTGCGCAGCGGCGGCGTCACGGCCTCGCGCTCGGCGGCCAGCTCGTCCTCGGTGACGGTCGCCTCGACCGCGCTGGTGAGCACGTCGCGCGCCCCGGAGCCGTCGCCGAACTCGGCCTTGACGCGCCACAACAGCTCGGGCGGGAGCCAGCCGTCGAAGGCCTCGCGCAGCAGCGTCTTCTCCAGTCGCCCGGGCCCGGTGACCTTCTGCTCGGCCGGGAGGCTGAGCGCCCAGCGGATGACCTCGAGGTCGAGGAAGGGGACGCGCGCCTCCAATCCATGCGCCATCGTCACGCGGTCGCAGCGCTGGAGGTTGAGGTTGTGCAGCGAGCGGACGGTGCGCTCGAGCTCGGCGTGCAGGTCGTCGGGCTCGGTCATCTCGGCCATGTACGCGTAGCCGGCGAAGAGCTCGTCGGCGCCCTCGCCGGTCAGTACGACCTTGACGAACTCGGCGGTCCGGCGCGCGAGCATGAAGTTCGGCACCGCGGAGCGCACGAGGCCGGGATCGAAGGACTCGATCGAGCGCACGACCTCGGGCAGCGAGGCGAGCGCCTCCTGCGCCGTGTAGGTGAACTCGCGGTGGTCGGTGCCCAGATGCTCGGCGACCTGCCGGGCGGCGGCGAGGTCCGGCGAGCCCGGCGTGCCGACGGCGAACGTGTGCAGCGTCTTGCCAAGGCGAGCACTCCAGCGGGCGGCGATGGCGGCCACCAGGCTCGAGTCCAGGCCGCCCGACAAGAACACGCCGACGTCGACGTCGCCCATCATCTGGCGCTCCACTGCGCGGACGAGCACCTCGCGCGTCCCGGCGACGAGGTCGGTGACCGGCGAGGCGAGGGGCCCGACGGGGACGGCGGAGGCAAAGCGCTCCAGTCCGTCCTCGGGGGTCCAGGAGTGCCCGGGCGGGAAGGGCTCGACGTCGGGCTGCCAGTCGGGCTCGAAGGCGTGCATCTCCGAGGCGAAGCGCACCTGCCCGTCGCGGCGCGACCAGTACAGAGGCTTGATGCCCACGGGGTCGCGGGCGGCGACGAAGCGGCCGTCCTCCGCGGCCATCACGAAGGCGAACATCCCGTTCAGGCGGGCGAGCGCGGCGGGGCCCTCGTGGTCGAGCAGGTGCAGGGCGATCTCGTTGTCCGAGCCCGTGCGGAAGTCCCCGTCGACGGCATCGCTGACGGCGGCGTGGTTGTAGACCTCGCCGTTGCCGACGAGGAACGCGCTGCCCTTGGCGCTGCGCAGCGGCTGCTTGCCCCCGTCGAGGTCGACGATCGACAGCCGGCGGTGCCCGAGCCAGCTGTGGTCGAAGACCTTGTAGCCGGAGTCGTCCGGGCCGCGGTGGGCGAGCCGGTCGAGCATCCGCTGGAGCTCTCGGAGGCCTCCGCCTCCATGCTGGGCAACGATTCCGCACATGTGTTCGGGTCCTCTACCCGCTGAAGGCCGCGGCGGCACCCGGACGGATGCCGTAAGCCTCCGGTCGGCGGTCGGCCAGGTGGTCGATGGCCAGGCGGGTGTCGCGCACCAGCTCGGCGGCGTCGATCTCCGCGATGGCCAGCCCGCCGCGGGTGCTCGTGCTCGCGAGGATGTTGCCGTCGGGGTCGACCACCTTCGCGCGGCCGAGGAAGCGCACCTGGCCCCACGGACCGGCCTGGTTGGAGGCGACCCACACGACCTGGTTCTCGACCGCGCGCATCTGGTCGACGAGGTCGAAGTGTCGGGTCTGCCGGTCCTCGGACGCGCGCCGGGCCGGGGCGAAGCGGTCCAGGGGCCACGCGGCGAGCGCGCAGACGATGTCGGCGCCGTCGAGCGCCAGCGTGCGCGCGGCCTCCGGGAAGAGCTTGTCGTAGCAGATCAGCATCCCGATCCGGCCCACCGGCGTGTCGAAGGCCGCGAAGCCGTCGCCGGCCGTGTAGGCGAAGCGCTCGGCCGGCGGCAGGTGCACCTTGCGCTGGTGGCCCAGCACGCCGTCGCCGCTCACGCACACGGCCGAGGAGTACAGGCCGGTCGGGGAGGCCTCCGTGTAGCCCGCGCAGATGACCAGGTCGCCGGCCAGCCGCGCGAGCCGCGCGATCTCGGACCCGTCCGGGGCGAGGGCGGGCGGCACGTCGAGCCCGGGGCTCTCGTCGGTGCCCGGCTCGCGCACATAGCCGCCGAGCGTGCCCTCGGGGAGGACCAGGAGGCCGGCCCCGCGGCGGCGGGTCGTGTCCGCCAGCGCCTCGATCTGCTCGAAGTTGCGCTCGAGGTCCCGGTCGAAACCCACCGCGGCGGCAGCGATCACGGGGTTGACCATGTCCACATATTCGACGATCCGCGGGCAGAAGGCGAGGGCCGCAGGTCCAAGTCCGCGCGGGCCGGTTTGTACAGCCGTCGGGTTGGACAGGTTGACGGCATGGGAGCCGTCGGGGACCTCGTCGAGCGGCGTCTGGACAGCGCCACCACGACAGACGGCCCGAACGCCCTCGTGCGGGCGATGCAGCCGCTGTGGCGCGTGGTCATCGACGGGTACTTCCGGGCCGAGTTCGAGGGCTGGGAGCGCCTCCCCGCCGAGCCGTCGCTGCTGGTCAGCGTGCACGCCGGCGCGGCGCTGACGATCGACGCCTGGGTCTTCGTGGCCGCCTGGGACCGGCGCTTCGGCGAGGACCGCATCCTGCACGGCACCGCCCACGACGTGCTGATGACCGCGCCCCTTCTCGGGGACTACTTCAAGGCCTCGGGGGTCATCCCGGCGTCGCGCGAGGGCGTCACCGCGGCGCTGGAGGTCGGGCACGACGTGATCGTCTGGCCCGGCGGCGAGCAGGACTCCATGCGCAGCTGGCGCAAGCGCGACCAGGTGGTGCTCGGCGGCCGGCGCGGCTTCGTCAAGCAGGCGATGGGCTCGGGCGTCCCGATCGTCCCGGTCGCGACCGTCGGCGGGTCAGACACCGTGTTCGTGCTGTCTGAGGGCCGCTTCATCGCAGACGCTCTCGAGAAGGTCGGCGGCCTCGCCTCGAAGCTGCGCGGCTCGACGGTGCCGATCGTGCTCGGCCTCCCCTTCGGCGTGACCCCGGAGCTGCTCCCGGTCCACCTGCCGCTCCCGGCCAAGCTGCGCTACGAGATCCTCGACCCGATCGTGGTGGACCACGACCCGGCGCGCCTCTGCGACGACGCCTACGTGGACGGGATCTACCGCCAGGTCGAGACGGCGCTGCAGGACGGCGTCGACCGGCTCGCCAGCCGCCGCCGCTTCCCGATCTTCGGCTGAGCCCGTGACGCGGGCTCCGCGGCGTCGCGAGGAATCCATCGGGTTTCTGGCCCCGAGGCGCGCGGGGAGCCCTCGCCAGAGGGTCAACACGGGAGGGGCGGCGGGCGTGCCGATCGGCGCGCTACGGACGGGTCGCAGCCTGCTCGACGTCGCGCGCGGCGGCGAGCGCTGAGCCGACCGCGCGGTAGGACTTGCGGTTGAAGGCCAGCCCGATGTGGCTGCCGGTGACCTCAACGTTGTCGGCGTAGGACACCACGCACGCCTCCCACATCACGACGCCGTCGCCGCGGGTGTAGATCGAGGTCAGCGGCACCTGGGCCGGGAACGCGCCGGCGTAGTCGCGCGCGAACTGGCAACGGCACGTGGCGGTGAAGCAGCCGTTGCGGGCGACGCGGTCGCTCGTGACCGCGTGCAGCTCGCGGAAGGCGGCGACGGCGGCCTTGGTGGGGATCGAGATGTCAAACGGCGTGTCGAGCCCGGCACCCATGGAGACGACGGCGCGGACGCGCTCAGGCCGCCGGTGCGCGAGCGCCTTGGCGAAGTGTCCGCCGCGGCTGTGGCCGATCAGCGCGACCCGGCGCCCGGTCTCGGCCTGGATGCGCCCGACCCGGTCGTCGAGGCGGTCGACGGCGCGGTCCGAGCACTCCACGTTGAGGGCGATGCCCGACGCGCGGGCGTCGTAGCCCATGCGGCGCAGCCATCCACGCATGATCCGCAGCGACTCGTCGCCGGCCAGAAAGCCCGGGATCAGCAGCACGGGCTCGTCGGTCCCGCGCGGCACGCCCTCGCCCCGGTAGACGGGATCGACGAGCAGCCGCGCGAGCTCGGCCTGCCAGCGGTACTCGGCGACCGGCCGGCCCCACCACGAGCGCGGCCGGGGGACACCCTCCGGCGGCGGCGTGGGGTCAAACGAGGCGTTTTCGATGCGCTCCGGAGCCAGCATGGCGGGGTGATACCCGGTCGAAGGTGGGTAAACCGCGTCGCAATGGACGCCGACGTGACCCTCCGCATCAATGGGACCGAGCGGTCGCTGGCGCTCGACACCCGCACCACCGTGCTGGACCTGTTGCGCGAGCACCTCGACTTGACTGGCGCCAAGAAGGCCTGCGACCACGGCCAATGTGGCGCGTGCACGGTGCTCCTCGACGGTCGCCGCGCCAACAGCTGCCTGGTGCTCGCCGTCGCCTGCGACGGCGCGGAGATCGTCACCGTCGAGGGGCTCGCCGGCGCCGGAGAGGATCTGCACCCCCTCCAGGCCGCCTTCGTCGAGCACGACGCCTTCCAGTGCGGCTACTGCACGCCGGGGCAGCTGTGCTCGGCCGTGGGGATGCTCGGAGAGGCCCGGGCCGAGGGGGTGACGCTCGACGACGACGAGATCCGCGAGCGCATGAGCGGCAACCTGTGCCGCTGCGGCGCCTACGCGAACATCGTCCCGGCGATCGCCGCGGTCGCGCGATGAAGCCCTTCGCCTACGAGCGCCCGGTCGACGCGGCGGCCGCGGTCGCGGCGGTTGCCGGTGCGGACGCGCGGGCGTGCTTCCTCGGCGGGGGCACCAACCTCGTCGACCTGATGAAGCTCGGGGTCGAGACGCCCGAGCGCCTGGTCGACGTCTCGCGGCTGCCGCACGACGCCGTCGAGTCGCGCGCGGACGGCGGCCTACGCATCGGCGCCGCCGTGCGCAACGCAGACCTCGCGGTGCACCCGCTCGTGGCCGACCGCTTCCCCGTCCTCGGCGAGGCCCTGCTGGCCGGCGCCTCCGGCCAGCTGCGCAATCTCGCGACGGTGGGCGGCAACCTGCTCCAGCGCACCCGCTGCGCCTACTTCCAGGACGTCTCGAAGCCGTGCAACAAGCGCCGGCCCGGATCGGGCTGTCCCGCCCGGGAGGGGGATCACCGCAACCTCGCGATCCTCGGGCACTCCGAGGCCTGCGTCGCCACGCATCCGTCGGACATGGCCGTCGCCCTGGCGCTGCTGGACGCCGAGGTCCACCTGCTCGGCCCAGCCGGCGAGCGCGTGCTGACGATGCCCGGCTTTCACCGCCTGCCGGGCGACGAGCCCGAGCGCGACACCGACCTCCTCCCCGGCGAGCTGATCACCGCGGTCGAGATCCCGCCGCTGGCCTACACGGAGCGCTCGCGTTACCGCAAGGTGCGCGACCGCGCCTCCTTCTCCTTCGCCGTGGTCTCCGTCGCGGTCGCCGCAGACGTCGACGGTGGCGTCCTGCGCGACGCCCGCGTGGCCTTCGGCGGGCTCGCGCACGTCCCCTGGCGGGCGCAGCGGGCGGAGGCGGCGCTGCGCGACGGCGCGAGCTTCGCCGAGGCGGCAGACGCCGAGCTCGCCCAGGCAGCTCCGCTACGGGACAACGCCTTCAAGGTCACGCTCGCGCGCAACCTGCTCGTCCAGACCCTCACGGAGCTCACGGCGTGAGCGTCGCCGCCGACCGCGCGGTCGGTGCCCCGCTGGACCGCGTCGAGGGTCGCGACAAGGTCCGCGGCGAGGCGCGCTACGCCTACGAGCACCGGCCCGAGGGGGTCGTGTACGCCGCCGCCGTTACGGCCCGGATCGCCACGGGCGCCGTCACCGCCGTCGGCGCGCTCGACGGCGTGCTCGCGGTGCTCTCCCACGCCAACGCGCCCGCGCTGCAGGAGGTCTCCGACCCAGAGCTGTTCGTCCTGCAGTCCGACCGCGTGCGCTACCGCGGGCAGGTCGTCGCCGTCGTGGTCGCCGACACGCTTGAGGCGGCGCGCGCGGGCGCCGAGCGCCTCGAGGTCACCTACGCCGCCGGGAGCCACGATGTCGTCCTGCGTGAGGACCATCCCGGCTTTTACAAGCCCGAGGGCGTCAACGGCGGCTACGAGACGGACTCGGTGATCGGCGACCCTGACCGCGCTTTCGCCGGCGCGGCGGTCGTGGTGGACGAGCGCTACGCGACGCCGGCCCTGCACAACAACGCCATGGAGCCGCACGCCAGCCTCGCCGAGTGGGAGGGCGATCGCCTCGTCGTGCACGACTCCACGCAGGGCAGCTGGAGCGAGCACAACACGCTCGCCGAGGTCTTCGGCCTCGAGCCCGAGCAGGTCCGCGTGATCTCCCCGCACGTCGGCGGCGGCTTCGGGTCCAAGGGGACGCCGCGCCCGCAGGTCGTCCTCGCCGCTCTCGCCGCCCTCGCCGTCGGCCGCCCGGTCAAGCTCGCGTTCACCCGCCAGCAGATGTTCGCCTGCACCGGCTACCGCACGCCGACGCTGCAGCGGGTCCGCCTCGGTGCCGACGCCGACGGCCGGATCACGGCGATCTCCCACGAGGCGCTCTCCCAGAGCTCGCGGCAGAAGGAGTTCACCGAGCAGACGGCCACGGTCGCGCGGGTCATGTACGCGGGCAAGCACCGCCGCTCGACGCACCGGCTGACGCGCCTCGACGTCCCGAGCCCGTCCTGGATGCGGGCGCCCGGCGAGTGCCCGGGGATGTTCGCGCTGGAGTCCGCCATGGACGAGCTGGCGGTCGCGACCGGGGTCGACCCCATCGAGCTGCGCGCCCGCAACGAGCCCCCGCGGCACCCGGAGAGTCACAAGGCGTGGAGCTCGCGCAACCTCGTCGCCTGCCTGCGCGAGGGCGCCGAGCGCTTCGGCTGGGCCGACCGGGATCCGGCGCCGCGCGCCCGGCTGCAGGGGCGGGTGCTTCTGGGCACCGGCGTGGCGGCCGCCATGTACCCGGTCTACCGGGCGCCGGGGTGGGCGATCGCGCGGGACGCGGGCGACGGCACCTTCACGGTCTCGATCGCGGCCGCCGACATCGGGACGGGAGCCCGCACGGCGCTGACGCAGATCGCGGCGGACGCGCTCGGGGTCGCGCCGGGAAGCGTGCACGTCGAGATCGGGGACTCAGACCTGCCGCGAGCCGGCGTCGCAGGCGGCTCGATGGGCACCGCTTCGTGGGGGTCCGCGGTCCACGGCGCGTGCCGCCGGTTGCGCGAGGAGGGTGGGCCGGAGGCCTCGTACGACACGCGGGCGGACATCGCCGCGCTCCAAGAGTACGCCCGCCACGCCTTCGGCGCGACGTTCGCGGAGGTCGCCGTGGACGCCGACACGGGCGAGGTCCGCGCGCGTCGGCTGCTCGGGGTGTTCGCCGCTGGCCGGATCATCAACCCGAAGACCGCCCGCTCGCAGCTGATCGGCGGCATGACCATGGGGCTGGGCATGGCGCTGATGGAGGAGAGCGTCATGGACCGCGAGTTCGGCGACTACGTCAACCACGATCTGGCGCAGTACCATGTGCCGGTCTGCGCGGACGTCGCAGACGTCGAGGCGGTGTGGGTGGACGAGGAGGATCCCCACCTCAACCCCATGGGCTCCAAGGGGATCGGCGAGATCGGGATCACCGGGGCAGCGGCGGCGATCGCCAACGCGGTGCATCACGCGACGGGTGTCAGGGTGCGGTCGCTGCCGATCCAGATCCAGGATCTTCTATAGGATCGCGCCTTCCCTAGAGGAGGGCAGCGGTGCCGGAGGACGTAAAGCCCGCGGTGAGCATCGAGTTCCGCGAGGTCACAAAGCAGTACCCCGGGGCGGCGGAGCCCGCGGTCGACAAGCTCTCGCTCGAGGTGGGAGCGGGGGAGATCTGCGTGCTCGTCGGGCCGTCAGGCTGCGGCAAGACCACCGCGATGCGGATGTGCAACCGGCTGATCGACATCACGTCGGGCGACATCCTGATCGACGGCGCGAGCGTCACGCAGCGCAGCCCGGCCGAGCTGCGGCGGGAGATCGGGTACGCGATCCAGCAGATCGGCCTGTTCCCGCACCTCACGGTGGCGGAGAACGTCGCGACGGTCCCGAAGCTGCTCAAGTGGTCCAAGGACCGCATCCGTCAGCGCGTCGACGAGCTGCTCGAGCTGATCTCGCTGGACCCCGCGGAGGTGCGCGACCGCTACCCGGCCCAGCTCTCCGGCGGCCAGCGCCAGCGCGTCGGCGTCGCCCGCGCGCTCGCTGTCGACCCGCCCGTGCTGCTGATGGACGAACCCTTCGGCGCGATCGACCCGATCAACCGCGAGCGCCTGCAGAACGAGTTCCTGCGCCTGCAGGCCAAGCTCTCCAAGACGGTCGTCTTCGTCACGCACGACATCGACGAGGCGATCAAGATGGGCGACAAGATCGCCGTCCTCAAAAAGGGCGGCCACCTGGCCCAGTACGCCGCGCCGGCCGAGATGCTCTCCCGGCCGGCCGACAAGTTCGTCGAGCAGTTCGTCGGCGCCGACCGCGCCCTCAAGCGCCTCGCGCTGCAGCGCGTGCGCGACGTGGACCTGTGGAAGGTGGGGACCGCCACGGTCGGCGACCTGGTCGGTCAGGTCCGGGCGGGGATGGAGGACTCAGACCTCGACATCGCGCTGCTCGTCGACGACGAGGGCCGCCCGCAGCGCTGGCTGTATGACCGCGACCTGCAGACGGACCGCGTGCAGGCCAACGCAGGAGCGGCGGCCAAGCCGCTCATCGACCTCGACGACATCATGCGCGACGCGCTCGGCGACCTGCTGAGCGTCGAGAGCCGCTACGCGCCGGTCGTCGACGCCAAGGGGGTCTTCGCCGGGGTGCTGTCGATGGACATCATCGCCCACGCGCTGAACCTCCCGGCCGACCAGGCCCGCTCGAGCAGCGAGCTGATCGTCGAGTGAACGCCGTCGTCCTCGCGCAGCTCGGCAACGACTTCTTTCAGAAGCGGACCGGTGCCGGGTGCGTCCAGAGCCAGGGTTTCTGCCCGAGCTGGATCGCGGACCACATCAACGAGTACTGGGGGCCGCTCGGGGAGCACGTGTTCCTCACGCTCGTGTCGCTGGCGATCGGCTTCGGCATCGCCTTCACGCTCGCGATCCTCGCGCACAAGCGCCGCTGGCTCACCGGCCCGATCACCGCCGTCACCGGCGCGCTGTACACCATCCCCAGCGTCGCGGCCTTCTTCCTGCTGCTCCCGATCACGGGCCGCGGCAACCTGACGGCGATCGTCGCGCTGACCACCTACACGCTGCTGATCCTGTTCCGCAACATCACCACGGGGCTGCGCAACGTGCCCGTCGACGCTGTCGACGCCGCCCGCGGGATGGGGCTGACCGACAACCAGATCCTGCGGCAGGTCGAGCTGCCGCTCGCGTTGCCCGAGATCCTCGCCGGCGTGCGGATCGCGTTCACCACGACGGTCGGCCTCGCGACGCTGGCGTTCTTCGCCGGCGGCGGCGGGCTCGGGGAGCAGATCTACTCCGAGAAGGCCGGCACGGGCGGCATCTTCTTCAAGTCCAACGTCGTGGTCGCCGGCGGCCTGGCCATCTTGCTGGCCGCGGTCGGGGACCTGATCATCCTGGCCGGCCAGCGCATCGCGCTGCCGTGGCGGCGGGTCGGGAACGCATGAGCCTGCCCTGCCCCGACGTCGCCGGCAGGCACTCCGGCTTCGTCGACGCCTTCGACCTCATCTTTCATCACCGGGAGTCGATCTCCGGCGGGGTCTGCGTCGGCGGTCCGGGGGAGATCGGCCACCTGGCGCTGCTGCACCTCGAGGTCAGCCTGGTGGCGGTGGTCATCGCCGTGCTGATCGCCGTGCCGGTGGGGCTGTGGCTCGGCCACATCCGCAAGGGCGAGTTCCTCGCGGTCTCGGTGTCAAACGTCGGCCGCGCGGTGCCCTCGCTCGCGCTGCTCGCCTTCTTCGTCGCCTTCCTCGGCGTCGGCTTCACGAACGTGACGCTCGTGCTCACGCTGCTGGCCATTCCGCCGATCCTCACGAACACCTACGTCGGCACCCGGCAGGTCGAGGCGGAGACGGTGGCGGCCGCGCGCGGCGTCGGGCTGACCGAAGCGCAGATCGTGGGCCAGGTCGAGCTCCCCCTGGCGCTGCCGACGATCTTCGCCGGCATCCGCACGTCCGCCGTGGCCGTGGTGGCGACCGCCACCATCGCGCCGCTCGCCAATGTGCAGTCGCTGGGCACGCCGATCCTCGAGCCCCAGACCTACGGCGACGCCGGCCAGCTCGCGGCCGCGATCGTGGTCGCGCTGATCACCCTCGCCGTCGACGCGGGCCTCGGAATGGCCCAGCGGGCCGTCACCCCGAGGGGCCTGAAGGTCGGGACACACGCGCCGGAGCGGCGCAGACGCTTCTCGCTTGGAACACCAGCCAAAACGGAGACCACATGAACACGACAACACGCGCTTTCACCGCGCTGCTCGCGGTCCTGGCCCTCGCCTTCGCGGTCGCGGCCTGCGGCAGCAGCAGCAGCAGCGGCTCGGACACCACGACGGGCACCAGCAGCACCGACACCGGGGCGCCCACACCGGCGGCGGACACGACGATGATCAAGAAGGACCCGGCCAACGCCGGCAAGACCCTCACGATCGGCTCGAAGAACTTCGCCGAGCAGTTCATTCTCGGCGAGATCTACTCGCAGGCCCTGGAGGCCGCCGGCTTCACCGTCAAAAAGCAGCTCGACCTGGGCTCGGAGCAGATCGCCCTCAAGGCGCTCAAGGCCGGCAACGTCGACGCCTACCCGGAGTACACGGGGACGGCGCTGACGTCGTTCTACCGCGTCAAGACACAGGACGTCCCGGCTGACCCGGCGCAGTCGTTCGATCTGCTCAAGTCCGACGCCGCGAAGGACAACATCACCGCGATGCCGCAGACGCCGTTTCAGGACACGTTCGTCGTGACCTCCACCCAGGCCACGGCGAAGAAGTACGGCAATCCCACGACGATCTCCGAGCTCGCCGCCAAGGCCGGGTCCAAGACCACGCTCTCGGGCTTCCCGGAGTGCCGCCAGCGCACCGACTGCCTGCTCGGCCTCAACTCGAAGTACAACTGGAAGCCGAAGTTCGTGTCCAGCCAGGGCAAGTACGCCGACCTCGAGGCCAAGCAGGCCGAGTTCACGATGGGCTTCGGCACCGACGGCGAGCAGCTTCTGAAGAAGTACGTCCACTATGCGGATGACAAGAAGCTGTTCCCGCCGTACTACGTCAGTCTGCTCACCCGCAACGACGCCGTGCCCAAGCTCGGCGCCGGCGGCCAAAAGGTCATCCAGGACGTGCAGAAGCCGCTGACCGAGAAGGTCATGGCGGAGCTGAACTCCCGCGTGTCCATCGACAAGAAGAAGCCCGAGGACGTCGCCGCCGACTACCTGAAGGCGGCGCACTTCATCAAGTAGCCGGCCGAGGGGCTCCGCGAGCGCTCCAACGGAGCGCTCGCGGACACGGCCCTCAGGTCTCGGTCGAGCCCGGTGGGGGGCCGGTGCCCTCGCGCAGCCACTCGACGATGTGTGCGTCGCGGATGCGAAAGCTCACCCGGGCCCGGCTCCCCTTGCTCGTGCCGCAGAGGCGCCCGCCGGCGCCGTCGGTGAGGCGGAAGGTGGCGAGCACCAGGCCGCCGTTTTGCTTCTGGGTGCCGAGCAGGACCGCACCGCACGGGAAGCTGCGGTTGAAGAGGTCGACCTCCGCGCGCGTGCGCAGCCGCTGGTTCGGCTCGCCGTTGGAGACCATGGCGGGCAGGGCGAAGAGCTGCGCCGCCTGCTTGAAGTGGCCCATGCGGACGTCGTCGGCCCAGGCCCGGATGACCGTGGAGGCATCGGCCTTGGCTCCCCGGCCGGTCCCCTTGGAGCCGCCGCCCCCGCAACCGGTGATGGCGAACGCCAGGGTCAGCAGGGCGAGCGCGCGCACGCCGACCAGGGTAGTCAGCCCCTCACCGGGGGCGCACCGTGAAGTGCAGGCCGCCGGCGGGCCCGAGCGTCGGCGTGGTCACGATCCGCAGGTGCTCGCCGGGGTCTGCCTCGAAGCGGTGGTGGGCGAGCAGGACGGCCGCGAGGGCACGCAGCTCGTACTCGCCGAAGCGCTTGCCGAGGCACATCCGCGAGCCGCCCCCGAACGGGACGTAGGCGCCCTTGGGCCGCTCCGCGACCGCCTGGGGCAGGAAGCGGTCGGGCACGAAGGCGAGGGGGTCCTCGTAGAGCTCTGCGAGGTGGTGCGTCGCCCACGAGCAGTAGTGCACGCCGGCACCGGCGGGGATCGGGGTCCCGGCGATCTCGACGTCGCGGGTGGCCCGCCGCGGGCCGACCCAGGCGGGCGGGAAGCGGCGCAGCGTCTCTGAGAGCGTGCGCTCGAGCACCGGCAGCGCGGTGCCGTCGAGCTGCTCGGGGGTGGGCGCCGCGCCGCCCAGCACGGCGTCGAGCTCGGCCTCGACGGCGTCGCGCGCCGCCCGCGTGCGGCTCAGCTCGTAGACCATGAAGGTGAGCGTGGCGGTGGTCGTGTCGTGGCCGGCGAAGAGCAGCGTCACGACCTGGTCGCGCACGGCCTGCGCCGCCAGCGGGGCGCCGGTGGGGTCGGTCGCCGCCAGCAGCAGGCCGAGCGCGCCGGCACCCGGCTCGCCGCGGCGCCGGCGCTCGGCGATCTCCCCGAGGACGAGCTCGTCGAGCACCCGGCGGGCGCGCTGCGCCCGCGCGTACGGCGTGCCCGGCCCGCGCAGCATCTGGACGGGAAACGACTGGCCGTGGAAGGCCAGCGCCCGCCCGAAGGCGTGCGCCAGGGGCTGCGCGCGGTCGTCGCCGGCGTCGAGCCCGAGCAGCCCGCGCAGGGCGATCCGCAGCGCGAGCACCCGGGCCCAGGCGTAGAGGTCGATGCGAGCGCCGGGCACGAGGGCGTCGACCGCCCGCGTCGCCTCCGCGACCATCATCGCGGCGAGGCCCGCCACCTGCTCGCGGTGAAAGCCGGGGAGCAGCAGCCTGCGCATGTCGCGGTGGTAGGCGCCGTCGATGTTCAGCAGGCCGTCGCCGAGCAGCGGCCACAGCTCGACGAAGTGGCCCGTGCGCCACGCGAACGCGTCGGCCTCGGTGACGAGCATCTGGTGGGTGGCCTCGGCGCCCAGGGCCCACACGATCGGCTCGTGCAAGGTGCGCACCGTGAAGACCGCGCCGTAGCGGAGGTGATGGCGCAGCAGCATGCGCAGCGGGTCAGCGACGCTCGCCCACGTGTTCCAGGCACTCGGTGCCTGGCTGCCGGCCGGCAGGCGTCCGCGGCGGCGCACGCGCAGCTCCCGGCGCATGTCGCCGGGGATGCGGCGGTGAACGCGGAGGTCCAGCGGGGGCGGGACGGGCGCCTGGACGGTCGGGCTCATGCGGGCATGGCTACTCGGCGAGCGCGAGCAACTTGGTCACCGTGTTCCAGTTGCGCGCGGTCGCGGTCACGCCCAGCCGCTTGTCGTTGAGCAGCTTGGCGAGGGCCGAGTCCTGGACGCCGCTCGGATGCCAGGCGTAGACCTCCCGCCCGCTGAAGGCGACCAGCTCGGGCGCGTGGTCGGCGCCGCCGATCTCCTTGACCACGGCGGGCTCCGGCTCGCCGCCGAGAAAGCTGACCTGCAGGCGCTTGGGATCGTCGGCGATGTCGGCGAAGGGGTTGCGCTCGACCACGTCGGCGAGCTCGTCGCGCGTGCGCAGGACGACGAGCGGGTCGACGCCGAGCTCCGCCTCGATCAGCCGCTCGAGCGCCGGCGCCGTGGTCTCAGAGCCGCTGATCACGACGTTGCCGCTCTGCCCGAGCGTCTTGACGGCCTCGTAGCCGTGGGACTCGAGCAGCGCGCGCAGGTCGGCCATCTTCACGCGCCGGTGGGCTCCGACGTTGATGCCGCGCAACAGGACGATCTGCTGCGTCATGCGGGCACGCCGGCCGTCGCGAGCGCGCTCTGGACGCAGGTCCGCACGACGTCCTCGGGGTCGACCTTGAACAGCTCGGGGAGGTCGCCCGTCCGGCGCAGACCGACGCGGATGCGGGCGAGGTGCATGAGCCCGAGGCTCTGTGTCCACAGCGCGTTGGCTGCGAAGTCGGGGTCCTCGAGCGCGAAGACCTCGGCGGCGCGCCCTTCGCGCATGACGTCGCAGATCGGCCCGATGCAGCTCGCCATGCCCCGCCCGAGGCGCAGCCAGACGGACTCGGACACCGTGGCGTTGAGCTCGCTCGCCGGCCGGTGCATCAGCGACATCGAGCAGTCCAGGAACGCCGGATAGCGCTCGCAGAAGCGCGCGAGGGCCTCGGCGAGCCGCGCCAGCCGGGCCACGGGCTCGGCCGGCCCGACGCTGATCGCCATCTCCAGCTCCCCTGCCAGCTCGGCCAGGTAGTCCGTGACCGTGAGCACGAACAGCTCCTCCTTGGAGGAGAACTGGCGGTAGATCAGCCCGCGCGCGATCCCCACGGCCTTGGCGATCTCCTCGACCGGCGCAAGCTGCATCCCCCGCTCGTCGAAGAGCGTCCGCGTCGCGCGGAC
>JBBQBV010000020.1:0-35365 GCA_038318085.1 Solirubrobacterales bacterium
CGCGCGACGATCAACGATCCTCAGTGCCGCTCACGCTCGTCACCGGACCCGCCAACGCCGCCAAGGCCGGCGTCGTGCTGGACGGGTTCCGGGCGGCGCTGGAGCGGTCGGGCTCGCTGCGCCTGCCCGCGCCCGAGCCGCTGCTCGTGGTGCCCACCGCGGCTGACGTCGAGCCCTACCAGCGCGAGCTCGCGAGCTCGGGCGGCGTCTTCGGCGGCGAGGTGCTCACGTTCTCGCGGCTGCTCGCGCTGATGGCCCGCCGCGCGGGCTTGAAGGGGCGCCGGCTCGGCTTCGTCGCGCGCGACCGCGTCGTGCGGGCGGTCACCGACGACGCCGAGCTGCGCGTGCTGGGCCGCTCCTCCGGCACCCCCGGCTTCGCCCGCGCGGCCGGGCGCCTGTTCGCCGAGCTGCAGCGCGCCCTGATCACGCCCGAGCGCTTCACGGCCGGCATGCGCCGCTGGGCGGCGGAGCAGGGGGACCGGACGGCCTACGCGGAGGACGTCGCCGCCCTCTACAGCGCCTACCGGCGCCGGCTGGAGCGGCTCGGGCGCGTTGACCCCGAGGGCTTCGCTTGGGGAGCGCTCGACGCGCTGCGCGCGGACCCCACCCGCTGGGGCGGCCGGCCGGTGTTCCTGTATGGCTTCGACGACCTGACCCCGACGCAGCTCGACGCCGTGGAGACGCTCGTGCGCGCCTGCGAGGCCGAAGTCACGCTGTCGCTGACCTACGAGCCCGGCCGGGCCGCCTTCGCTGCCCGCGCCGCGACCGTCGAGACGCTGCGCCCGCTCGCCGAGCGCGTGGTCGAGCTGCCCGACCGTGCCGAGCACTACTCCCGCATCTCGCGGCCGGCGCTGCACCACCTGGAGCGGCGGCTGTTCGACGGCGATGCCCCGACGGTCCCGCCCAACGGCGCCGTGCGCCTGCTCGAGGCGGGCGGGGAGCGCGCGGAGGCCGAGCTGATCGGCGCCTCCCTGCTCGAGCTCGTGCGCGAGGGCGCCGCGCCCGGGGACATGGCCGTGCTCGTGCGGGCGCCCGAGCAGGCGCCGCTGCTCGCCCAGGTGCTCGAGAGCTACGGGCTGCCCGTCGAGCGCGCCGAGCGGGTGCCGCTGCGCCGGACGCGCCTCGGCGCCGGGCTGCTCGCCTACGGGCGCGCGGGGCTGGGCGGGACGGCGCGGGACGTGCTCACGTGGCTGCGCACCCCCGGCAAGCTCGCGACGGCGGCGCCGGTCGACGCGCTGGAGCGCCGGGTGCGCCGCAGGGAGGCCGCGACCGCGCGCGAGGCGGTGCGCCTGTGGGGCGCGCCGCTACCGGAGCTCGACGCGCTGCGCGCCGCCGCCGACAAGGGCGTCGAAGCGTTTCTCGGCGTGCTCGAGGCCGAGCTCGAGGCGATCTGGACCGCGCCGCACCGGCGGGCGGGGGAGACCCTGGACGCCGAGGGCCACGCGGACGCGCGCGTCGCCGCGGAGGTGCGCTTCGCCGCCGCCGACCTGCGCGGCCTCGGGGCCGCCGAGGACGGGCTGGCGGGCGGTCCGGCGGACGTGCTGGACACGCTGGGAGACGTCGAGGTCCGCCTCGGCGGCCCGACAGGCGCCGGCGTCCGCGCTGACGGAGCCTTCGGCTCGCGGCGGGGACAGGTCCTGCTCGCCGACCCGCTGGCCGTGCGCGCGCGCCGCTTCCGCGTCGTGGTCGTGTGCGGCCTGCAGGACGGCGTGTTCCCGCGGCGGCCGACGCCCGAGCCCTTCCTTGACGACGCCGACCGGCGCGCCCTCGCGCGGGCGACCGGCATCGTCCTGCCGCTGCACGAGGACGCCCTCGCGCGCGAGCGCTTCCTGTTTTACTCGGCCGTCTCGCGCGCCGAGCAGGTGCTGTTTCTCTCCTTCCGCTCCTCCGACGAGGAGGGGGAGCCCCAGCTGCGCTCCCCGTTCGTCGACGACGTCCGCGACCTCTTCACCGAGGACCTCTGGAGCGCCCGCGGGCGGCGGCTGCTCGCGGAGGTCGTCTGGCCGCCGGCCCAGGCGCCGACGCCCCTGGAGCTGCGCCGCTCCCAGGCCGCGGCGGCGGGCGCGTCCGCGCCGGAGCCGGGCGCGCTGCCGCAGCCCCGGTCGCACGCCGTGCGCGCCGTGCTGGCCGGGCACGGCACCGAGAGCGCCGGCGGCCTGGAGACCTTCGCCAACTGCGGCGTGCGCTGGCTCGTGGAACGCATCCTGGCGCCGAAGCGCATCGACCCGGACCCCGAGCCGCTGACCCGCGGCTCGCTCGCCCACGCCGTGCTCGAGCAGACGCTGCGCCGGCTCAAGCAGGACACCGGCTCCGCCCGCCTGACCCCGGCGACGCGCGACGCCGCGCAGCGAGAGCTCGCCACCGCCGTCGGCGCGCTGCGCGACTCGCGCGCCGGTGCCCGCGCCCGGGCGAGCCTGCGCGCGCTGGAGGTCGAGCTGGCGCGCTGGCTGGACGCGGAGTGCGCGACCGGGCCGGGCTTCGAGCCGGAGTGGCTGGAGTGGAGCTTCGGCCGCGCCGAGGACGAGCACCCCGCGCTCGAGCTCGACGGCGTCCGCGTCACGGGGCGCGTCGACCGCATCGACGTCGGTCCCGGCGGCGAGGCGCTCGTGCGCGATTACAAGGCCAGCAAGGGCTTCCCGCGGGCGACCTGGGCCGCCGACGGCCACCTGCAGGGGGCGCTCTACGCGCTCGCGGCACGCGAGCTGCTCGGGCTGGACCCGGCCGGCGCGCTGTACCAGCCGCTGCGCGGCAAGGATCTGCGCCCGCGCGGCGCCGTGCGCGTCGGAGAGGCCGCGGCGGGTCTCGTCGACACCGACGTCGTCGACGCCGGGCAGTGGGAGGCGCTGCTCGACGAGCTGCGCGCGGAGGCCGAGGCCGCCGCGGCGCGGATGCGCGCGGGCGAGCTGCGCCCGTGCCCCGAGCGCTGCACGCCGCGAGGCTGCGCCTACCCCGGGATCTGCCGCGCGCCGGACGCCGTCATGCCCGAGGAGGAGGCCGCGCCGTGACCCGGCCCTTCACGCCCGAGCAGCGCGCGGCGATCGCGGACCGCAGCGGCTCGCGCCTGCTGGCCGCCAACGCGGGGTCGGGCAAGACCGCCGTGATGGTCGAGCGCTTCGTCGAGGCCGTCGTCGACGACGGCCTCGCCGTCGGCGCCATCCTCGCGCTGACGTTCACCGAGAAGGCCGCCGGCGAGCTGCGCGAGCGCATCCGCCGGCGCTTCGGCGAGCTCGGCCACCACGAGCAGGCGCGCGCCGCGGAGGGGGCGGCGGTGGGCACGATCCACGGCTTCTGCGCCGGGGTGCTGCGCTCCCATCCCTTCGCCGCGGGGTTGGATCCGCGTTTCACCGTGCTCGACGAGCCCGCCGCGCGGCGCCTGCACGACGCGGCGTGGGACCGCGCGGTCGAGGCCTGGGCGGACGCCGAGGGGATGCCCGCGCTGGACCTGCTGGCGGGTATGCGCGATGACCTGCGCACCGTCGTCATGACCGCCTACGACGAGCTGCGCAGCCGCGGCGAGCGCGCGCCGCGGCTGCCGCTGCCGGCCGAGCGCCCCGCGCCGGAGCGCGCCCGGCTGCGCGCCGCCTGCGGCGCCGCGGCGGGCTGCCTGGACACGCAGTCGGCGGGGGCGCCGGGCATGCGCGTCCAGGCCGGCCGGGACGCGCTGGCCGCCTGCGTCGAGGCGCTCGGCGTCCCACAGGACCGCGTGCCGCTGCCGACCGACCTCGACCGCGCCGAGCTCAGAAGCGGCGCCAAGCTGCTCGCCGAGGCGCCGTGCGAGGCCTACCGCGCCGCGTTCTCCGCCTATCGCCAGGCGTGCGCCGACTCCCACGCGCGCACGGCCCTCGTGCTCGCCGACCGGCTGCTCGAGCGCTTCGCCGCCGAGGCCGCGCGCGCGAAGGCGGTGCGCGCCGCCGTGGACTTCGAGGACCTCCAGCTGCTCGTGCGCGACCTGTTCGCCGCCGACGATGCGCTGCGCAGGCGCTGGGCCGAGCGCTTCGCCCTGATCATGGTCGACGAGTTCCAGGACACCAACCGGCTGCAGCTCGACGTGCTCGAGCAGCTCGAGCGCGGCAACCTCTTCGCGGTCGGCGACGAGTTTCAGTCGATCTACGGCTTCCGTCACGCCGACGTCACGATCTTCCGCGACCGCGCGCGGTCGCTCGGGGACGCCGGCGTCCGGCGGCTGCGCGCGAACTTCCGCTCGCGCGGCGAGCTGCTCGACGTGCTCAACGGCGCGTTCTCGCCGATCTTCGACGGCCGCTTCGAGCCGCTGGCGGCCGGCCGCGCGGTGGGAGGCTTCGAGGGGCGGCTGTTCGACCCTGACCACGTCGACGCGGTCCCCGGCCAGATCCCCGTCGAGCTGCTCGTGACCGACAGCACCGCCTGGGACGACGTGCAAGGCCTCGGCCTCGAGCTGCCCGGCGAGAAGCCGTGGCGGCGGGCCGAGGCGCGGCTGATCGCGGAGCGGCTGCACGAGGAGGTCGAACGCGGGCGGCGGCCGGGGGAGATCGCCGTGCTCGTGCGCGCGGCCGCCTCGCTGCGGCTGATCGAGCAGGCGCTCGAGGAGCGCGGCCTGTCGACCTACGTGGTCGGCGGGCGCGGCTACTGGTCCCAGGAGCAGGTCCGCGACGGGCTCGCCTACCTGCAGACGCTCGCCAACCCGCTCGACGAGGCGGCGCTGTACGCCGTGCTCGCCTCCCCTTTCGCGGGGACCGGGGCCGACGGGCTGGTGCTGACGGCCCGGGCCGGCCGGGAGCAGGGCGGCGCCTGGGCGGCACTGCGCGGCGATACGGCCTGGATGGACGACCTGCCGCTCGATCAACGCGAGGGGCTCCAGCGGCTGGTCGCCTTCGTCCGCGTCGAGCGCGACCGCGCGGAGCGCCTGCCCGCCGAGGTCCTGCTCGAGCGCGCGATCGCCGCCACGGGCTACGACGTCGCCGTGCTGGCCCGGCCGGGCGGCGAGCGGCGGCTGGCCAACATGCGCAAGCTGATGCGCCTCGCACGGGAGTTCGAGCGCTCAGAGGGCCGCGACCTGCGCGCCTTTCTCGCCTACGCCACCACGCAGGATCTGGCCGGCGCGCGCGAGGGGGAGGCGGCGCTTGAGAGCGACGGCCTGGACGCGGTGCGGCTGATGACGATCCACCGGGCCAAGGGCCTCGAGTTCGAAGTCGTGTGCGTCGCCGACCTCGGCCGGCAGGGCCCCGGCGGCGCGGCGCCGCTGCTGCTCGGCGCCGACGGTCGGATCGGGCTGCGCCTGCGCGCGCTGGGCGCCCCGCAGTCCGTGCCGGCGCTCGACTATGACGCGCTGGCCGCCGAGCGCGCCGCGCGCGAGGACGAGGAGGAGCGCCGCCTGTACTACGTCGCGATGACCCGGGCGCGCGAGACGCTGATCCTCTCCGGCGGCGTCGACCTGGCGAAGGTGCCCGAGCCGCGCCCCGGCGCCGCGCCGATCACTTGGGTCCTGCGCGCTCTGGAGGGGGTCGTCGAGGTCCGCGTCAACGCGCCCGGGCGGCTGGGTCCCCGGAGCCCTGCGGCCGCGCCGCGCCCGGCGGGCACCGCCCTGCCGGCTCCCGCCACGCTGCTCGGAGCGCCGCCCGCTGCCGCGCCGGCCGTGCCTGCGCGGCTGTCGTTCAGCTCGCTCGGGGAGTACGGGCGCTGCGGCTATCGCTGGTACCTGCGCCGCGTGCTCGGCCTTCCCGAGGTCAAGCCACCGCCGACCGCACCCGCGGAGCCGGGACCGCCGCCGCGGGCCCCCGGGCTCGATCCGCTGCTGCGCGGGACGCTCGTGCACGTCCTGCTCGAGGACCTGGACTTCGCGCGCCCGTCCGCCCCGGCGCCGGAGACGGTCGCCGCGGTCGCCGCCGCCAACGACGCCGAGCTGACCGAGGCCGAGGCCGCCGACGTCACGCGGCTGGTCGAGGCCTTCGCGGCCTCCCCGCTGTGCGCGCGGCTCGCCGCCGCCCGCGTGGTGCGCCGCGAGGCGCCGTTCGCGTTCGGCCTCGAGGCCGGTACCGGCGGCCCGCTCGTGCACGGGGTGGTCGACGTGCTGGGCAGCGAGCCGGACGGCGGCGTGCTGATCGTCGACTACAAGACGAACCCGCTCGACGCGCTCGACCCGGAGGAGCTCACCACGCGCGACTACGACGGCCAGCGGCTCGTGTACGCCCTGGCGGCGCTGCGCAACGGGGCCCCGCGGGTCGAGGTCGCCCACTGCTACCTCGAGCGACCGGACGCTCCGGCCACGGCCGTCTACCGCCCGCCGGACGCCGCGGGGCTGAGCGAGCGCCTGGTGATGCTGGCGGGGGGGCTGCTGGCGGGGCGCTTCTCGGTCACGGACACGCCCCACCGCGAGCTGTGCGGGAGCTGTCCCGGGAGGCGAGCGCTGTGCTCGCACCCCGAGACGCTCACGCTGCGGCCTGCGGAGCCTTAGGAAGCGTCAATCCCAAACCGCACACTTGTTGCTCGACGCTTCCTTAGACGCGGCCTCGCGTGCCGGCGCCCAGGCGGCCGCCGTAGCCCACGCCTCCGAGCAGAACGAGAATCGCCGCGATGATGCCCACGACCACCGGGAGACCCAGTGCGGTGCACAGCCAGTAGACCAGTGCTGCGAGCACCACCGAGATGAGGATGCCGATCATGTCAATGACCTCCTGTGCCGGCCGGCTCCCGCGCCCGGACGGACGTCGTTGTTTTGAACTGGTCCTGGTACTGCCCCGAAGCTCAACGCGCGAAACGCGACCGATAAGGTGCAGGTGCGGCTCGGCTGAACGAGGCGCCCTGCCACGACCGTGTCCGACATCATCGAGCGAGAGACCAAGGACCCCCATCCGCCTGAGCGCAGCCCGGCGGGCCGGCCCTCCGCCGAGGATCGCGCGACGCGCGCCGCCGAGGACCGGCGGCTGCTCGAGCGCTACCACGGCTCGGGCGACCACGCGGCCCGCGAGCAGGTCGTGCAGCGCTTCCTGCCGCTCGCGCGGCAGCTCGCCCGCCGCTACGCCGGCGCCGGGGAGCCGCTGGAGGATCTGGTGCAGGTCGCCTCGCTGGGCCTCGTCAAGGCCGTCGATCGCTTCGACCCGGGCCGTGCCGTCGCCTTCTCCTCCTTCGCTGTCCCCACCATCCTCGGCGAGCTCAAGCGCCACTTCCGCGACAAGGGCTGGTCGGTGCGCGTTCCGCGCGACCTGCAGGAGCTTGCCCTGCGCCTGGACCGCACGTCGGAGGAGCTCAGCCGCGAGCTGGGCCGCGCGCCGACCCCGGCCGAGGTGGCGGCTCGGCTCAGCGTCTCCGAGGAGGAGGTGCTCGAGGCCCGCGAGGCGGCGCACGCCTACCGCGCCGTCTCTCTGGACCGCCCGCGCACCGAGGACGACGACGGCGGCCCGGCCGTCGCGGACGCCATGGGCGGCGACGACCCCGGCTTCCGCCGGGCGGAGGACTCCGCCACCGTCGACCAGCTGCTGCGGGTGCTGGCGCCGCGCGAGCGCGAGGTTCTGCGGCTGCGCTTCTCGGAGGATCTGACCCAGCAGGAGATCGGCGACCGGATCGGGGTCTCCCAGATGCACGTCTCCCGCCTGATCCGCCAGGCCATCGCCCGGCTGGGCGAGGCCGCCGACGAGTGAACTACCTGTACCTGATCCGTCACGGCGAGTCGGAGTGGAACGCCGAAGCGCGCCTGCAGGGCCAGGGCGATCCGGCCCTGTCCGAGGCCGGCCGCGCGCAGGCCCACGCCCTCGCGGAGATCGTCGACCAGCTGCCCGCCGATCAGGCCATCACGTCCGACCTGCGCCGGGCCAGCGAGACGGCGCAGCTGACCGGCCACGGCGACGCCGAGGTCGACCCGCGCTGGCGCGAGCGCAACCTGGGCGTCTGGCAGACCCAGTTCGAGGCCGACATCTCCTCCGAGGACATGGACGCCTTCCGCGACAACGCCTTCGTCCCGGAGGGCGCCGAGCCGTGGCAGGAGTTCCAGGCGCGGGTGGCTGGCGCGCTGGACGACCTCGCCGCGCGTGGCGGCTCCTGGCTCGTCTTCACCCACGGCGGTTGCGCGCGGGCCGCCGTCTCCCACGTGACCGGGGCCGACGTCCTCGCGGTCGCCGGGCCGTCCAACACGAGCGTCACCGTGCTCGAGGTCGCGCCGCGGCGGCGGCTGCGCGCCTTCAACCGGACCGCGGCCCCCGGTCTCGACCGCCCCAGCGAACCAGGGGCGTGACCGCCCTACACGGCTGCGGTGGACGCCGGCGGAGCGCTCGCCTCAGGTCGCGACGGCGAAGCCCTCGAACACGGGCGGCTCCTCGCCGAGCAGCCACGTGCCGTCCGCCTGGCGCCTGACGAGCCCACGCAGCGAGAGCTGGCCGAGGGCGGTGGTGACGCTCGGCCGGCGGGCGCCGACGATCCAGCCGAGCAGCTCGTGCGATAGGAAGCCGGGCAGCACGCGGCCCTCGGGGCCGACCGTGCCCCAGCGCTCGGACAGGTGCCACATGGCGATCAGCAGGCGGGAGTCCACGCGCGGAAGCTGGGCCACGGCGAGCATGCGGGCCAGCAGCCGCGAGCGGTCCAGCGCGCGCGAGATGAGCTCGCCCGTCATCTCCGGGAAGCGGGCGGAGCGGGCGACGAAGCGGACGTCGAGGTGCGCGACCATGAGCGGCTCGACGACGCGGAAGGCGACGGAGAAGGGCGCCAGGAGCTCGCTGAAGCCGTCCTGGCTGGGCCGCAGCAGGTCGCCTGGGCCCAGCAGCTCCGCACACGAGCGGTGACCGAGGGAGAGCCGGCGGACGAGGACGCCCTCGACGAGCAGCAGGCCGACGCCGCCCGTGGCGTCTGGAGCCGCCTCCGGGTCCGGGACCCAGCTCCCGCGCGGGATGGCCTCGGTGCGGGCGACAAGCGCCTGGCGCGCCTGCTCGAAGCGGTCGCCGGCGAGGTTCTGGCCCAGGTCGGGGTCGGCGTCGAGGACGCGCACGCCCTGCGCGACCGGCTGACTGAGATGCGGGAAGGCCATCGCTCTTATCAGACTCTCCATGAGTGGTGCGGCGGCAAACACGCCATGCCACGGTCGCGGGGGGCGGCGAGCCTAGTGGCCCATCACTAGACGCGCGCGACCGCCGGCCGGGCGGAGCCGCCGCGGACGTAGGCTCGCAGGTAGTCCAGGCCGGAGAGGACCGTCAGGGTCACGGTGGCCGCCACGAGCACCTGCACCCAGCCTGCGAACGGGTCTGCGACGGCCATCAGGACCAGCACCATGGCGACCTGCAGCGCCATCTTGACCTTGCCCGCGGCGCCGGCCGCGATGACGGTGCCGCGGCGAACCGCGTGGGCGCGCAGGAGCGTGACGAGCACTTCGCGCGCCGCGATGACGCCGACGACCCAGAGGGCGAGGCGGTCCACGGCGACGAGGCTGGCGAGCGCCGCGATCACCAGCAGCTTGTCGGCCGCCGGGTCCAGCAGCTTGCCCAAGGGGGTGATCAGCCCTCGGCTGCGCGCCAGGTGGCCGTCCAGGACGTCGGTGATCCCGCCCGCCGCGAACAGCGCCGCGGCCAGCAGGGACCCCGCCGGATGGGCGAGCACGACGGCCGCGATCACGGGAGCCAGCACGATGCGGCCGGTGGACAGGACGTTGGGCAGGTTGCGGGCGCTCACGACGCGCACCGGCGGATCCATCCCGCCGACGGCGACGGCGACGGCGACGCCGACGCCGACGCCGCCCCCGCCGCGTTCGCGGCGCCAGAAGCCGCTCACCGGATGGCCGGTGGCGACGGCGCCGACGGTCACCGCCGCGAACGCGATGACCACGCCGGCGACGTCATCGGTCAAGTAGTGCCAGCCGAGGTAGATGGTGGCGACCACGACGACGGCGAAGTACGACCACAAGAAGATCCGCAGCACCTTGTTGGCGCGCACGATCTGGGCGACGAGGGCGGCCGTCAACACGACGGAAACATGCAGCGAGGCGAAGGCCGCGATGCTTTGGACGATGTCCTTCGCCGGCCCCGGTGCGTGACCGTAGAGGACGTTGAGCCGCTCGACCCACAGCGAGTGCTGCAACGACGACGACGCGGTCGGGGCGAGATCCGAGAACAGCTGCGGAGCGACGAAGGCCGGTCCCATGGCGGGGATCAGGTAGTAGCTGACGGCGCCGAGCACCCAGTTCACGCACAGCGCGGTGGCGTACCACAGGCCCTTGCGCATCTCCCCGAACCAGACGAGCGACGCCGCGAGCGAGATCGGGACGAAGGCCAAGAACAGGACGTAGGCCGCCGACAAGATCTCGTTGGCGATGCCGGTTCCCAGCAGCGAGTGCAGCAGCGTCGAGGGGTCGTGGCCGAAGAAGAGCGACCTGTCGAGCTCCAGCAGCGTCGTGTCGTGGCGCTCGGGACGCAAAAAGGGCAGAAAGCCCTTGAAGTTCCGGTAGGCCACGTACGTGACGTAGAACGAGAACAGCCCGACCAGCACGAGCAGGATGCGGCGGCCCCACCAGCGCTCACGGATGACGGCGCGCATCGCAGCGAAGCTGCGCAGGGGGTGCAGCCGCCCGCGGAATGCGGCGCGCGGAAGCACGTCGAGCGCGATGAAGATCGCCAGGATCGCGCTCATGCGCACGAGCGGCGGGCCGCCGATCCCGTCCGGGTCATGGATCGGGAGATCCTCGGCGTTCGCCGTCAGCCACGTCGTGATCGCGCACGCAGCCGCGATCACGGTGGGAACGATCCAGGGCCGGCGGCGACCGGCGAGCAGCACGCGCTCACCCATCAGGCCACCTCTACCCTCGGTGACGGCGTACCGAGCATCGGCGCAGGGTACCCGACGCTGCGGAGCGCACCGGCACGGACGTCCTCGCGATCTCGCACCGATTACGGCCTCGCGCCGGACGCGGTGCTGATTGCCTCCGCGCGTGGCGGGTACCCGGCCTCCATGACGCTTGAGAGCTGGGACGACCCGGAGACCGGTGAGGCCGAGGAGGACGACGACGCAGACCTGGACGCCGAGGACTCCGACGCCGAGGACGAGTCGCCGTGACCGTCTCCCCGTCCGATCTCGAAGCCCTGCTGGCCCGCGGTGAGGAGCTCGGCTGCATCGCCGAGTCCGAGATCGCGACCTTCGTAGAGCACCTCGCCCTCGAGGAGGAGGACACCCAGGCGGTCCACGCCGCCATCGAGGCGCGCGGCTTCGAGATCACCGACGACTGCGCGAACACCCTCCCCGACGCGGCGCCTGCGCGGACGGGGTACACCAACCTCGATCTCGCGGTCTTCACGACGGACGCGCTGCAGCAGTTCCTCAACGAGGCCGGCCGGCACCGCCTGCTGCGCCCGGACGAGGAGCTCGCGCTCGCCCAGCGCATCGAGACGGGTGACTTGGACGCCAAGGAGCGCCTGACGACGCACAACCTGCGCCTCGTGGTCTCGATCGCCCGCAAGTACCAAGGCCTCAGCGAGCTGTGCCTGCTCGACCTCATCCAGGAGGGCATGCTCGGCCTGATCCGCGCCGTCGAGAAGTTCGACCATCGCAAGGGCTTTCGCTTCTCCACCTATGCGACCCTCTGGATCCGCCAGGCGATCCAGCGCGGGATCGCCGACAAGGGCCGCACGATCCGCCTGCCGGTGCACGTCGCCCAGCGTGAGCGCAAGATCGCCACGGTCGAGCGCCAGCTCTCCGTCTCACTCGGGCGCGAGCCCACGCCCCAGGAGATCGCCCGGGCCGCGGAGCTGCCGCTGGCGCAGGTCGTCGAGATGCTCGACGTCTCGCGCACGGTGACGAGCCTGGACAAGCCAGTCGGCGAGGGCGACGACGCCTCGCTGGGCACGCTCATGGCCTCCGGCGAGCAGAGCACGGAGGAGGAGGTCCAGGTCTCCCTCTCGCGCGCGGCCGTGCGCGCCGCCGTCGAGGAGCTGCCCGACCGCGAGCGCATGATCATCAAGCTGCGCTTCGGCCTGGACGGCGACGAGCGCGAGCCGCTTCCCCTCTCCCAGCTGCAGCGCGAGCTCGGCATGGGGCGCGAGGAGCTGCGGGCGATCGAGCGTCGCGCGCTCCAGCACCTCGCGCTGCGCCGCGAGCTCGTCGCGCTCTCCGAAGCGGCCTGACGCCGCCTAGATCGGCAGCGGGTTGGGGCCCGGCGGCAACGGCATGGGGTCCGGGCCGGGCGTCGGCGGCGCCGGATCGGGGGCCGGTATCGGCGGCGCTGGGTCGGGAACCGGCGGGCGCGGGTCCGGGATCCCCAAGAAGAGCATGCGATTGGGGGTTCCCCGCGCGAGGCGGGGGTAACCTCGGTGTATGGATACGAACCACCTGCACGAGATCGAAGCCGAGGGCCAGGCCGTGTGGCTCGACAACATCTCTCGGGCCCTGCTGGAAGACGGCGAGCTCGAGCGGCTGGTCAACGACGACGGCATCAGCGGCGTCACCTCCAACCCCACCATCTTCGAGAAGGCGATCGGCAGCTCCGATCGCTACGACGACGCGCTCGCCGAGCAGGCGGGCAAGGGCCTGGAGCCGCGCGAGATCTTCTTCGAGATCGGCTTCCAGGACATCCGCGACGGCGCCGACGTGCTGCGCGGGGTGTTCGACGACACCGAGGGCAAGGACGGCTACGTCAGCTTCGAGCTGCCGCCCGAGCTCGCCGACGACGCCCAGGGCTCCGTCGAGCAGGCGAAGGTCATCAAGGAGCGCATCGACCGACCGAACGTCCTCATCAAGGTCCCGGGGACGCCCGCCGGCGTGCAGGCCTTCGAGCAGCTCACCGCCGACGGCGTGAACGTCAACGTCACGCTGCTCTTCGACGTCAAGCGCTACGAGGAGATCGCCGAGGCCTACATCAGCGGCCTAGAGAAGCGCCTCGACGGAGGCGGGTCCATCGACCGCGCCTCGTCGGTGGCGAGCTTCTTCGTCTCTCGCGTGGACGGCAAGATCGACAAGCGGCTCTCCGAGCTCGGCCGCTCCGATCTCGCCGGCAAGGCGGCCGTCGCCAACGCCCGCATCGCCTACGAGTCCTTCCAGCGGCTGTTCTCGGGCGAGCGCTGGGAGCGCCTGGCCGCCGAGGGCGCCGCCGTGCAGCGCCCGCTGTGGGCGTCCACGTCGACGAAGAACCCCGAGTACTCCGACACGCTGTATGTCGACGAGCTGATCGGCCCGGACACCGTCAACACGATGCCCGACGCCACCATCGAGTGCGCCCGCGACCACGGCACCGCCGCCCGGACGATCGACAAGGATGTCGCGGGCGCCCACGCGCTCATGGACGAGCTGCGCGAGATCGGCGTCGACGTCGACGACATCGTCGGCCGCGAGCTCGTCGAGGAGGGCGTCGCCTCCTTCGCCGAGAGCTTCGACTCGATGATCTCGACCATCGAGGAGAAGGCCAAGAGCGTCACGGCGCGGTAGCAGGAGTCGGCTCGCCGCCGCCTGGAGCCTCGATCTCAGGCGGCGGCGGACGCGAGGGCTTCCTCACGCGAGCCGACCAGCTCGAGGACGGCGTCGAGCCCCGTGAGCTTGAAGGTCTTCAGCACGACCGGGACGTCGCAGGCGATGATCAGGCGCCCACCGCGCAGCGCCAGGCGGCGGTGGGCGGAGATGAGCACTCCGAGGCTCGACGAGTCGATGAACGTCGCGCCCGCGAGGTCCACGACGACGACGGCGCGCGCCGTCTCGACGGCATCCTGGATGCGCGCCTTGAACTCCGGCGCCGAGAAGATGTCGATCCCGCCGCTGACGGCGACGACGTGCGTCGTGTCGTCGGTGTGCACGTCGGAGGCGGAGAAGTCCGTAGCCAACGCGGCCTCGCTACCCGGCGTATGCCACGCGGACGCGCAGGAACTCGCTGCCTGAGTCCTCGGTGTCCACATGCACCTCGTCGGCGAGCTTGAGGATCACGCTGCCGACCTGCGCACCGGCAGCTTCGCCCAGCAGCGCCTCCGCCCCCCCGGCGCGCAGCGGGCCCACGCGCATCCACAGGATGCGCTCGCCTGCAGTCAGCCGGACCCGGACCGCCTCGCCTGCATAGGGCGGCGCGCGACAGGCGACGACGTCGGCGACGAGCACGGCGTCGTCGAGACGGTCGAGGGGGAGGTCGGCGCGCGCCGCCAGCATCCCGACCACACGCCGCAGCACGGGACCGACCAGGGGCCCGGTCGCGACGGTGACCTGCGTGTCCCCGTCCGTCCCGAGCGGATGGGCGGTCACGTCGCTCACTCGGCGAGGAATCTTCCGCCGTGCGGGCGGAAGGACATCCGCAGGCGGCTGCCCTGCTGGGGACCGTGCTCGATCTCGAGGCCGTG
Organism: Solirubrobacterales bacterium; assembly: GCA_038318085.1. Classification (GTDB taxonomy): domain Bacteria; phylum Actinomycetota; class Thermoleophilia; order Solirubrobacterales; family Solirubrobacteraceae; genus DATLGB01. Next base: position 14,259 of record JBBQBV010000020.1, read on the forward strand.
GGACAGCGCGGCGATCAGGGGGAGGCCGAGGCCCGGGCCCTCGCTCTCCGGGCTGGCGTCGATGCCGCAGCCGCGGTCGGAGACCACTACGGTCAGGCAGCCCGCCAGGGGCTCTGCGGCCACGTCGATGGGGCCGGCCTCGACACCGGCGTAGGCGTGGCGCACGACGTTGGTGCAGGCCTCGGTGACCGCGAGCTTGATGTCGGCGACGAGCTCGGCGGGCATGTGCAGCGCCTCGGCCAAGGCGCCGCAGACGTGGCGGATCATCACGACGTTCTCCGCGCGCGCGGGCATCGTGAGGCGGATGTCGCAGTCCTCCTGCTCGCGTTCGCGAGGCGGCGATTCCGAGGGGGGTGAGGTGGGGCCGTGATCCATTGCCGTCGGCCTCCGCGTACCCATGGGCAGGCGCTACTGAACTCCGGTGTTCGGAGCTCGGACACCCTGCGGGTTGGCGCGCCGGCAGCTACCATCGCGCGCCGCAGATGTCCCACTCCCTTCAAGTCCGCCTCGATCGCGTCGCCTCTCCGGCCGACGGCGTCGTCGTGCTCGAGCTCGCGGGTGAGCTCGACTTGTCGGTTAGCAACCGCTTCACGGCGCTCGTCGGAGATCTGACCGGGGACGATCCGCGCGCCGTGATCGTCGACATCGCCAGGGTCGACTTCCTGGATTCCACGATGTTGCGGGAGTTTCTGCGTGCCCACCGCGCCCTCGAGGAGCGCGGTTGCCGATTCGTCCTCGCCGATCCCCAGTCCGCCGTCGCGCGTCTGCTGCAGTTGACGGGTACCGACGAAGTCTTCACGATTGCGGCGGACCGGGAGGAGGCACTCCGGCAGATCCGATGACCCTCGAGCACGACCGTTCAACGCACGACGCTGCGCACGTCGCCAGGGGGCGCCTGGCAGCTGACATCTCAAACGTCGTGGTCCGCCTGTTCCGCGAGTACTTCGGCAAGGGCCCGACCCAGGCCAAGACGATCCTGCAGGACGACGTCGTGTGCTGCGTGCTGCGCGGCGGCTTCACCCACGCGGAGAAGACGCTCTACAAGGCCGGCCGGGCGGACATCGTCGACGAGGGCCGGCGGGCGATGCAGAACGTTTTCGAGCGCGAGATGCGCTCGCACGTCGAGCGCCTGACGGGCCGGCGCGTCGAGGCCTTCCTCAGCGCCAACCACCACGAGCCCGACGCGAGCGTGGAGATCTTTCTACTCGAGCCGGAGCGCAACGGCACCGGCAACGGGCGTCTGCCCGTCGCCGACACCGCGTAGCCACGCCGCGGAGCGGCGGTCAGGGTTCACGCAGAAATACGTGCGATCCCGCAGTTACTTCTGCGTCCCCTCAGGCCGCCGGCTGCGCCTGGTTGTGCAGATCCTCGATCGTACGCCGCAGCAGGCGCGACACGTGCATCTGCGAGATGCCGAGCTGCTCGCCGATCTCCGACTGGGTCAGGTCCCCACCGAAGCGCAAGGCGAGGATCCGCCGCTCGCGCTCGGGCAGTCCGCGCACCAGGCGGCCGATGGTGACGGCCTCGTCGGTGCGCTCGTAGCCCGGGTCGAGCTCGCCGATCCGGGCGAGCGGCGTGTCGTCCTCGTCGTCCCCGGCCTGCGCCGGGCGGTCCAGGGAGGCCGGGCGCATCGCGCGCAGCGCCTCGCGGGCCTCGAGGATCTCCTCAACTTCGCGGCCGAGCTCTGAGGCGAGCTGCTCCACCGCCGGCGGGCGGCCCATCTCGGTGGTCAGGTGGTCGGACCTGCGCTGCACGGCGAGCGAGAGCTCCTGCAGGTCGCGCGGGACCCGGATCGTCCAGCCCTTGTCGCGGAAGTGCCGGCGCAGCTCGCCCACGATCGTCGGCACTGCGAACGACGCGAACGCCGACCCGCGGTCGGGGTTGAAGCCCTTGATCGCCTTCAACAGGCCGAGCGCGGCGACCTGCTCGAGGTCGTCCAAGGGCTCCTCGCCGCGGTGGTAGCGCCGGGCGAGGCTCTTCGCCAGCGGCATGAAGGCCTCCACGGTCTCGGCGCGCACGCGGGGGGACGGGTCCTGCTGCGCGCGGCGGATGAGCTCGCGGTCCTCGGCGTCCCGGGCGGCGCGGCGGCCGGCGCCGGCGGCGGCGATGCGCCCGCGCCGCACGGGACGCGGCAAGGCGGGGGTCCGGGTGGTAGGCACAGATCCTCCAAAGAAAGGAATTTGAAAGCGGGCGACTTCGTGGGGTCTTCGTTGACCCTCAGAAGAAGGGGCTTCCGGCTTCCCCCCGAGGGCCGCCGGGATCCATCCTTTCCTGTTCAACCATCAACCCCATCCGAGCGGGGAGGGGAGCTGGCGATGGTGTCATCATCCCCGCCGGCACACCGCGATAAACGCCTTCAGCAACGTGTTGAAGGTTGTGCCGCGAGGTCTTCAGCGATTGGGCTCCGGAGTGGGCGCGTCGCCGACGTCGAGCGTGGTCTCGCCCTCCGCCTCGCCGCCGATCGTGTCGCGCTTGAAGCGGGGGCTGGAGGGCCCGTCCGGCGCCCGCGGCGCGCCGCCCTGGTCGGAGGCCTCATCGGAATGCTGGGGCGAGTCGCCGGCCGGCGTGGGGTCGCCGGGCTCTGGCGTCGCCGGCGACGCGCCGCCCGTCTTGTTCATGACGAAGAACATCAGGGCTCCGCCGAGCGCGATCAGGACGAGGATTCCGACGACGACGTAAGTCATGGTCATCGACTACCCCGCCGGGTAGGGAGGGAACACCATGGGCCAAATCATCGCCATCCTCGACGTGGACGGAACGCTCGTCGACACCAACTACCACCACGCGATCGCGTGGTACCGCGCCTTCCGGCGCTGCGACATTGTCCTCCCGGTGGCGCGCCTTCACCGCTACATGGGGATGGGTGGCGACCAGCTCGTCGCCGAGGTCGCGGGGGAGGAGTTCGAGCGCGAGCGCGGCGACGAGGTGCGCGACGCCGAGAAGGAGGAGTACGCGAAGCTGATCGGCGAGGTGGCAGCGCTCGAGCATGCCACCGAGCTCGTCGAGGCGCTCGTCGAGCGCGGATGTCGCGTGATCCTCGCCTCCTCGGCCAAGGAGGAGGAGATCCAGCACTACGTCGAGCTGCTCGGCGTCGAGGACATGCCCTACACGACGTCCGCCGACGTCGACAAGACCAAGCCGAACCCGGACCTCGTGCTCGCCGCGCTCGAGAAGGCCGGCGTCGACGGCCCCGCCGTGATGATCGGAGACACCCCGTGGGACTGCAGGGCCGCCGCGGACGCCGGGGTGCCGATGGTCGGGGTCCTCACGGGCGGCTTCAGCGAGCCGGAACTCGACGAGGCGGGTGCGAAGGCGGTCCACCGCCGGCTCGACGAGCTCATCGACGGGCTCGACGAGCTGCTTGCGGTCGCTGCGCCGCCAGACGCACGGGACTGAAGGCCAGCGCGCTCTCGGTGCGCTGACATCCGCCGGTGGACGCGCTGAGCCGCTGCGCCGGGCCCCCGACGGCGCAGCGCCACGGCCCGGTGTCCACGGACACCGGGCCGTTCCACGTTCCCTTCGGGAGGTCTCATCTTGACGTTGCCCACCTGCGCTCCGCGGGTAGCGCAAGCGCTATGCGAATCGTGGTGACCGGAGCGACGGGCAACGTGGGCACGAGCCTCGTGCGCGCCCTGGCGGCCGACGAGCGGGTGCAGGAGATCGTCGCTATCGCCCGGCGACGGCCCGCGGGGAGCCTCGGCAAGGTGGCCGGGGTGCAGGCCGACATCGTCGACGCTCCGCTCGAGGCGATCTTCGCCGGGGCCGACGCCGTCATCCACCTGGCGTGGCTGATCCAGCCTTCGCGCGACGAGCGCGTCACCCACAGCGTCAACGTCGACGGCAGCCGGCGCGTCTTCGAGGCCGCTGCCGCGGCGGGCGTCGGCACGCTGGTCCACGCGTCGTCGATCGGCGCCTACTCGCCGGGCCCGAAGGATCGCGGGGTCGACGAGACCTGGCCCACGGGCGGGATCGAGTCGTCGTTCTACTCGCGCCACAAGGTCGCGGCCGAAGGCGATCTGGACCGCGTGCAGGCCGCCCACCCAGAGATGCGCGTCGTGCGCCTGCGCCCGGGGCTGATCTTCAAGGGCGAGGCGGGCACGGAGATCCGCCGCCTGTTCGCCGGCCCGTTGCTGCCCGCGGGGCTGATGCATCCGCGCATGCTGCGCCTGATTCCGCAGCTGCCGCGCCTGGTGTTCCAGGCCGTGCACACCGACGACGTGGCGGAGGCCTACCGGCTCGTCGCGCTGGACCCCGAGGCGCGTGGCGCGTACAACGTCGCAGCCGAGCCCGTGCTCAATCCCGACGTGCTCGCCGAGACGTTCGGCGCGCGCAAGCTCCCGCTGCCGGTGGGCGCCGTGCGTGCGCTGACGCAGCTGTCCTGGAAGCTGCGACTGCAGCCGACGCCGCCGGGCTGGTTGGACATGGCGCTCGCGGTCCCGGTCATGTCGACCGCGCGTGTCAGCGCGCTCGGCTGGTCTGCGCGCCACAGCTCGGTGGACGCGCTGCGCGAGCTGCTGTACGGGATGGCCGCGCGCCGCGGCCTCGACACCCCGCCGCTGGACCCCGACGTCTCGCGCGTCCAGGAGATCTCCCAGGGCGTCGGGGCGCGCAACCCGGGCTGATGCGCGCGTTTGCAGACACCGCGGACAGCGACGCGCTGCAGGCCTTCCTCGACCGGGCCGGCACCTACCGGCTCCTGCGCCCCGCCGAGGAGCTCGCCCTTGCGCGCCGCATCGAAGCCGGCGACCTGGCCGCCAAGGATCGGATGATCTGCGCCAACCTGCGCCTGGTGGTATCGGTCGCCCGGCAATACCAGGGCCCCGGGGTGGCGTTTCTCGACCTCGTCCAGGAGGGGACGCTGGGGCTCATCCGGGCGGTCGAGAAGTTCGACTGGCGCAAGGGCTTTCGCTTCTCGACCTACGCGACGTGGTGGATCCGTCAGGCGGTCGAGCGCGCGCGCGACGGCAAGGCCGACACGATCCGCCTGCCCGTCAGCGTCGTCCGCCGCCAGCGCAGGCTGGCGCGCGCGGAGGCCCGGCTCGTCACACGTCTGGATCGGGCGCCGACCGACGAGGAGCTCGCGGTCGCGGCCGAGCTCACGCGGGCCGAGATCGCCGTGCTGCGCGACGTCGCCCGCACCGTCGCCTCGTTGGACAAGGGCCTCGGCGACCGCGGCGACGAGGCCACGTTCGGTGAGCTGCTCGGGGACGACGCGCCGGGCCCGGCGCAGCTCGCCGAGGACTCGAGCCGGCGCGCGGCGCTGGCCGCCGCGCTGGCCGAGCTGCCGCCCCGCGAGCGCGCGGTGCTGCACATGCGCTTCGGCCTCAGCGGTGCGGACCCCGCGCCCTTGCGCGAGATCGGACGGCGCCTGGGCCTGACGCCCGAGCGCGTGCGCCAGATCGAGAGCGCCGCGCTGCACCGCCTCGGGCGCAAGGCGCCGATCGCGGCGCTACGCGCCGCCTAGGACTCCCAGCGGCCGGTGGGTCCCGGCCCGCCGGTGATCGGGTTCTCGTCGGCGGGATCGGCCTCGCGCTCGTAGGAGAAGCTCATGCGGACCTCGGTGCCCTGGCCGGGACCGCCGCGGACCTCGAAGCTGTCCGACAGCGCGGCGATCAGCGGGAGTCCGAGCCCGAGCGCGGTGGAGCTCGAGCGGGCCGGGCGCGGGGCGATGCCGACCCCCCGGTCGCGGACGACGACGGTGAACTGCTCCTGGTCGGCGTACATCTCCACGTCCAGGCGACCGAGGTCGTCCTCGTAGGCGTGCACGACGGCGTTGGTGCAGGCCTCGGTGACCGCCATCTTGGCGTCCGAGAGGATCCCGCCGTCGATGGCGAGCCCATCCGCGACCCCCACGAGGGCCTGGCGTACGACGCCGACCCCCTCGGGGCGCGCCGGCAGGTCGAGGTGCACGATCGGCGCCTCGTCGCTCATGCGTCGGCCGGCGCCACGCGGGCCGCCTCCAGCGCCTCTGCGCGCGATCGCACGACGGGAAAGACGGGCACGAGTCCCGTGATCTCCAGGATGCGCGCGACCCCGGGCTCGGGATCCTCGCCGAGGCAGACCACGTAGCCGATCGACCGCTCGATCGCCTGCCGGCGGGCGTCGAGCAGCGCGCCGAGGATCGAGGAGTCCAGGAAGGTGGACCCGGACAGGTCGACGATCACGCCCGTGGGCGCTTCCCCGAGCGCCTCTTCGAGACGATCGCGCAGTGCGGGAGCCGTGTAGATGTCATGTTCGCCTCGCATGACGATGAGAAGCACATCGCCGTGACTGTCGTCCAGCGCGATCGTCCGAGCGTCCATGAGCGCATCGAACATACCCCTGTGGGCGGTCGCCTAACGTTCGCCTTCGGATGCCTGGCTCCGACCGTCTGTCCTCCTACCGCCGGAAGCGTGACTTCACGGCTACCCCGGAGCCCGACTCCCTCACACCCGGGGTGTCAGAGCTCGAGCTGCCGCGCTTCGTCGTGCAGGAGCACCACGCGACGAGCCTGCACTGGGACCTGCGCCTGGAACACGACGGGACGCTCGCCTCCTGGGCGGTCCCGAAGGGCATCCCGCCCGACCCGCGGCGCAATCACCTCGCCGTGCGCACCGAGGACCATCCCATGGAGTACCTCGAGTTCCACGGGGAGATCCCCGCGGGCAACTACGGCGCGGGGACGATGACGGTGTGGGATCGCGGCGTCTTCGAGCTCGAGAAGTGGCGTGAGGACGAGGTGATGGTCGTCCTGCACGGCGAGCGCGTCCACGGCCGCTACGTCCTGTTTCGCACCGGCGGCAAGAACTGGATGATCCATCGCATGGATCCGCCGCAGGATCCCGACCGCGAGCCGATGCCCGAGCAGCTGACCCCGATGCTCGCGCGCACGGGCGCGCTGCCGCCCGATCAACGGCACTGGGCTTTCGAGGTCAAGTGGGACGGCGTCCGCGCGCTCGGCTTCTGTGCGGGCGGGCGGCTGCGCCTGCAGAGCCGCTCGGGGCGGGACATCACACAGCAGTACCCCGAGGTCCGCGGCGTGGCGGCCGAGCTCGGGGCGCGCGAGGCGATCCTCGACGGGGAGATCGTCGCCTTCACCGAGGACGGGCGGCCGAGCTTCGAGCGCCTGCAGGGCCGGATGCACCTGGCCAACGCGCGCCAGGTGCAGCGCCTCGCGCGCGACGCGCCCGTCGCGTATGTGCTCTTCGACCTGCTGTGGCTCGACGGGCGCTCGCTGGTGGATCAGCCGTATGCCGAGCGGCGCGAGGCGCTGCTCGGCCTCGGCCTGGAGGGCCCGGGCTGGCAGGTGCCGGGCCACCACGTCGGCGACGGCGACGCGCTGCTCGGCCTCACCCGCGCCCAGGGGCTCGAGGGCGTGATGGCCAAGCGCCTGGACTCCGTCTACACGCCGGGCCGCCGCACGTCGGCGTGGGTGAAGATCAAGAACGTCCGCCGCACGTCGCTGGTGATCGGCGGCTGGCTGCCCGGGGAGGGCGGGCGCTCGGGCCGCCTCGGCGCCCTCGCCGTCGGCTACTGCCAGGACGGTGCGCTGCACTACGCCGGCCGCGTGGGCACGGGCTTCAGGGAGGCCGAGCTCGTGCGGCTGGGCCGCCTGCTGGACCCGCTCGCGCGCGACGCCTCGCCGTTCGAGGGCCGCCAGCCGCCCAAGCAGACCCACTCCGTCGAGCCGCGGCTGGTCTGCGAGGTCGAGTTCATCGAGTGGACGCGCACGCGCACCCTGCGCGCGCCCTCCTACAAGGGCCTGCGCGACGACATCGCGCCCGAGCAGGCGGTGTTCGAGCCGATGTAGCCGGAGGGGTGCAGGCGGCCGCGGGAGCGCCCGGTTCGTTCCAGACCCGCCCGCGCTGCCGGACCCGTGGAACATTCGGGCTGATAGTCGACCACTCCGTTCCTCGGCACGAGCACCGTGGAACGACATGGCTGACAGTCGATCACGACGTTCCACACCCCCGGCCGCGCGGACCGTGCGGAACGAAACCGCCCCCCTCTACCCAGGCAAGCCGTCCGCATCACCCCGGCGCGCGGATGCCGCCGAGCACGACGTCGCAGAAGCGCTCGGCGACCTCGGCGGCGGAGAGGCGGCCGTCCGGGTCAAACCAGGCCGGCATGTGGTTGACCATGCCGAGGAAGGCGAGCAGCGCGAGGCCGCGGTCGGCGACGGCGAACCGCCCGGCCGCCTCGCCGCGCTGGAAGATGCCGTCGAGGATCGCCTCGAACTCCGCGCGCGCGGCCACGATCTCCGACCAGCGCGGGTCGGTCTCGACGGTGCGGCGCTCGGCCTGGAAGACGGTCATGTGGTCGCGGTGGGACTCGACCTGCCCGACCCACTCGCGGGTGACGGCGCGCAGCTGGGTCTCGGGGTCCTCGCTCGCGGCCACGACCGCGTGGGCGCGCTCGAGCAGCGGCTCGAGCAGCTCGCGCTGGACGGCGACGAGCAGGTCGGCCTTGCCGTCGATGTAGTGGTACAGGCCGCCGCGCGTGAGGCCCGCGGCCGCCAGCAGCTGCTCGATCGAGGTCCCGTGGTAGCCGTGTTGCGCGAACAGCGCCGCGGCGGTGCCGACGAGCTCGGCCAGCCTGGCGTCGTACTTGACGCGGGAGCCCGCCTTGGTGGGGGTGCGCGGCATGCATGGACACAATACCGACCGGTCGGTAGGATGTTAAGGGTGAACTTCGATCTGTCGCCCGAGCACGACCTCATCCGGCGGACCGCGCGCGACTTCGCCGAGCAGGAGGTGGCCCCGGTCGCCGAGGAGCTCGACCGGACGAAGGCGTTCCCGTATGACATCGTCGCCAAGCTGGGCGAGCTCGGGTTCATGGGCATCCCGTTCGGCGAGGAGTACGGCGGCGCGGGCGCCGACTCGCTCGCCTACGTGATCGCCGTCGAAGAGCTCGCCCGGGTCGACTCCTCCGTGGCCATCACGATGTGCGCTCACACCTCGCTCGGGACCCAGCCGATCTACCTCTTCGGCTCTGCCGAGCAAAAGGAGCGCTACCTGCCCGACCTGCTGGCGGGCCGCAAGCTCGGCGCATTCGGGCTGACCGAGCCGGATGCCGGCTCGGACGCGGGCAACGTGCGCACCCGCGCGACGCTGCGCGACGGGGAGTGGGCGATCAACGGCGCCAAGCAGTTCATCACCAACGCCGGGACGGACATCTCCGGCCACGTCGCGATCACCGCGCGCACCGGCGGGAACGAGGTCTCCAACCTGATCGTCGACCGGGGGACCGCCGGCTACGCGGTCGGCGCGGCGTACCGCAAGATGGGCTGGCACGCCTCGGACACGCGCCCACTGAGCTTCGAGGACTGCCGCGTCGGCGAGGAGCAACTGCTCGGGCCGCGGGGCTCGGGGTACAAGCAGTTCCTGCACGTCCTCGACATCGGTCGCATCGGCGTCGCGGCGATGGGGGTGGGCCTCGCCCAGGGGGCGCTCGATCAGGCGCTCGCCTACGCCAAGGACCGGCACGCCTTCGGCCAGCGGATCTCGAAGTTCCAGGCGATCCAGGTCAAGCTCGCCGACATGTCGACGGAGATCGAGGCCGCGCGCCTGCTCACCTACAAGGCCGCCTGCCTGAAGGATGCGGGCCGCAACTTCACGCTGACGGCCGCCCAGGCCAAGCTCAAGACGGGCCGGCTGGCCGTGCGCTGCGCCGAGGAGGCCGTCCAGATCCACGGCGGCTACGGCTACATCGAGGAGTATCCGGTCTGCCGCATGTACCGCGACGCGAAGATCCTCACGATCGGTGAGGGCACGGACGAGGTGCAGCGGATGGTCATCGCCCGCGCGCTCGGGGCATGACGCCGCGCGCCGTGCGCATCCGGGAGGTCGGCCCGCGCGACGGCTTTCAGAACGAGCCCGAGGTCATCCCGACCGACGTCAAGATAGGCCTGATCGACGCGCTCGCCCGGACGGGCCTGCGCCGCCTGGAGCTCACGAGCTTCGTGCGCGCCGACGTCATCCCGCAGCTCGCCGACGCGCGCGAGGTCCTGCTCGGCGTCGACGTCCCCGAGGGCGTCGCGCGCTCCGTCCTCATCCCCAACGAGCGCGGGCTCGACCACGCGCTCGAGCTGCGCGAGCGCTTCGATGAGGTCAACGTGTTCCTGTCGGCGACGGAGTCGCACAACCGGGCGAACCTCAAGCGCTCGGTGCAGGAGTCGCTGGCCGGGCTCGAGCGCGTGCTGGCGCGCGCCCAGGCGTCGGGTCTGCGCTGCGAGGGCGTCATCAGCGTCGCCTTCGGCTGCCCGTACGAGGGCCACGTCGCGCCCGCCCGGGTGTTCGAGATCGCCCGCCGCCTGCAGGTTGCCGGCGCGCAGGAGATCGGCTTCGGCGACACCACGGGCATGGCCAACCCGGCGCAGGTCCGCGCGTTCTTCGCTGCCGCGCAGGACGCGCTGCCGGGCGTCGAGCTCACGGCGCACTTCCACAACACGCGCGGCCAGGGCCTGGCCAACGTGTTCGCCGCCTGGGAGGTCGGGGTCGACTCCTTCGAGGCGAGCTTCGGCGAGCTCGGCGGCTGCCCCGTGCCGGCCGGCGCCACGGGGAACGTCGCCTCCGAGGACGTCGTGTCCATGCTGCACGAGATGGGCGTCGAGACCGGGATCGACCTGCCCGCCCTGCTCAAATGTGCCCGCGCGGCCCAGGCGGCGCTCCGGCGGGCGCTCGGCTCCCACACGTTGGTGGCGGGCCCGGTCGAGTGGCATGTTTGAGTCGGTCCTGATCGCCAACCGCGGCGAGATCTCGCGGCGCGTCACGCGGACGCTGCGCCGGCTCGGCATCCGCTCGATCGCCGTCTTCACCGACGCCGACGCCGGCGCGCCGCACGTGTGCGAGGCCGACGACGCGATGGGCGTCGGGTCCTACCTGGACATCGACGCGGTGCTGGGCGCGGCGCGCGAGGCGGGCGCGGCGGCGGTCCACCCGGGCTACGGCTTTTTGTCGGAGAACGCGGCGTTCGCGCGCGCCTGCGCCGAGGCGGGCCTCGTGTTCGTCGGTCCTTCGGGGGACGCGATCGAGCTGATGGGCGACAAGGTCCGCGCCAAGGCCGTCGCGGAGGCCGCCGGCCTCCCGGTCGTCCCGTCCTACACGCTCGAGCAGGCGCGCGCGGCCGGCGACGACTACCCGTTGCTCGTCAAGGCGGCGGCGGGCGGCGGCGGGCGCGGCATGCGCGTCGTCGCCTCTCCGGGTGAGCTCGACGCCTGCGTGGCGGCCGCGCGGCGCGAGGCGCAGGCCGGCTTCGGCGATGACCGCGTGTTCGTCGAGCGCTTCCTCCCGCACGCCCGGCACATCGAGGTGCAGGTGATCGGCGCGGTGTCGCTCGGCGAGCGCGAGTGCTCGCTGCAGCGCCGCCATCAGAAGCTCGTCGAGGAGGCGCCCTCCCCGGCCGTCTCCGCCGAGCTCCGCGAGCGCCTGGGGGAAGAGGCCGTGGCGCTGGCCCGGGCCGCGGGGTACGAGAACGCGGGCACGGTCGAGTTCATCGCCGACGCGGACGATCCGTCCACGCACTACTTCCTGGAGATGAACGCCCGGCTGCAGGTCGAGCACCCGGTCACCGAGCTCGTCACCGGCCTCGACCTCGTCGAGTGCCAGCTGCGCGTCGCGGCGGGCGAGCCGCTGGGGTTCGACCGCGTCGAGCTGCGCGGGCACGCGATCGAGGCGCGCGTCAACGCGGAGGACGCGGCGGCGGGCTTCCTGCCGTCGACCGGGACCGTGGTCGCGTACACGCGCTCGTCGCAGGCGCGCACCGACGACGCGATCGAGACCGGCTCGGTCGTGGGGCCCGATTACGACTCGCTGCTGGCCAAGGTCATCACGCACGCGCACGATCGCCCGACCGCCCTGGCCAAGCTCGACCGCGCGCTGGCCGACACCGCGATCCTCGGCGTCACCACCAACACGGGCTTCCTGCGCTCGCTGCTGGCGCTGGACGCCGTGCGGGCGGGCGAGCTCGACACCGGGCTGGTCGAGCGCGTCGCGGTCCCGGGGCCCGCGCTCGGCCACGGCGACGTCGCGCGGGCGGCGGCGCAGATCGAGGCGGCGTCGCAGCCGGCGAGCGACGATCCCTTCGCGCGCACGGACGGCTGGCGGCTCGGCGGCGTCCGCGCGCCGAGCTGGTGGCTGCTCTCCGTCGACGGCGCCGAGGCGGTCGACGTCGCGGTCGCGCCCGGCGAGGCGCCGCACCCGCGCTGGCGCTGGGCGCGCGACGGCGCCACGCTCTGGCTCGGCCGCGACGGCCACGCCTGGCGCGTGCGCACGCCGTCGGTCGAGGAGGCGCATCTGGGCGCGGTCGAAGGCGACCTGCGCGCGCCGATGCCGGGCTCCGTGCTGCTCGTGCCGGTCGCCGCCGGCGACGCCGTGGCCGCGGGCGATCCGGTCGTGGTGCTGGAGTCGATGAAGATGGAGCTGGCGATCGTCGCCCCGGCCGCCGGCGTGGTGGCGGAGATCAGCGTCGCCGTCGGCGACCGCGTCAAGCAGAGCCAGGCGCTCGCGCGCGTGGAGGTGCCCGGTGATGGCTGAGCTGGCTGACCTGGTGGGCGACCTGCATGCGCAGCTCGCGCGGGTGGGCGAGGGCGGAGGCGCGAAGGCGCGCGAGCGCCACGTCTCACGCGGGAAGCTGCTCCCGCGCGAGCGCGTCGACCGCCTGCTCGATCCCGGGGCGCCGTTTCTCGAGCTCTCCACGCTCGCCGCCCACGACCTCTACGACTCAGAGGCGCCGGGCGCCGGCATCGTCACCGGCGTGGGACGGGTGTCCGGCCGCGAGTGCGTGATCGTCGCCAACGACGCGACCGTCAAGGGCGGCACGTACTACCCGATGACCGTCAAGAAGCACCTGCGCGCGCAGGAGGTCGCCCTGCACAACCACCTGCCGTGCCTCTACCTCGTCGACTCCGGCGGCGCCTTTCTCCCGCTGCAGGACGACGTCTTCCCCGACCGCGAGCACTTCGGCCGGATCTTCTTCAACCAGGCGACGATGTCCTCGCTGGGCATCCCGCAGATCGCGGCCGTCATGGGCTCGTGCACCGCGGGCGGCGCGTACGTCCCGGCCATGAGCGACGAGTGCGTGATCGTGCGCGAGCAGGGGACGATCTTCCTCGGCGGCCCGCCGCTGGTGAAGGCGGCGACCGGCGAGGAGGTCACCGCGGAGGAGCTCGGCGGCGGCGATCTGCACTCGCGGACCTCCGGCGTCACCGACCACCTCGCCGACGACGATGCCCACGCGCTGCGGATCGTGCGCCGGATCGTGTCGACGCTGGCGCCGAAGGCCCCGTCTCCGTGGCAGCGGCAGCCGGTCATGGAGCCCGCGGAGGACCCGGCTGAGCTCTACGACGTCGTGCCCGCCGACCTGCGCACGCCCTACGACGTCCGCGAGGTGGTCCGGCGGCTGGTCGACGGCTCGCGGCTGCAGGAGTTCAAGGAGCTCTACGGGCAGACGCTGGTGTGCGGCTTCGCGCACATCCACGGCCACCCGGTCGGCATCCTCGCCAACAACGGGATCCTGTTCAGCGAGTCCGCGCTCAAGGGCGCGCACTTCATCGAGCTGTGCGACCAGCGCAGGATCCCGCTCGTCTTTCTGCAGAACATCACCGGCTTCATGGTCGGGCGCGACTACGAGGCGGGCGGCATCGCCAAGCACGGCGCCAAGCTCGTCACCGCGGTCTCGACCGCCCGCGTCCCCAAGCTCACCGTCATCATCGGCGGCTCCTTCGGCGCCGGCAACTACGGCATGTGCGGCCGCGCCTACTCCCCGCGCTTTCTGTGGACGTGGCCCAACGCGCGCATCTCCGTCATGGGCGGCGAGCAGGCCGCGACCGTGATGGAGACGGTGGGCCAGCCCGAGGTCGGGGCCACGCTGAAGGACCAGTACGAGCGCCAGGGCCACCCCTACTACGCCACCGCCCGCCTCTGGGACGACGGGGTGATCGACCCGCTCGACACGCGCGACGTCCTCGGCCTGGCGCTCAGCGCCTGCGCCAACGCGCCGCTGGAGGACGTGCGGTACGGGGTGTTCCGGATGTAGGGGCGCGGTCGGGGCCGGCCGGACGCACGCGCGAACCGGATTCTGTGCATTTCCTCCCCTCTCTGGGGTGAAATGCACAACACGGCACTGGCTGGGTGGGGGATCGCCCCGACCACGCGCTTAATCGGGGTCCTGACCCCCATAAGGCGCGGCGTCGATCGCTCCCCCGATCCGCCGCTGTGGACGCCTCGGGGCTTCGCGGCGCCGAGGCCGATATCGAGATGGATGCACGAAGTGGTCGCTGGGCTACCATCGACGCGTCCTCTTGGGCCGTCCGGCGTGCGCGCTGGCCGCTCCTGCGCTTCGCCTGAGTGGCCGCGCGGCGTCAGCGAGCTGACACAGCACAGCCCGGCAACACCTCCGCCGGCGGCGACGCGCAGGATCCCGATCGTCCGACCAACCAGGGGGTCCAAGTGCTTATTCGCCGTCTTGGCGCGGCCGTTGCCGCGTGTCTTGTCCTGCCCGCCGCGTCCGCGGTCGCCGCCGACCCGCCGGTCACGCCCGCGGGCTTTCGCGTCAAACCCGCCGGGCTGGAGATCGGCGTCTCGAAGATCGGCGCGGGCTTCCAGGGCCCACTCGGCTCCGCGGTCTCCTCCGACGGTCGGCACTTGCTGTCGGCCTCCAGCGGCGCCGCCCGCTTTGAGTCGGCAGACCTCTTCAACCTCGACGGCGGCTACCGCGCCTCGTCGGTCCTCTATGACGCGACGGCCGGCCAGTCCGCGTTTTACGGCGCCGTCTTCGCGCCGGACGACAAGACCGCGTACGTGGCGGGCGGCGGGCAGGGCGTGCTGCACCAGCTCGCCGTGGACGGCGACGCCCTGCGGGAGGTGGGGACGGTCGCCGCCGGCCCGTGGCCCGCGGGACTGGCCTACGGCACGACACCGCGCGGGAGCCGGCTCTACGTCACCAACAACCTCAGCTCCAACCCCGTCGACGGGATCAACCCACCCGGCCACACGGTGACCGTGCTCGACCCGCGCACCAACCAGATCGTCAATACGATCGACCTCGGGACGCCGCTGCAGCCGCTCGGCGTGACCTTCGACCGCACGGGCGCCAAGGCCTACGTGACGCAGTGGATGGGTCGCGCCGTGGCGGCGATCGACACCGCGTCGGAGACCAAGGTCGCCGACATCTCGCTCGGCGACGACGTGCTGCGCGCCGACCACCCGAGCGCGATCGCCGCCAACCCGCGCCGCGACGAGGTCTACACGGCCAACGCGAGCTCGGACACCGTCTCGGTCATCGACACGACCACCGATCGCGTCACCGCCACGATCGGGGTCGGCCTCGTCCCGGGCGGCCCGAAGGGCGCCACCCCCGACGGGCTGGTCGCCTCGCCGGACGGCACGCGCCTCTACGTCGCCCTGGCCGGTGAGAACGCCGTCGCCGTGGTCGACGTCGCGTCGCGCAAGGTCCTCGGCTTCGTCCCGACGGCCTGGTATCCGGCCGACGTGGACCTGGCCGCGGACGGCAAGCGCCTGATCGTGACCAACACCAACGACTCCGGCGCCGGCCCGAACCCGTGCGGCGGGCTCAGCCCCCTCGCTCAGAGCCCGGACTGCCAGAACCGCGACCCCGACACGCAGTACATCGGCTCGATGATCAAGGGCTCCGTGCAGGTCATCAAGCTGCCGCTGTCGGCCAACCGGCTGCGGGAGCTGACCGCGCAGGTGCGCGCCAACAACCAGGTCGACGCGCGCTCCAAGCCCAAGCCCGAGGGCGCCGCCGCGATCAAGCACGTCATCTACGTGATCAAGGAGAACCGCACCTACGACCAGGTCTTCGGGGACCTCCCCGAGGGCAACGGCGACGCGCAGCTGAACCTGTTCAAGGACGACGGCGCGCCCAACCACCGCGCGCTCGCGCGGCGCTTCGGGATCTACGACGCCTTCTTCGCCGACGCCGAGGTCTCCGCCGACGGGCACAACTGGTCCACCCAGGCCGGCGCCACCGACTACGTCGACAAGACCTGGCCGGTGACCTACTCGCCGTCGCCGCGCTCTTCGCAGCGGGCCTACGACTTCGAGGACGTCCCGCTCGCCGCCCAGTTTCCCACCGAGCCGCTGGCCTCGGACCCGGCCATCACCCGCTCGGCGGCGGCCGCGACCAAGGGCTACCTGTGGGACAACGCGTACGACCACGGCGTCTCCTTCCGCGACTACGGCGAGTACGCCGCGTCGGGTGACTGCACGACGCCGCCGGACGCCCGCCAGATCGTCTCCAACACGACGCGCCTGCGGCCGCAGTTCGGGACCCTGGCGCCGCGCTACCCCGGCTACAACCTGGCGTGCGCCGACCACACGACCCGCGAGCCGGAGTGGGAGCGCGAGTTCCGCGGCTACGAGCGCGACGGGAAGCTGCCGCAGCTGAACATCGTCCGGCTGCCCAGCGACCACACGCGCGGCACACGGCCGGGCGCCGCGACGCCGCAGGCCTACGTCGCGGATAACGACATCGCGCTCGGGCGCCTGGTCGACGTCGTCTCGCACTCGCGCTACTGGAAGGACACGGCGATCCTCGTCACCGAGGACGACGCGCAGAACGGGCCCGACCACGTCGACGCGCACCGGACCGTCGCACTGCTGATCTCCGCCTACAGCAAGGGCGGCGTCGACTCGACGCACTACGACACGAGCTCGATGATCGGGACGGCCGAGACCCTGCTCGGCCTGCCGCCGATGAGCATCACCGACGCGCGCGTGGCACGGATGTGGAAGCTGTTCGCCGGCAAGCCGGACCTGAGCCCCTACAACGCCCTCAGCCCGACGGTCATCCCGTTCGGCGAGCCGGGCGCACCGGTCAACGCCACCACGGCGCCGCTCGCGCGCGAGTCGGCGCAGTGGGACTTCTCCAAGGAGGACGCGGCACCCGAGATCGCGCTGAACCGCGCGATCTGGAAGTCGGTCAAGGGCGAGGCCTCGCGCATGCCCCATCCCCTCCACGAGCACATCGTCGGGTCGCGCCCGACCGACGAGGACGAGCAGGACGGCTAGCACACCAGCGCTCCGGGTCCCGGGCGCACCTCGAACCCCCCGCGGGGGAGAGGTGCGCCCGGCTCGACGAGGACGAGGAGATGGCCGCCGAAGCCGCCGCCGATCAGGCGGGCGCCGGTTGCGCCGAGACGGTCGCGGATCGCCTCGACCTCGGTGGTCGAGACGTCGAAGTCGTCGCGCAGGCTCGCGTGAGACGCGTCGAGCAGCGGCCCCAGCGCCGCGACGTCCCCGGCGCGCAGCGCCTCGACGGTCGCCTCCACGCGCGCGTTCTCGCTCAGCACGTGCAGCGCGCGCGAGCGCCACGGCTCCTGCAGCGCCTCGGCGGCGTCGCGGTCGGCCCAGCGCAGGGTGTGCACGCCGAGCCGGTCGGACGCCTCGGCGCACTCGCGGCGGCGGTCGTTGTAGCGCGAGGCGGCGTTCGTGCGCGGCCCGGCGGCGACCACCGCCAGGCGCCAGTCGCCGAGCTCGAGCGGCACGGCGTCGGCCGTGTCGTAGGCGAAGTCGATCCGCAGCGCCTCGCCCGCGCGGCTCAGCAGCGAGGCGTACTGGTCGAGCAACCCGGTCTGCGCGCCGACCCACTCCCGCTCGACGCGCGAGCAGACCCGCGCGACGACGCGCCGGTCCGGATCCTCGACGCCGGCCACGGCGAGCAGCGCGAGCGCGAGGGCGCCGCCGAGCGCCGCGCTCGAGGAAAGGCCGCCGCCGCGCGACACGGTCCCGGCGATCTCGAGCCGCGCGGCGCGGACCGGGAAGCCCTCGGCGGCGAGCTCGGCGACCGTCCCGCGGACGAAGGCGCGCCAGCCGGCGGCGTCGCGCCCCGGCTGCCAGGTGTCGAACGTGTCGGTCTCACGCAGGTCGCTCGCCCGCGCCATGGTCAGCGGCCCGGGCAGCGCGGTCGCGCGGACCGTGACCCCGCGCTCGATCGCGAACGGCAGCGCGAGCCCGCCGTTGTAGTCCGTGTGCTCGCCGATCAGGTTGACCCGGCCCGGGGCGAACGCGGTGACGGAGCCGGCGGGCATAACCCGAATGCAAGCATGCGTCCAGGACCGGCGCGGAGTGCGACAATGAACGGGTATGCCTCGATCGATCTGGAGCGGCGCCATCTCGTTCGGGCTCGTCAACGTGCCCGTGAAGGTCTACAGCGCGGTTTCCGCCAAGACGGTGCGCTTCCACCAGCTCGACGCGACGACGGGCACGCGCATCTCCCAGAAGCGCGTCAACCCGACCACGGGCGAGGAGGTGCCCTACGAGAACCTCGTCAAGGGCTTCGAGCTCACCAAGGACCGCTACGTGGTGATCAAGCCGGAGGAGCTCGACGCCGTCTCGCCCGAGAAGAGCAAGACGATCGACATCGAGGACTTCGTCGAGCTTGTTGACATAGACCCGATCTACTACGACCACCCGTACTGGCTCGTGCCCGACAAGGGCGCTGCGAAGGCCTACGCCCTGCTCGTGCAGGCGATGAAGGAGTCGGGCAAGGTCGCGATCGCGCGCGTCGTGCTGCGCAACAAGGAGCACCTCGTCGCCCTGCGGGCCTCCGGCGGCGGCCTGATGATGGAGACGATGAACTTCCACGACGAGGTCGTCGGCTCCGAGGATCTCGACGAGCTCGTCGCGGCGGCCGAGTCCGGCGCTTCCGCGCGCGAGGTCACGATGGCGCGCCAGCTGATCGACTCGCTGACGACCGACTTCACGCCCGAGTCATACACGGACACCTACCGCGAGAAGGTGCTCGAGTTGATCGAGCGCAAGGCCCAGGGCGAGGAGATCGCCGTCCAGCCGGAAGCCGCGGCGCCCGCCCGCGTCCCGGATCTCATGGCCGCCCTCGAGGCGAGCCTGGCCGCGGTGGGGTCCGAGCCCGAGCCGGCGCCCAAGAAGCGCGCGCCGGCCAAGAAGCAGCCCGCCGCCAAGAACGCCGCCTAGTTCTAAGCGCCCATCCTGCAAGGATGAACCACCGGCGCCTTCCTGCGGGCCGGTCAGGCCGCGGCATCCAGGTCCGGCGAGCAGTCGAGCTCGAACCAGACGCGGTTCCCGCCGAGCTCCACGCCCCAGCGGTCGGCGAGGGTCGCCACCAGGTACAGCCCCCATCCCTCGACGGTGTTCGCGTCCTCGGCGCGGCGCTCGAAGGTGAAGCCCTTGCCGGGGTCTGAGACCTCGACGTGCACGACGTCGTCGCTGACGGCGACGCCGAGCCGGATGCGGTCGGAGGGGCTCATCTCTGCGTGGCGCAGGCTGTTGGTCACGAGCTCGGAGACGAGCAGCCGCACGTCGCCCAGCTGATCCTCCGGCAGCCGGCCGGACAATGCGTCGACCGCCTGGCGGGCGGCGGCGGCGGACTCGAGCTCGCGCGGGAGGTCGAGCTCGAAGCTCACGCTGTCGGCCTCGGCCGCTGAGTCGACGAAGTGCAGCCGGTCGGTCATGCGCGTCATCTCGAAGACGCGCTGGACGTCCGTCTGGCCGCGCACGCAGGCAAAACGACGGCCCTCGCGCCTGGCGCGCTCGTCGGCGAGCACCACCAGGCGCAGCCCGGTGGAGTCCATGAAGGCCAGCCTCGAGAGGTCCAGGACCAGCCCGCCGGGCGCGTGATCGGCCGAGATCCGCGTGAGCTCGTGCTCGAGCAGGTCCGCGCCGGCGACGTCGAGCTCCCCGGAAAGCGCCACCACGGCCACGTCACCGGTCACCGTGGTCTGAAAGCCCAGGAGGGTCACGAGCGCCAAGCCTACGAAAGCCGGCGCGCGGTTACACCACGACCATGGCACGCCTCCGCCGCTCGGACTGCTCGAGTCCCGGAATCAGACGCGTCAAGCGCGGGCGGGGGTTCGGCTACGTCGATGAGGACGGCCGGCGTGTGGCCGAGCCGGAGGTTCTCGCGCGCATCGGCGAGCTCGTGATCCCGCCCGCCTGGAAGGACGTCTGGATCTGTCCGTGGCCGATGGGGCACATCCAGGCGACGGGCGTCGACGATGCGGGGCGCAAGCAGTACCTCTACCACCCCGCGTGGCGCAAGCGCCGGGACCGGCAGAAGTTCGACGACATGATCGCCTTCGCCAAGGATCTCCCGGAGCTGCGCCGGAAGGCGGTCGAGGCGCTCGAGGCCTCCGACGAGCTGTCTCGCGAACGGGTCATGGCGTGCGCGATCCGGCTGCTCGACCACGGCTTCTTTCGGATCGGGTCCGAGGACTACGCGGCCAGCAACGAGACCTACGGGCTGGCCACGATGCTCAAGGAGCACGTCACGCTTCAGGACGGCGGCACGATGGTCTTCGACTACACCGCCAAGAGCGGCAAGCGCCGCGTCCAGGGCGTCGTGGACCCGCTGTCCTTCGACGTGGTCGCGGCGCTCAAGCGCCGCCGGTCCGGCGGCGACGAGCTGCTCGCCTTCAGGCAGGGGCGGCGCTGGCGCGACGTCCGCTCGGCGGACATCAACGCGTTCCTCAAGGAGCAGACGGGCGGGGAGCACTCGGCCAAGGACTTCCGCACCTGGAGCGCGACGCTGCTCGCCGCGGTGGCGCTCGGCGTCTCCGGCGAGGTCCAGGCCTCCAGGACGGGCCGCAAACGTGCCGTCTCGCGGGCGGTGAAGGAGGTCGCGCACTACCTCGGCAACACACCGGCCGTGTGCCGCGCCTCCTACATCGATCCGCGCGTCGTCGACGCGTACGAGGGCGGTGTCATCGTGACGCCGGAGACGATCGCTGCCGAGGACCGGCCGGGCGCGCTGCCGATCCACCAGAAGGCCGTGGAGCTCGCGGTCCTGCGCCTGCTCGACGGCCACGGGAGCGGCACCGGGCTCGAGCGGCTGGCGGCGTAGAGCGCCCGCTACTCGATCTCCGGCCCGCGGTCAGGCGTCGGCTCGGCCGGGTCGACGGGCCGGGTCGGCGTGACCGGCTCGGCCGGGGCGGGCGGGCCGTCGGGTGTGACCGGCTCGGAGGGAATCTCCCGGTCCGGGGTCGGGTCGGCCGGGATCGTGGGCGTCTCCGGCACGATCAGCGGCTGCTCGGGCTGCGCCGGGTAGTTGGGGACCTCCAGCCTGGCGCTCATGAGCGGCTGCCCGCCGTCGAGCGGCGGTTGCTGGGGGCGGCGCGCCGCTTGGCGGAGGCC
>JBBQBV010000021.1:0-35189 GCA_038318085.1 Solirubrobacterales bacterium
CATCCAGTCGCTCAACGCGGGGGTGACCGGTTCGAAGTAGCACGCGCCTCCGAGTTCCTCGGGGCAGAAGCATTCGGGCATTTTGCATGCAAGCTGCGTGACGTAGCCCTGCTCGGCTGCCTTGATGAGGATTCCCTTCACGCCGAGCGCCTTCAACTTGGCTACAACAGCTTGGCCGCGTTCAGGATCCCGCTCAGCTTTCAGCATCTGCCAACGTTATTGCTCTAGGACCAGCGACTACTGCTTTCGCCTGAAAGCGAGAGCCCCGCTGGGACGTTGCGCGGAAGCCGCGTCCGCTGGGGACACGCACCGGTCTTGCCCGTCGCGCAATTCGAGACCAGCTGCGCAAGCCGGAACCTCCCACGCGTCTTGGCCACCAGCGTCGGCGGCATGCCCACCGCCGCCTGCTCGTCAGATGTCAGAGTGCCATGGCCCTCGCCGAGCCCGGCGTCGTCGCCTTCCATATCCACCCGGCCTTCGATGACGACAGCGGAGCCGACAAAGGCTGCGGTCGCGCTGGCGGCGCGCGCCACTGGTTCGTCCGTATCGCACGCGAGACACGGCATGTTGCCGTGGAGTTGCCGAGGCGGCGATCCGCACCGCCGGCGAGAAGAGCGCCTGACGTGTCGCTCCGCGCTACGTCAGGCGTTGAAGGGGACGGGAGCGACGGGACTCGAACCCGCGACCTCCGGCGTGACAGGCCGGCGCTCTAACCAACTGAGCTACGCCCCCGAGCCAGCCGCCTAGACGCGACGGCCCGGGCAGGATAGACGAACGGACATCGGCCCCACCTCCGGGGCGAAACCTGAGCCGCTCCCCGCAACTTCTCAGCTTTGGGTCGGGTTCAAGGGGCGTCAACCGATCACTCAGGAGGTGGGGCCATGCTCCATATTAGGAAGCTTGCACTGGTAGTTCCAATGGTCATCGCGCTCTTCGCCCTCATGGGTGCGACCGCGCTCGCGCTGACCATCAAGGGAACGCCCGGCAACGACCACATCAACGGCTCGCAGCGGCACGACCGCGTCTTCGCCCGCGCCGGGGACGACACCGTGATGCTGCTCGGTGGGCGTGACCTCGCGTTCGCCGGTCCGGGCAACGACACCGTCGACGCCGGCCCCGGAAACGACCGCGTCGCTGGTGGGCCGGGCAACGACACGCTCCTCGGCCGCGAGGGCGCCGACAAGCTGTTCGGCAACGACGGGGCCGACACGATCAACGGACTCGCCGGCAACGACAAGATCCGCGGCAACCGGGGCAACGACGTCCTGCGCGGCGACAACGCCGAGGTCGGCGACCTCAACAGCCGCGACAAGATCTGGGGCGGCCCCGGCGACGACCAGCTCTTCGGCGGCGATGCCCGCGACAAGCTGCTCAGCGGCCCGGGCAACGACCAGGCCAATGGCGAGAACGGCAACGACATGCTGGCCGGCGGCCAGGGCGATGACGTCCAGAACGGCGGCGACGGCAACGACACGATCTTCGCCAACCTCGGTGCCGACACGACCAACGGCGGCCCCGGCGACGACGTGCTGTTCGCGCTGGCGCAGGCCGACGTGCCGCTGCCGGGCGTCGACACCGTCAACGGCGGCGACGGCAACGACACGATCCGCACCAGCGACGGCGAGGCCGACGTCATCACGTGCGGCGCGGGCGACAACGACCGCGCCTTCCTCGACACGCTGGACGTCATCGCGGACGCGACGCCGGAGAACATCAACGGCTCCTGCGAGCGCGTCGTGCGCGTCACGCCGGACCCGAAGGACAACGCCAAGGAGAACAGCACGGAGCCACAGCCGGACGGCAACAAGGAGACGCCCAGCGCGTAGCCGAGTCATCACGGAGGTAGGGATACAGTGCCGCGCTTGTGATGAGCGCTCTCCAGGCACTGATCCTCGGGATCGTGCAGGGGCTCACCGAGTCCCTGCCGATCTCGTCCTCCGGGCATCTGATCCTCGTCCCGTGGGTCTCGTGGCGTTCGGCCTGATCGGCTCCGGCGTCAAGGACGCCACCTTCTGATGCACCGGCGCCCCTCCCCGGCGCTCGTGCTCTCCTTCCTCGCGCTGCTCGGCGCCTGGGGCGGGCCGGCCGTCGCGCGGTCCCTGATCCGCTCGCCCGACATCGCCGACCACACGATCCGCGGCCGCGACGTCCGCTCGAACACGATCACCGGCCGCAACGTCGCGGGCCTCTCCGGCCGCGACGTCGTGCCGAACGGGCTCGATGGGTCAGACATCGACGAGGGCTCGCTCGACGCGGTGCCCAACGCGGCGCACGCCGACGCGGCGGACGTCGTCTCAGGCGTGAGCATGCGGCGGTTCGCCTACGCGGACCCGACCGGCGAATCGAAGGTCTTCCTCGACGAGGCCGGCCTGAAGATCACCGGCGCTTGCAGGGACGGCGACCTCGAGGCGACCGCGGCGCCGACCGCCCCAGGCGGGCTGATCCGCGTCGCGCTGACCACGCCGACCGCGCCGACGCAGGTCTACAGCGACAACGATTTCAAGCCGGGCGAGACGCTCGCGCTGCTGCCGGGGGAGCTCAACGACGCCTCGGGCACGCTCACCTGGTACGAGCCCGGAGGCGACACGCTCACCGTGCAGTACCTCGCCCAGGACGGGCTGGCCGCCGGGACCGGCCACCAGTGCGTGATCGCGGGGACCGCGGTCCACGCGAAGAAGTAGCCTCCGCGCCATGGCCCGCATCGGCGTCCTCACCGGCGGGGGCGACTGCCCCGGACTCAACGCCGTCATCCGCGCGATCGTGCGCAAGGGCCTCAACGTGCACGGTCACTCGTTCTTCGGCTTCACCTATGGCTGGTCGGGCGTGCTCAAGGGCGAAGGGGTCGACCTCGACGAGGCCGCCACGCGCGGCATCCTGCACCGCGGCGGGACGATCCTCGGCACCTCGCGCACCAACCCCTTCAAGGAGGGCGGGCCCGGCCTCGACGGCGTGCGCGAGTCGCTCGATCGCCTCGGGGTCGACATGCTGATCCCGATCGGCGGCGAGGACACCCTCGGCGTCGCGGGCAAGCTCTCCGCGGGCGGCGTCCCGTGCGTGGGCGTACCCAAGACGATCGACAACGACCTCGCCGGCACCGACTTCACCTTCGGCTTCCAGACCGCGGTGCAGATCGCGACCGATGCCATCGACCGCCTCCATACGACCGCGGAGTCCCACAACCGCGTGATCGTGGTCGAGGTCATGGGGCGCCACGCCGGCTGGATCGCCGCCTACTCCGGCCTGGCCGGCGGCGCCGACGCGATCCTCGTCCCCGAGCGGCCCTACGACATCGAGCAGGTCTGCGATCACCTGCGCCGCCGCCACGACTCCGGGCGCCGCTTCTCGATCGTCGTCGTCAGCGAGGGCGCGCACCCGGGCGACAGCGGGGAGGCGAGCTCCACCGGGCAGACCGACGCCTTCGGGCACGCCCGCCTGGGAGGCATCGCGGTGCGGCTCGAGGGCGAGATCGAGGCGCGCACCGGGTTCGAGACGCGAATGACGATCCTCGGTCACGTCCAGCGCGGCGGCACGCCCAACGCCTACGACCGCGTGCTCGGCACCCGCTTCGGGGTGGCGGCGGTCGACGCCGCGACGCGCGGGGACTTCGGGAAGATGGTCGCGCTGCGCGGCACCGAGATCGTCACCGTGGCGCTCGAGGAGGCGCTGGTCGCGCCGAAGCTGCTCGATCCCGAGCTCTTCGAGACCGCCGAGATCTTCTTCGGCTAGAACGCCTACGCGAGCAGGGCCTCGACCAGCGAGCCGGCGTCGAAGGCCCCGTCCACGCGCGTGCCGTTGGCGAAGAACGCGGGCGTCCCGGTCACGCCCGCCTCGCTGGCGGTGCGGATGTCGTGGTCGACCCGCGCGGCGTGCGTGCCGTCGTGCAGCTCGGCCTCGAAGCGGGCGACCTCCAGGCCGATGCCGCGCGCGTTGGCGACCAGGTCGGCGTGGGAGAAGCGCCCACCCGCGTCGAAGAGCGCGTCGTGCATCTCCCAGAAGCGGCCCTGGGCGCCCGCCGCCTCGGCGGCTTCAGCCGTCGCGCGCGCGTGCGGATGCGTCTCTGAGAGCGGGAAGTGACGAAAGACGAAGCGCAGGCGGTCGCCGAGCCGCTGCTGCACGCGGGCGATGATCTTCTGTGCCGCGGTGCAGAACGGGCACTCGAAGTCCCCGTACATCACGAGCTCGAGGTCCGCTCCCTCGGCGCCGCGTACGTGATCGCCCGCATGCACGGGCTCCGCGAGTGAAGACATCCGCCGATCGTAGACTCGGCGGGCCGTGGACCGTCTCGAGTTCCTCTTCGTGCTGTTGACGGCGGCGGCGGGGCTCGTGCGGATCGCCGACCTGATCCGGGTCCCCTACCCGATCGTGCTCGTCCTCGGCGGCCTCGGAATCGGGTTCGTCCCAGGGCTGCCGGATATCGTGCTGGCACCCGACGTCGTGTTCCTCGTCTTCCTGCCGCCGCTGCTGACCGCCGCCGGCTTCAACGCCTCGCCGCAGGAGCTGTGGGCCGAGCGCCGAGCGCTCGGGCATCTGTCGCTGATGCTCGTGATGGCGACCATGGGCGCGGTCGCCGTCGTTGCGCATGAGCTGGTGGACGGGCTGCCGTGGGCGGCGGCCTTCGTGCTCGGGGCCGTGGTCGCCCCGACGGACCCGGTCGCGGCGCTGGCGACCTTCCGGCGCGCGCGCGCGCCGAACCGGCTCCGGCTGCTCATCGAGGGCGAGTCGATGGTCAACGACGCGAGCGCGCTCGTGGCCTTCCGCGTGGCGGTCGGCGTCGCGGCGGGCGCGACCTTCGACGTGGCCGACGCCCTGCTCGACTTCGCGCTGGCCGTCACCGGGGGCATCGGGGTCGGGCTCGCGGTCGGCTGGGCGGAGCGGCGCATCATCGAGCGGCTCACCGACCGGCCGCTGACGATCCTGTGGACCCTGCTCGCCGCCTACGGCGCCTACATCCTCGCAGAGCAGATCGGCGTCTCCGGCGTGATCGCGGCCGTCGTCGCGGGCCTGTATCTCGGCTGGCACTCGCACACGGCCTTCGACGCGGACGTGCGCCTCAGCGCGCTCGCGTTCTGGGAGGTGCTCGAGTTCATCCTCAACGCGCTGATCTTCATCCTGCTCGGGCTGCAGTTCCCGCAGCTCAGCGACTCGCTCGCGCTGGGCGACGTGCTCGGCTCGGGCCTCGTCATCGCCGCGGTGGTGATGGTGGTCCGCCTGGCGATGCAGTTCGCTCCGCGGGCGGGCACCGGGGACACCTGGCGCGAGCGGCTGCTGGTGGGCTGGAGCGGGATGCGCGGGGCGATCTCTCTGGCCGCCGCCCTGTCGGTGCCGCTCGACGTCGACGGCCGCAGCCAGATCATCGTCCTCACGGTGGTCGTGATCGCGGTCACGCTCGTGGGCCAGGGCCTCACGCTGCCGCTGCTGATCCGGGCGCTGGGGCTGAGCGAGGACCGGACCTGGTCGCCGGAGGAGGCCGTCGCCCGGCTCGAGGCGGCGCAGGCCGCGCTGGACCGGCTCGACGAGATCGAGGCCGAGTTCGAGGGTGAGGTGCCCGAGGCGATCAGCCGCCTGCGCGAGATCTACCGCGCGCGCTTTCGCATGTGCCAGCAGGCGCTCACGGGCGAGGGAGACACGCGCTCGCACGTGCGCAAGCAGGCCCACCGCTTCGGCAAGCTCCGTCGCGACCTGATCACCGTCGAGCGCGACGCGCTGCTGCAGCTGCGCTCGGAGGGGAAGCTGCGCCCAGGCGTTCTGCGCCAGATCGAGCGCGACCTCGACCTCGAGGAGGCGCGGCTGCGCGCCGCAGCGTAGGGCATGGACTTCGCGGGCCTGGCGGCGGTGTCGGACGCGGTGCGGGCCGCCGCCGCGCGCAACGAGAAGATCGCGCTGATCGCCGCCGCGCTGGGCACGCTCGCGCCCGACGAGGTGGCGGCGGGGACCGCGTTTCTCGCCGGGGACCTGCTGCAGCGCCAGATCGGCGTGGGCTGGGCGTCGCTGCGCAGCGTGCCCGAGCCTGCGCCGGCGCCGCAATTGCGGGTGGCGGAGGTGGCGGGGGCCTTCGCGCGCATCGCGGTCCTGGCCGGTGCGGGCTCGGTCGCGGCCCGGCGGGCAGAGCTCGCGCGCCTCTTCGCCCGGGCGACGGGCTCCGAGCAGCGGCTGCTGCGCGGGCTGCTGGCAGGCGATCTGCGCCAGGGTGCCGGCGCCGGGGTGATGGCCGAGGCGGTCGCCCGGGCGGCCGAAGTCCCCGTCGCGAGCGTGCGCCGCGCGCTGATGCTCGCCGGCGACATGCCTGTGGTCGCGGCGACGGCGCTCACGGCCGGCGCCGCCGGCCTGGACGCCATCGGGCTGGAGGTCGGCCGGCCGGTGCAGCCCATGCTCGCCGCGACGGCCAAGGGGGTCGAGGCCGCGCTCGAGGCCCTCGGCCCGGCGGCGGTCGAGTTCAAGCTCGACGGTGCGCGCATCCAGGTGCACCGCGCGGCCGACGCGGTGGCGGTCTTCACCCGCAGCCTCGACGACATCACCGCTCGCGTGCCGGAGCTCGTGGCCGCCGCGCTGGCGCTGACTGCGGAGCGCTTCGTGCTCGACGGCGAGGCGATCGCGCTGCGCGCGGACGGCTCGCCGCACCCGTTCCAGGTCACCGCCTCGCGCTTCGGCTCGCGCGGGCGCTCGGACGTCGGGCTGACCGGGCTGTACTTCGACCTGCTCCATCTCGATGGCGAGGATCTGCTCGACGCGCCCGGCGCCGAGCGGGCAGCGGCGCTGGAGCGGCTCGTCCCGGCGTCCCAGCGCGTCCCGCGCGTCGTCGCCGCGGACGCCGAGACCGCCGCCGCCCACCTGCGCGCCGCGCTGGAGATCGGCCACGAGGGCGTGGTCGCGAAGTCGCTGAGCGCCCCCTACGCCGCCGGACGCCGCGGCGCCGGCTGGCTGAAGGTCAAGCCGGTCCACACGCTCGACCTCGTCGTGCTCGCGGTCGAGCGAGGGTCGGGCCGCCGCCGGGGGTGGCTGTCCAACCTGCACCTCGGCGCGCGGGATCCGGGCACCGGAGACTTCGTCATGCTCGGCAAGACCTTCAAGGGCCTCACCGACGAGATGCTGCGCTGGCAGACCGAGCGCCTGACCGCGCTCGCCGTCGACGAGGGCGACTGGATCGTGCGGGTCCGCCCTGAGCTCGTCGTCGAGGTCGCCTTCGACGGCGTGCAGACCTCGTCGCGCTACCCGGGCGGCGTCGCGCTGCGCTTCGCGCGCGTCGTGCGCCACCGCCCCGATAAGCCCGCGTCCGAGGCGGACACGATCGAATCCGTGATCGCGTTCCGCAGGTGAGTGCGCCCAGTGGTCGTGGGAGCCAGCATGATGTGCAGCCACCTCGCCTCCTCCGGGGCAGCTTGCGCAGCATGGCCGTATTGTCGACAATGCCCGCGTGCCGGCCGCCGAGGAGGACGCACCGCGCGCCGCGCGCCGCGCCGGGACGAGCCACTCGCCCTACCGCGGCTCGGTGTGCACGATCACGTCCGCGATCGAGGGGGCGCGGCGGACGACCTCCTCCTCGATCTCCGTCGCGAGCGCGTGGGCGTCGCCGAGCTGCTGCTCGGGGTCCAGGCCGATCGTCAGCAGCGCGAAGATGCGGCCGCGCTCCCCCTCGCGCATGCGCAGCTGCGCGGGCTCGCGACCGGTGACCTCGCGCACGACCGCGACGATCACGGCCCGCTCGTCGGCCACGTCGCGCAGCGCGGGCTCGGCCCCGTCACGCAGCACGGAGAGGGGCTCGATGTGGGTGTGGATGTCGGTGAGCTCCGGCGCCGCCTCGCGGATCGCGCGCTCGACTTCCGAGGTGACCTCGTGCGCCTCCTCGAGCGAGAGCGACGCGGGCAGCTTGAGATGCAGCGACGCCTCCGGGTGCCCGTCGACCGTCATGAGCCGCACGTTGTGGACCTCGTGGACGTTGCGGACGGCCAGCGCGGCGGCGTTGACGCGCTCGCGCAGGTCGCGGCCGCGCCCGGGCTCGACGTGGACGACGACGTCGGCGTTGGGCAGCGCGCGGCGCACCGCCGCCTCGACGGAGTCCGCGAAGGCGTGGGCCTGCCCGACCGCCGCGTCGGGGCGGACGCCCACGACCGCGTCGACGAAATAGGACCCCGCCGCCTCGCGCACGCGCAGCCGGCGCAGGTCGACGGCCGGCTCGTCGTGTGTGATCGCCTCCCGGGCCGCCTGCGCGGCGGCCTGGGGCGCGCGGTCCATCAGCACCTCGACGTTGCCGCGCGCCAGCCGCACGGCGGCGAGGATCACCAGCGCGGCGACCACCAGCGCTGCGACCGCGTCCCCGGCCGGGTAGCCCGCGCGCACGAAGAGCAGGCCGACCAGCACGGCCACGGTGCCGACCAGATCGCCGGAGAAGTGCAGCGCGTTGGACGCCAGCGCCGGCGAGCCGTAGCGCTTGGAGGCCCCCCACGAGATCCACGCGCGCGCGGCGTCGATGACGATCACCAGGCCCAGGACGGCGAGCGCGTACCAGGCGGCGTCGACGTGGCCGCTGTCGCCCGAGGCCAGCCGCAGGCCGGACTGCACGCCGATGAAGACGCTCGCCAGCGCCAGCACCCCCGCCTCGCCCAGGGCCGCGAGGTGCTCGGCCTTGCCGTGGCCGTACGGGTGGTCGCGGTCCGGGGGCCGCACGGCGACCCGGACGGCGAACAGCGTGAGCAGGGCGGCGACGAGGTCGGTGCCGGAGTGCAGCGCCTCCGCGATCAGGCCGAGGCTGCTCGTGGCCAGGCCCGTGACGAGCTTGACCGTGACCAGCACGATCGCCGCAAAGACCGACAACAGGGCCGTGCGCTCCGGCCCGCGACCGGTCTCCTCGCTGACGATCATGGGGCGCCAGAGGGTAGCCTCGACCGGATGTCCTCACGCCCGGTCATCGGTCTCTGCGTCGCCCAGTCGCGCGCGCAGTTCGGCCCGTGGGACCAGGAGGCGGTGCTGCTTCCGCGCGACTACGTGCGGGCCGTGCAGCGCGCCGGGGGGCTTGCCCTGCTGCTCGTGCCCGACCCCGCGACCACCGCAGAGCCCGACGAGGTGCTCGACCGCATCGACGGCCTCGTCCTCGCCGGCGGGGTCGACGTCGGCGACGACCCGGAGCGCGACGCCTTCGAGACCGCCCTGGCCACCCGTGCGCTGGAGCGCGACCTGCCCCTGCTCGGCGTCTGCCGCGGCATGCAGGTGATGAACGTGGCCGCCGGGGGGACGCTGATCGAACACGTACCGGACGCGGTCGGCCACTCAGACCACCGTCACACGCCCGGCGTGTGGAGCGACCACGAGGTCCGCCTCAGCGACGGCTCGCTCGCCGCCGGGGCGGCCGGGAGCGGCGTGACGCCGGTCAAGTCCCACCACCACCAGGCCGTCGATCGCGTGGGCGCCGCCTTCACCGTGACCGGCTGGGCCACCGGCGACGACCTGCCCGAGGCGATGGAGGCGCGCGGCAGCCGCTTCGCCCTGGCCGTCCAGTGGCACCCGGAGGCCGACGAGGAGTCGCGGCTGATCGCCGCGCTCGTGGACGAGGTGCGCCGCCGGTGAAGGCGGCGGAGGACCTCCCCAACGTCACGCTGCGGCACGACCGCTACGGCCACGAGTCGGTGGTCTTCGCCTTTGCCTACCGCCCCGACGTCGTCGACGCCGTGCGGGCGATCCCGGGGCGGCGCTTTGACTGGGAGGCGCGCGAGTGGTGGGTCCCGAAGGCCGAGGCGACGGCGCCCTACGTCAAGGGCGTCGTGGAGAGGCATGCGTGGCTGACGCTCTCCGACGAGATCGAGCTGTGGCTGGCGCGGGCGGTCACGGGGTGGGTCGGAAGGGTCAGCGCCGGCAGGGACCCGGCGCACCCGCCCCGCGGCGTGTTCCTGCTCGAGCGCATCGCGGGCGAGCTGCCCGAGACGCTCGCGGCGCAGGCGACCGAGGCCGGCAGCCGCACGGCGCTGCCCTTCACCAAGGAGATCGCCGAGGCGCTCGAGGACGTCGTCGGCGCGCGCTTTGACCAGCGGGCGTCGCGCAGCCTGCAGCAGCTGCGGGTCGGCCGCCAGCCGGCGCCTGCCACGCTCGTCTACTCCCAGAGCGTCGGCGAGCCGCGCTTCAAGCTCGAGGTCAACTGGGACCCGGACACCATCCCCGCCTTCCTGGCGCTGCCTGCCGCCGAGGCCCACGGGCGCACCCTGCCGATCGACCCCTATCTGCTCGAGCCGCTCGAGCACTACCTGCGCACGTTCGAGGTCGACCTCGCGGCCAACGCACGCGTCGCGCTGGAGGACCTGCGCAGCGAGCACGCCACCGCCGTCGAGGAGGTGCGCCGCTCGCGCGCGCGCGACGCCCCGCCGCTGAGCATCGAGGACCGCCTCGGCGGCGAGCTGCGCCCGTTTCAGCGCGCCGGCGTCCGCTACGTGCTCGAGGCACGGCGCTCCTTTCTGGCCGACGAGCAGGGCCTCGGCAAGACCGTCGAGGCGCTGGCGGCGCTCGAGGAGGAC
Organism: Solirubrobacterales bacterium; assembly: GCA_038318085.1. Lineage (GTDB taxonomy): Bacteria > Actinomycetota > Thermoleophilia > Solirubrobacterales > Solirubrobacteraceae > DATLGB01. The sequence goes on from JBBQBV010000021.1 coordinate 10,497, forward strand.
GACGCCTACCCGGCGATCGTGATCTGCCCGGCCAGCCTCAAGCTCAACTGGCAGCGCGAGACCCAGCACTGGCTGCCCCACCGCAAGGTCTCGGTGATCCGGGGCACCGGGGTCGCCCCCGAGGACGGCGCCGAGATCGTCGTGCTGAATTACGAGATCGTCAAGGCGCACGCCGCCCGGCTCGCGCTGCGTAAGCCCAAGGCGCTCATCCTCGACGAGTCCCACTACGTCAAGAACCCGCGCGCCAAGCGCACCCAGGCCACACGCAGGCTCGCGCAGTCCCTGCCGCCCGACGCGCTGCGCCTCGCGCTCACCGGCACCCCGGTCATGAACCATCCCGAGGAGCTGATCGCCCAGCTGCGCATCATCGGCCGGCTGGAGGACTTCGGCTCCGGCGCGCGCTTCGCCCGCCGCTTCCAGGGCGCGGGGGCCGAGGAGCGCATCCACTGGCACCTGCGCCGGCGCTGCTTCGTACGCCGGCTGAAGGTCGACGTGCTGCCGCAGCTGCCCGCCAAACGCCAGGTGGTCGTCCCCGTCGCGATCGACAACGACCGCGAGTACCGCCTCGCCGAGGAGGACGTGATCGCCTGGCTGCGCGAGCAGCCGCTGGAGCTCGCCGAGCTCGAGGCCAGGGTCGCCGCCACGCTGCGCGCCGAGCGCCTCGCCCAGCTCAACGCCCTCAAGCGCCTCGCAGCGCGCGGCAAGCTCGGCGTCGCCCTGGCCTGGATCGAGGACTTCCTCGCCTCCGAGGAGGCGCTCGTGGTCTTCTCGGGCAACCGCGAGGTGCAGGGCCTCGTGCGCGAGCGGTTTCCCGACGCGCTGCACATCGTCGGCGACGACAGCCTCGAGCGCCGCGAGGCCGCGGTCCACGCCTTCCAGGCTCCCGACGGCCCGCAGCTGATCATCTGCGCGACCCGCGTCGCCGGGCAGGGCATCACGCTCACCCGCGCGTCCAACGTCGCCTTCTTAGACCTCGAGTGGACCCCGGCCATGCACGACCAGGCGGAGGACCGCCTGCACCGCATCGGCCAGCACGACGCCGTCACCGCCTGGTACCTGCTGGCGGCGAACACGATCGACGAGACCATGATCGAGCTGATCGGGCGCAAGCGCGGCCTGATCGGGGCCGTCACCGACGGCCGCCGCGACGAGTCCGAGCAGCTCATCCAGTCCGTCGTGCGGGAGCTGCGGGCGACCCCTCCGCGGCGCCGTCTCCGGGTCGCCTGACGTCGTCGCGCTGCTCCTTGAAGCGGGAGGCGAGGGCGGCGACCGCGAGCGTGACGGCGATGACGACGAGGCTCAGCCACTCCGGCGCGTGCCAGACGTCGGCGAGCAGCAGCTTGGCCGCGACGTAGCCGAGGATCACCGCGAGACCGAGGTTCAGATAGCGAAAGCGGGCCAGCAGCTCGTCGAGCAGGAAGAACAGGCTGACCATGCCGAGCAGGCTGAAGGCGTTGGCGGCGAAGACGACGAACGTGTCCTGGGTGATGGCGAAGATCGCCGGGATCGAGTCGACCGCGAACATCACGTCGAAGGCGGCGACCATCAAAAAGGCGGCGAGCAGCGGCGTCGCCTTGCGCCGCCCCCCCTCCCTGGTGAGGAGCCTGCCGCCGTCGAAGCCCTGAGCGAGCGGCACCACCCGGCGCAGCACGCGCATGGCGTTCGTCTGGTCGGGATCGATCTCCTCGCTGCCCTGCCTGGCGATCCTGAAGGCGGTGTAGGCGAGCAGCGCGCCGAGCACGTAGGTGAACCACTCGAAGTTCTGCAGCGCGGCCGCGCCGAGCAGGATGAACAGCGTCCGCAGCACGATCGCCCCCGCGATGCCGAGCACGAGCACCCGCTGGCGCTGCGCCTCGGGCACCGAGAAGAAGCCGAACAGGACGGCGAAGACGAAGAGGTTGTCGAGCGACAGCGACTTCTCGATCAAGAAGCCGGAGAGGTACTGGCCCGCCTGCGTGGCGCCGTCGACCAGCAGCAGGATCGCTCCGAAGGCGGCGCCGGCCAGGGTCCATACGACCGACCAGATCGCGGCCGAGCGCACCGACGGCGCGGCGCGGGCGCTCGAGCGCAGGTCGAAGGCGAGCGCCGCGACGACGAAGACGGAGAGGGCGATCCAGTGCAGTGCCAAGCGAAACGACTCCGGGTCCTTGTTTGAGACTCGAAGGTTTGACCCGTCCGCTGTGCGGACCGACGCGCCGGGCGCCCATGGGGGCACCGTCTTGACGAACGCGCCGTTCGCAGGGCTACTTCCCTTACCGCCTGTAAGCGTAGCGGCTCGCCGCCACCGCCGTCCGTGCTGCCCGGCTCTCTCCTACCGTCCGTCGGGAGCCTCGTCCGTGGCCGGCTCGGGGCCGGCGGCGTCGGCGGGCGTCCCGCCGCCCTCGCCACAGCCGCACGATTCGCCACAGCCGCAGCTGGAGCCGCGCGGCTCGCCGGCGGGCCGTGGAGCGGTGTCGGGCTCTTGGGGGGCGCAGCAGTCACACATCGGGGTGTTCTCCTCTTTTTCAGTTGATCTGGAGCAGCGGGACGTCGTCCAGACAGCCGCAGAAGGCGCCGTGGGACCGACAGCCGCAGCCGTCCTCCTTGGCGCTGGCATAGGCGACGAGATGCCGGCGGAACGCCTGCAGTTGCTGGATGCGCCGGTCGACCTCGACCAGCTTGTCGTGCAGCAGCCGGTCGAGCTCGGGCACGACACTCCCGCAGCAGCCGCTGTCGGCGGCGGCGATCAGCCCCCGGATCTCCCCCAGGCTGAGCCCGAGCGACTTGGCCTGGTTCACGAAGCGCAGCTTGCCCTCGTCGTGGGCGTCGTAGAGCCGGTAGCCCGCCTGCGTGCGCGCGGACGGCGAGACCAGGCCGATGCGGTCGTAGTAGCGCACCGTGCGGCTGGGAAGCCCCACCGACGTCGCCACCTGCTTGACGGTCCGTTGCACATCCAGAGCATAAACCTGACACCTGGGTGTCAGGTCAAGCCCGCCGACGCGCCAGGACCGAGCATCGCGACCCTGCGGCGGTCTTCTCAGACGGCCGCGACCAGGCTGCCGGCCAGCAGGCGCCCGGCGGCCTCGGGCCCCAGCGGCCACGACAGCAGGAACCCCTGGACGTACTCGCAGTGCAGCTCGCGCAGCAGGTCGAGCTGCCACTGGCTCTCGACGCCTTCGGCCACCACGCTCATCCCCATCTCGTGCGCGAGCCCGACGACGGCCTTGACGATCTGGAAGGCCCCCGTGTCGCCGCGCATCGCCAGCACGAAGGAGCGGTCGATCTTCAGCGCGTCGCCGGGGAAGCCGCGCAGGACCGTGAGCGAGGCCGCGCCGGTGCCGAAGTCGTCCAGATGGGCGCGGACTCCGGTGCGCGCGTGGAGCTCCTGCAGCGCGCGGTGCACCGCCTCGGAGTCGGCCGCTGCGGCGGTCTCGGTGATCTCCAGGCGCAGCGCGTCCGGATCGAGGCCGAAGTCGCGCAGCGCGGCCTCGACGTGGAGATGGAAGGACGGCTCGAGCAGCTGGCGGCCGGAGATGTTGACGGCCATGGCCAGATCGGGCCGTCCGTGCGCGCGGCGCCACTCGGAGAGCTGGCGGCACGCCTCGCGCAGGACGAAGCGGCCGAGGGCGGCGATCAGTCCCGTCTCCTCGGCGACCGGGATGAACTGGTCCGGCGTGAGCGTGCCCTCGGCGTCGCGCCAGCGGGCGAGCGCCTCGAACCCGTGCAGGGTGCCGTCGGCCGTGCAGACAATGGGCTGGTAGGCGATCTGGAGGCCATCGGCGCCGTCGACGATGGCGAACAGGCCGCGGCGCAGGCGGGTCTCGAGCTCGAGCCGGTTGACCACCGCCGCGTGCAGGGCGGTGTCGAACATCGCGTGGCGGCCCGTGCCGGCGGCCTTGGCGCGGTACATGGCGGCGTCCGCGTCGCGGATGACCTCCTCCGGGGTGGCGCCCAGCTGGACCATCGCGATGCCGATCGACCCCGACAGGTACAGCTCGCGCTCGTCCTCGGTGCCGAACGGGTCGCGCAGCGCCTCGAGCACGCGGTCGGCGATGCGCTCAGCCTCGCGGTAGTCCGTGAGCTCCTCGAGCAGGATCGTGAACTCGTCGGCGCCGACGCGCGCGACGGTGTCCCCGGGGCGCAGGGCCTCAAGCAGCCGCCGGGCGACCTCGATCAGCAGCCCGTCACCGACCGCGTGCCCGAGCGAGTCGTTCACGATCTTGAAGCGGTCGAGGTCGAAGACCAGGACGGCCGAGGCGCCGACGCGGCGCAGGCCGCGGCCGATCAGGTGCTCGAGCCGGTCACGGAAGAGCACGCGGTTCGGCAGGCCGGTGAGCGCGTCGTGCAGCGCGTCGTGCTCGAGCTGGAGCTGCGCCCGCTTGCGCTCGGTCACGTCGGACTGCGACCCCGCCAGGCGCGACGGCCGCCCGTCCGGCCCGCGCACTGCGAGCCCGCGCGAGAGCACCCAGCGGTACGTTCCGTCCGGCCCACGCATGCGGTGCTCCGACTGGTAGTGGTCGGTGCGCCCGGCGAGATGGTCGCGGAGGGCCTGCTGCACCTGCGGCCGGTCCTCGGCGTGGATGCGCTGGAGCCACTCGCGCGGCGCGGTGCCGAGCTCGTCCCCCCGGCAGCCGAGCATGGCCTTGTAGCGCTCGGAGTAATACAGCGTGTCCGAGCCGAGGTCCCAGTCCCACAGGCCGTCCTGGGCGCCGGCCATGGCGACCGCGTAGCGCTCCTCGGACGCGGCCAGCGCGCGCACCGCCTGCTGCTGCTTGACGGCGTAGCGGATCGAACGTTCCAGGGTGCGCGCGTCGAGCCCGCCCTTGACCAGGTAGTCGACGACGCCGACCTCGGCCGCGCGCACGTCGACGGCGTAGTCGTCGTAGCCGGTGAGCATGATCACCGCGGCGTGCGGCTCCGCCTGCAGGATGCGGCGGGCGACGTCGATCCCCGTGATCCGCGCGAGGCCGTAGTCGACCAGGTAGACGTCGTGCGGCCCCGCCGCCAGGAACGCCTCGACCTCCTCCATGGTGGCGGCGGTGTCGACGTCGAAGCGCGTGCGCTCCACCGCGCGCAGCAGGGCGCCCGTCAACAGCACGTCGTCCTGATCGTCGTCGACGACCAGCACCCGGCAGGTCAACTGAGCACCCGGTCCGGCGGCAGCTCGACGATCTCCATCCAGTAGCGCGAGAAGACCTTCATGACCTCGACGAGGCCGAGAAAGGTGACGGGCTTGGAGATGAAGGAGTTGACCCCGAGGTCGTAGGAGCGCACGACGTCCTCCTCCGCCTTGCTCGTGGTCAGCACGACGACCGGGATGGAGCGCAGGGCGGGATCCTGCTTGATCTCCGCCAGCGCCTCGCGACCGTCCATGCGCGGCATGTTGAGGTCGAGCAGGATCAGGCCGGGCCGAGGGGACTCGCGCGGTTCGACGTGGCGCCCGCGCCGCTTGAGGTAGTCCATCAGGTCGACGCCGTCGATGGCGATGCGCAGGTCGTTGTGCAGCCGCGCGTCGCGCAGGGCGTCGCGCGTCATCAGCCGATCGTCCTCGTCGTCGTCGGCGAGCAGGATGGTGATGGGGCTGCCGCCGGAACTAGAGATGAGCCGGCTCCGGATCGGCGACCGGCGCCGGCCGTGCGGACACGCGGCTGGCGGCCGGGAGGGTCACGGTGAAGGTCGCGCCCGCGCCCAGCCGCCCGACGCCGGTGACCGTACCGCCGTGGCGCTCGGCGATCTTGCGGCACAGGGCCAGGCCGATCCCGGTGCCGGCGTACACGTCGCGGGGATGCAGGCGCTCGAAGACGCGGAAGATCCGCTCCTCGTAGGCTTCCTCGAAGCCGATGCCGTCGTCGGAGATGGTGAAGGCGACCATGCCGGGCCCGGGCGGCGGGGCGGCGTCGACCGTGACGGCCGGCTCCACGCCGGGGCGGTGGAACTTCAGCGCGTTGGCGATCAGGTTCTGCAGCAGCTGGCGCATCTGCGTCGGATCGGCCTCCACGGCCGGCAGGGTGCCGATCGCCACGCTGCCGTGGGTGTCCTCGACGAGCGCCGAGAGGTCCTGCGTGACGTCCCGCGCGACGCGCGTGAGGTCGACGCGCTCCGGCGGCCTGGCGTGCGTCGTCACCCGGCTGAAGCGCAGCAGATCCTCGATCAGCACCGACATGCGCGCCGACGCACGGCGCATCCGGCGCAGGTAGTCCTTGGCCTCCTCCGGGATCTCGTCCCCGAAGCGCCGCTCGATCTGGTCCCCGAAGGTCTGCACCTTGCGCAGCGGCTCCTGGAGGTCGTGCGACGCGACGGAGGCGAACTGCTCGAGCTCGCCGTTGGAGCGCGTGAGCTCGAGGTTTGATCGCTTGAGATCCGCGTTGGCCTCTTCCAGACGGGCGGAGGCCGACTCGAGGTCGGCGGTCGCCCGGTTCGCGCGCAGCAACAGGTAGACGACCCCGCCGCCGACCAGCGCCAGGGCGACGAGGATCAGCCACTGGACGGTGGTGGCGATCCCGCGGTACAGGCTGGCCGAGGTCTGCGAGAGCACGATCCGCCAGTCCGAGCCGGCGATGGCCGAGGAGGCGACCACGCGACCCGGACCGCCCGGCCGGGCGCGGGTCCCGGTGTCGGCACCGGACGCCGAGGACGCCACCACGCGGCCGGCGGAGTCCAGCACGTAGGCCCGCTCGTTCTTCGCGTCGGGCAGCTGGCCGAGCACGGACCCGAGGAAGACGCCGATCAGCGGGGCGGAGAGTCCCTGCAGCATCACCCGGCGCCCGTAGGGCGTGTCGAAGGCGGCGGCGTACTCGAGCTGGTTGGAGTCCAGGACACCCGAGAGCCGGTAGGTCGCCCCGTCGAGCACCTCGGCCAGATACGCCGGGCGCTGCCTGACGCGCGCGAGGATCGCCTGCGTCGTACCCGGCGTCACGGCGAGCGGCGCCCCGCGGCTGTCCAGTACGACGGCGTAGGAGAGCCGGCTCTGCCTCGCGAAGGCCTGCAGCTTGGCGGCATCGATGATCGCCGTGCCGAAGCGCTCGGAGTTCTGCTTGGCGGCGGTGGGCGCCGAGGAGCCGAACACCGACTCCGTCAGCGCGGCCGACACGCCCGCCGCGTCGTGGAAGCGCCGCTCCGCCGCCCGGCGCTCGTTGTTGTGGCCCCGCAGCAGGGCGACCGCGAACAGCACCAGGGTCGCGGTGAGGAGCACGACGACGGCGCCGAGAACGATGCGAGGTCTGCGAGTGGTCATACGGGGGGGCCTTTAGGTGCCGCCTCACCGAAGACTCCCGAGCACTGTAACCCATGCAACGATCGCCACGAACGCAGATCGGGCCACCCCGACGGATGTACGAGTCAGTTTTTCAGGCGGCGCGGCGCGAGGATGTCGGTGACGGTCCCCTCGGCCACCTCGGCGGCGAAGCCCAGCGTTTCCGACAGCGTCGGGTGCGGGTGCACCGTCAGAGCGACGTCCTCGGCCACCGCGCCCATCTCCACGGCGAGCGCCGCCTCGGCGATCAGCTCCCCCGCGTTGACCCCGGCGATGCCCGCGCCGAGGATCCGCCGGGTCTGCGGATCGACGAGCAGCTTGGTCGTGCCGTCCGGCCGGCCGGTGCCCAGCGCACGACCCGACGCCGCCCACGGGAAGGCGGCCTTCTCGTAGGCGATGCCGTCCGCCTCGGCGCGCGTCTCGGTCAGCCCCGTCCAGGCGATCTCGGGGTCGGTGTAGGCGACGGACGGGATGGCGCGGGCATCGAAGGCCACGTCGCGCCCGGCGATCACCTCGGCCGCGACGGCGCCCTCGTGGGTCGCCTTGTGTGCGAGCATCGGCTCACCGACCACGTCGCCGATTGCGAAGATGTGCGCGACGTTCGTGCGCTGCTGGGCGTCGACGCCGATGAAGCCGCGCTCGTCGACCTCGACACCCGCGGCGTCCGCGCCGAGGTCGCCGCCGTTCGGGCGCCGGCCGACCGCCACGAGGACCCGGTCGAACACCGCCGGCTCGCCGTCGTCCTCGAAGGTGACGTGCAATCCGTCGCTCGCGGCCTCGACGGCGGTCACGCTCGTCTGCAGGCGGATCGCCGCGTAGCGCTGCCCGACGCGCGCGGCCAGCGGCTTGACGAGGTCCGGATCGCAGCCCGGGATGAGCTGGTCGCAGAGCTCGACGACGGTGACCTCGGCACCCAGGGCGTCGTAGACCGTCGCCATCTCCATCCCGATGATCCCGCCGCCGACGACGAGCAGCCGCCCCGGGAGATCCTCGAGTGCGAGCGCGCCGGTGGAGTCCATGACCCGCGGGTCGTCGTGGGGCAGGAACGGCAGCGTCGCGGCGCGCGATCCGGTGGCGATGATCGCGTGGCGGAAGGTGATCGTGGCGCCGCCAACGTCGAGCGCGTTGGGCCCCGTGAAGGTCGCGCGGCCGTGGACGACCTCGATCTTGCGCCGCCTGGCCAGGGCGACGAGGCCGTCGGTGAGCCGGGTGACGGCGCCGTCCTTGAAGGCGCGCACGCCGTCGAGGTCGATCGCGGGCTCGCCGAAGGCCACCCCGTGGCCGGCGGCCGCGTCCGCCTCGGCGATGACCTTGGCGAGATGCAGCAGCGCCTTGGACGGGATGCAGCCCACGTTCAGGCACACGCCGCCGAGGCGCTCGTAGCGCTCCACCAGCACGACCTTGAGGCCGAGGTCGGCGGCGCGGAAGGCGGCCGTGTAGCCGCCCGGGCCGGCGCCGAGCACGACGACGTCGGCCGTGTCGTCGTCGTCCGTCACAGCAGCGTGAGGCGGAGGTCTGCGAGCACGCCGGAGAGGTGCGTGACGAAGCGCGCGGCGAGCGCGCCGTCGACCACGCGATGGTCGTAGGAGAGCGAGAGCGGCACCAGCAGCCGGGGCACGAAGCCGTCCCCGTCCCAGACGGGCTTGGTGGCCGCCTTCGAGACGCCGAGGATCGCCACCTGGGGTGGGTTGACGATCGGCGTGAAGAACGTCCCGCCGATGCCGCCCAGCGAGGAGATCGTGAACGTCGCGTCACGCATCTCCTCCGATTTGAGCTTGCCCTCGCGCGCCCGGCCAGACAGCTCGCGGAGCTCGGCCGCGATCGCCAGCAGGCCCTTGCGCTCGACGTCGCGGATGACCGGCACGAGCAGGCCCTGCGGGGTGTCGGCCGCGAAGCCGAGGTGATAAAAGCGCTTGAGCACCAGGTGGTCGCCGCCTGTGCCCGAGCCCGAAGCGCCTTGGGTATCGAGTGAGGAGTTGACCTCGGGGTGGGCCTGCAGCGAGGCGACGCACGCCTTCATCAGCAGGGCGACCATCGTGACCTTGACGTCCTGTGAGGCGTTGACGCGCTTGCGGAACGCCTCGAGCTCGGTGATGTCGGCCTCGTCGTGCTGGGTGACGTGCGGGATCGTCTGCCACGCCTCGGTGAGCCGCGGGCCGGAGATCTGCTTCACGCGGGAAAGGGCAACGCGCTCCGTGGCGCCGGCGAGGGCGGCGGGCGCCGGGGCGGGCGCCGCCGACGCGCTGCCTTCGAGGTCGTCGACGGTGATGCGCCCGGCCCGGCCCGAGCCACGGATCGTGGTCAGGTCGATGCCCTTCTCGCGCGCGCGGCGCCGCGCGGCAGGGCTCGCGTACGGGCCGTCGCCGTCGTCGATCAGCACGGGCTCCTGTGCAGCCGCCGGGGGCGCCGGGGTGGGCGGCTGCTCGCTCGGCGCCTGGTCCTGCGCGGCCGAGCCGCCGCCGTCGGCCTGGGCGGGCTCCATGGTCAGCACGACCGCGCCCTCGGACACGGTGTCGCCCACGGCCACCCGGAGCTCCTTGATCACCCCCGCGCGCGGCGACGGCACCTCCATCGTCGCCTTGTCGGACTCCAGCGCGACGAGCGGGTCCTCCTCCTGCACGGTCTGACCGGGCTTGACCAGCACCTCGATCACCGGGACGTCGGCGAAGTCCCCGATGTCGGGGACGGTGACCTCGACTACCTCCGCCATGGCGCCTCCGCGTCGGCGTCGATCCCGTAGCGCTCGATGGCCTCGGCCGCCTTGCCGTCCTCACCGAGCGCGCGCAGCGCGGCGACGACGACGTGGTGGCGGTCGACCTCAAAGAACGCGCGCAACGTCCGGCGGTAGTCCGAGCGGCCGAAGCCGTCGGTGCCGAGTGAGACCATCGCGCGATCCACGTAGGGCCGGATCTGGTCCGGGAAGGCGCGGATGTAGTCCGTCGAGGCGACGATCGGCCCCTGGCGGCCGTCGAGCTGCGCCTGGACCCAGCTGCGTTGCGGCGTGTCGCCCGGGTGCAGCCGGTTGACGCGCTCGACCTCCATGGCATCGCGCCGCAGCTCGGTGAAGCTCGGCGCGCTCCACACGTCCGCCGCGATGGCGAAGTCCTCGGCGAGCAGGTCCGCGCCGGCGATCACCTCGCGCAGGATCGTGCCCGACCCCATCAGCTGCACGCGCGCCTCCCCGCTCTCGCGGAGCAGGTACAGCCCGCGCAGGATGCCCTCCTGCACGCCCTCGGGCATCGCCGGGTGCGGGTAGTTCTCGTTCATCACGGTGATGTAATAGAAGACGTCCTCTTGCTCGGCGTACATGCGCCGCAGGCCGTCGTGGATGATGACCGCGAGCTCGTAGTTGAAGGTCGGGTCATAGGAGATGCAGTTGGGGATGACCGAGGAGAGCAGATGGCTGTGGCCGTCCTCGTGCTGCAGGCCCTCGCCGTTGAGCGTGGTGCGGCCGGCGGTGCCGCCGAGCAAAAAGCCGCGCGCGCGGCTGTCGCCCGCCGCCCACGCGAGGTCGCCCACCCGCTGAAAGCCGAACATCGAGTAGTAGATGTAAAACGGCACCATCTGCAGCGCGTGGTTGGAGTACGACGTTGCCGCCGCCAGCCACGAGGAGAAGGCGCCCGGCTCGTTGATCCCCTCCTGCAGGATCTGGCCGGAGGTGTCCTCGCGGTAGTACATGAGCTGGTCGCGGTCCTGCGGCTGGTAGAGCTGGCCGACCTGGCTGAAGATGCCGAGCTGGCGGAACATCCCCTCCATCCCGAAGGTGCGCGACTCGTCGGGGACGATCGGCACGACGCGCGGGCCGAGGTGCTCGTCGCGCAGCAGCGCCGAGAGCATCCGCACGAAGGCCATCGTCGTGGAGACCTCCCGCTCGCCGGTTCCCTCGAGCTGGGCCTGAAAGACCTCGAGGCCGGGGACGACGAGCGCCTCGGCCCGCGTGCGACGGCTCGGCAGCCCGCCGCCGAGCGCCTCGCGGCGCTCGCGCAGGTAGACGATCTCGCGCGAGTCCTCGGCCGGCTTGAAGAACTCCGTGTTGTGGACCTGCTCGTCGGTCAGCTCGAGCCCGAAGCGGTCGCGGAAGGCCAGCAGGGCCTCCTCGGACATCTTCTTGGCCTGGTGGGCGATGTTCTGGCCCTCGCCGGAGGCGCCCATCCCGTAGCCCTTGATCGTCTTGGCGAGGATCACGGTCGGCTGGCCGGTGTGCTTGACCGCCGCGGCGTACGCGGCGTAGACCTTCTGGGCGTCGTGGCCGCCGCGGTTGAGCTGCCAGACCTCGTCGTCGCTCATGTGCTCGACCATCTCAAGCAGCTCCGGCGACGCCCCGAAGAAGTGCTCGCGCACGAAGGCGCCGTTGCGCGACTTGTATGTCTGGTAGTCGCCGTCGACGGCCTCCTCCATGCGCTGCACGAGCCGGCCCCGGTCGTCGGCGGCGAGCAGCGGATCCCAGCGACCGCCCCAGATGACCTTGATCACGTTCCAGCCCGCGCCGCGGAAGTCGCGCTCGAGCTCCTGGATGATCTTCCCGTTGCCGCGCACCGGGCCGTCGAGGCGCTGCAGGTTGCAGTTGACGACGAAGATGAGGTTGTCCAGACGCTCGCGGCCGGCGACCGAGATCGCGCCGAGCGACTCCGGCTCGTCGGTCTCGCCGTCACCCAAGAAGCACCACACCTTGCGCCCGGCGGTCTCGGCGACGTTGCGGCCCTGGAGGTACTTCATGAAGCGCGCCTGGTAGATCGCCATCAGCGAGCCGAGCCCCATCGAGACGGTCGGGAACTGCCAGAAGTCCGGCATCAGCCACGGGTGCGGATAGCTCGACATCCCGCGCTCGCCGGAGACCTCCTGACGGAAGCCGCGCATCTGCTCCTCGGTCAGGCGGCCCTCCAGGAACGCGCGCGCATAAAAGCCCGGAGACGAATGGCCCTGCAGATAGACGAGGTCGCCGCCGTGACGGTCGCTCGGGGCGTTCCAGAAGTGGTTGAAGCCGACCTCGTACAGGGTGGCCGCCGACTGGTAGCTGGCGACGTGGCCGCCGAGCTCGGAGGACTCCTTGTTGGCGTTGAGCACGAGCGCGATCGCGTTCCAGCGGATGATCGCGCGGATGTGGTGCTCGAGGTCGAGGTCGCCCGGGTGGGCCTCCTCGCGCTCGACCGGGATCGAGTTCACGTACGCCGTGTTGAGGCCGATCTCGAGCGGGATGCCGCGGCGGCGCGCCCGGCTGAGCAGCTCGCTGATCAGCCCGACCGCGCGCTCCGGCCCGTCGTTGCGCAGGACGTCGTCGAGCGCCTCGAGCCACTCGCGGGTCTCCTGCGGGTCGACGTCGTCGAGGATCGACACCTTCCGAGCCACATTACCTTTCACCGATGCCCGGCGGAGCGTCGATCGTTGCGGTTGGCGACGCGCTCGCCGCGCTCGCCGCCAACGCGGCGGGCGGCTTCGACGCGCGGCTGGGCGGCGACGCGTTCACCGCCGCGCCCTAGGACCCCGGCCGCGCCGCGAGGCGCTCGACCAGGCGCGAGCAGCGGCCGCTCGTGTCGGCACGGGCGGCTGCCGCCGCGACGATGTCCCGGCGCCCGACGATGATCGTCGCCCGGCGCGCACGGGTCATGGCCGTGTAGAGCATCTCCCGGCGCAGGAAGTACGCGCCGGCGGCGGGGTGGGCGACGACGATGGCGACGGGGAGCTCGATGCCCTGGCCCTTGTGGATCGAGCAGGCGTAGGCGAGCTGCAGGCTGCTTGCCTCCTCCTCGGGCAGCTCCACGACGGTCCCCTCGGCCTCGACGGTCACGAGGTCCTCGCGCGTGCCGAGCAGCCGCAGCACCGTGCCGTTCATCAGGCCGAGGTCGTGCAGGTTGCGCCCGGAGAGCATGAGCTTGTCGCCGTGGCGCAGCCGCCCTCCGAGGACCGGCGCGCCGTCGGGGTTCAGCGCGTCGCGCAGGCGCGCGTTGAGCGCGTCGATCCCGAGCGGCCCGCGGTAGACCGGCGCGAAGACCTGGACGTCGGCGACGGGGTCGACGCCGTAGTGCGCCGGCAGCCGCTCGGACACCAGCGAGACGATCTCGTCGAGCGCCTCGCGGGGGTCCTCGCGCTCGATGAAGAAAAGATCGCGCTGCACGCCTTCGGCGGCGGCGAACGACGGCGGCCGGCCCTGGCGCACCTCGTGCGCACCGCGCACGATCATCGAGCCGGCGGCCTGGCGGAAGATGTGGGTGAGCATCGCCGTCGGCACGATCCGCGCGCCCACCAGCTCGGCGAACGGCTTGCCGGCTCCGACGGGCGCGAGCTGGTCGGCGTCCCCGACCAGGACCACGTGCATGCGGGGGCCGACCGCGCGCAGCAGCGTGACGAGCAGCTCGAGGTTCGCCATCGACGTCTCGTCGACGACGAGCAGGGCGCCGCGCAGCGGGTCGTCGGCATCACGCTGCGGGCCCTCCCCGGGGATCCAGCCGAGCGCGGAATGCACCGTCGAGGCGTCCAGCCCCGTCGCCTCCGACACCCGCCGCGCGGCGCGGCCGGTCGGGGCGACGAGCAGGACAGGCGCCTCCTGCGCGCGCGCCGCCGCGCAGATCAGGCGGATGGTGGCGGTCTTGCCCGTGCCCGGACCGCCCGTGACGATCGAGAAGCGGTGCGCGAACGCGTTGACGACCGCCTCCCATTGCGCGGGGGCGGGCTCGAGCTCTTCCCTGCCGGCCGGGGCGGGCGGGCTGAGGGCGGCCTCGCCCGTGACCAGCTCGTGGACGCGGCGGGCGAGCTCGCGCTCGAGCGCCGCGGTCGGCGGGCGGTAGGCGTAGCCGTCCTCGAGCACGAGTCGCCCGCGCGCGACGAGATCCTCGAGCTGCTCGGGGGACGGCGCCGGGCCGGCCAGCAGGTCGGCCGTGCGGCGCAGCGCCACCTCGATCGGCAGGCACGTCGACCCGTCGCGCTCGGCCTCGCCGAGCACATGCGCCAGCGCGGCCGTCGAGCGCGCCGGGCTGTCCGGAGCGACCCCGGCCGCGCGCGCGATGCGGTCGGCGGTCGGGAATCCGACGCCGAACACGCTCGTGAGCTCGTAGGGCTCCTCGCGCACGACGCGGTGCGCGCTCGGGCCGTAGTGGCGGTCGATGCGCGCCACCAGCCAGGAGAGCCCGTGGGGCGCGAGCAGCAGGTGCAGGGCCCGCGTGGAGCGCAGCGCGTCCCACGACCGCGCCGCGTCCCTTGCCTGATCCGCCCCGAGACCGGCGGCCTTGAAGGCGCCCCGCGGATCGGCGTCGATGGCGGCGAGCACCTCGGCGCCGTGCCTGGCGAGCAACCGCGCGGCGCGCGCCGGCCCGATGCCCTTCACCCGCTTCAGGTAGAAGGCCAGGCCGCGCGGGTCGGTGGGCGAGAGCGGCTCGGCGCGATCGACCTTCACCTGCATCCCGAAGCGCCGGTCGTCCTGCCAGACGCCGGCGATCGCCACCCGCTCACCCGCCTCGAGGTGGCTGAGCAGCCCGATCAGTATCAGCTCGTCGCCGTCGCGCTCGGCCTCCACGACGGCGAAGCCGGTGTCGGCGGCGGCGAACCGCACGCGCCCGACGAGGACCTCCGCCTCCAAGCGCGTGCCGGGGGTCCCCTCGACCATTCCGGCGACCCTAGTGCGCGGGGTGGACCTCCTCGCCCCCCCCGGTGGATGGGCGCGGCGGGCCGCATCATCCACCCTGGCGCGGCCCTTGCGTTCGTGTCCTGTGGGGGAGGTGCCAGCCGAGGGTCGGCCGTCTATCGGCGTCCGTAGTTGAGTAGTCGTCTCCAGGCCTTGGCGTGTCGTTTCCACGCGCGGGCGTGGGGGCGGCGTGCGTGGGTGGGGCGGCGTGCGGTGTTGGCGGTGACGGCTGGTCCGCTGCCGCCGGTGGCGGTGCAGGCGGGCGTGTAGCCGGCGCTGCCCCAGGTGTTGTGTGACCAGGTGTTGTGGTCGCAGTCGGCGTTTTGGTCGTGCAGGTCAAAGGCCGGCGGTGAGCCCTCGTACGTGTTGACGGCCGGGTTGGTGTTGTTGTCGGCGGCGTCGTTGTCGACGATCTCGTTGTCGCCCGCGATCTGACACTCAGCGGCCGGGCAGGGGGTCTGGGCGATGCGGATGCCGTCGACGCCGTTTTCGTGGACCTCGTTGCCTTGCACGACCATCCCCACCGGCAGGGCGGGGTCCCAGTTGGGTCCGACCGAGATGCCGATGCCGTTGCCGACCGAATTGGTGCGCCCATTGCCCGTGACGGTGTTGTCGACGATCATGCCCTTGCGGTGGTTGATGTTCGCGATCCCCGCCGACGCGTTGTCACGCACGACGTTGTGCATCACGCGCGTCGAGGACAGCCACGTCGCCGCACCCCTGCCGGTGGCGCCGTTGACGATGATGCCCTGCCCCGCCGGCCCGCCGTCTGACGGCCCCACGGTCCCGGTGATGAGGTTGTGCTCGACGCGGTTGGCGTTGGCGTGGGCGCCGAAGATGCCGATGCCGTCAAAGATCCCGTTGTGGTTGAGGGTGTTGGCGACGACCTGGTTGTGCGAGGAGTCCTCGATAAAGATGCCGTCGCCCAGCTCGGTGTTGAAGTCGTCGGGGCCGACGTTCTTGCGGACCGCGAGGCCGGTCAGCGTGTTCTTTGAGCCGCCGCTGATCACCACGCCGGCGTCAAAGCCCGACACCGTGCCGTGCGTGACCGTCACACCCGTGCGCCCGGACAGACGGACGCCGGCCGCACTGCCGCCCGAGGGCTGCGGGAACCCGAAGACGCGATGCCCGCCGAGGTCAAGCGTGACGTCGTCGGCGCCGATCACGACCCCATCGTCATAACACGGGCCGACGTCGCCATCGAGCGTCGTGGTGTGCGTGATAACCCGGCCGCACTGCGGCGACGGATAAAAGAACGCCGACGCCGCCGTGACCGCCGTCCTTCCCGCCGCAGTGACCACGGTGATGTTCGCCTGACCGACCGCGTGCGCCGGCGCCACCGCCGACACCTGGCCCGGACCCAGGACGGTAAAGCTCGTGGCGGGCGTATCCCCGAACAGCACCTGGGTCGCGCTGCCGACCTGATAGCCGGTGATCAACACCGTCGTCCCCCCACTCGCCGCACCAGACCGCGGCGCCACCGACCGCACGTCAGGCCGGCTCGGCGCCGGCGCGAACGGCGCAAAAGCCCCCACGCGAGTGGGCGACTGCATGGTGAACCACAACCGACCGTCAGGACCCGTCACGAGGTTGCGCGGATAGCTGAACGTGAACGGTGTGGCCAGCGTGAACAGCCCCACCACCCCGTCGGTCGTGATCCGACCGATCTGATTGTTGATCCCGTCGGCGAACCACAGATTGCCGTCCGGGGCAGCGGCGATCTCGAACGGATGCGTCCCGGCCGGCAGATAGAACTCGGTGAACACGCCGCCCGGCGTGACCCGGCCGATCACTCCGACGTCGGGTCTCGTGTACCACAGGTTGCCGTCGCCGCCGGCGGCGATGCTGTACGGCCCACCAATGGCGGCCGGGGGGGCCTTGAACTCCGTGATGGCCCCGCTCGGCGTGATCCGGTCGACCGTGTTCTTTGACTGGTCTGTGAACCACAGGTTGCCGTCAGGCCCAGCCGTGATGCCCTCCGGACCGCTGTTGCCAGGCGGGTCGAACTGCGTGACCGCGCCCGCGGGTGTCACAAACCCCACCAGACCGGTCTGGTTCTGGGTGAACCACACGTTGCCGTCGGGTCCCAGGGTGATGTCGTGCGCGCTGGCGGGGGCCCCCGGGATGGGGAAGGAGGTGATGGTGGCGCCATCGGGAGTGATGCGGTCGACCGTGTTGTTGCACCCGTCCAGGTTCCACAGGTTCCCGTCGGATCCGGCGGTGATCGCCGGACAGATGAGAAACGACGGCAGCGGGAGCTCGCTGATGCTGCCCGCCGGCGTGATCCGGGCGATCGTGCTGGCCAAGCTATATGGCGCCCACATATTCCCGTCAGGGCCCGCGGCGAGGTCAGCGATGTCGGTGCCGGGATTGGGCAACGGAAACTCCATCAGCGACGCCGGCGGACCCGACGCCGTCAGCGCGGGTGAGCCGCTGCCCGCGGAGACCGTTCCGGCCAGGACCAAGAACCACACCATGGCACACGTCGACGCGGCCAGGACAGCCCTCCGCCGGTGGGAAGCACGGCGCCCACCCCTCGCAGCCCACGCCATCAGCGCACCATCCCCATGATCGCCCTCCCCCCGACGGGGCCGGCACGCTGCGCAAGCTATACGGAGGCGTCGGTCGACCGCAATAGATGCAAATCACACATACCAACGGGCCAACTGCGGATGATGGCGGTCACGGCGCCCCTGCGTCCCTCAGCGGGACCGCCACACATGAGACCGGCGCTCCTAGAGATCGCGCGCCTTCTCCGCCACGACGGCCACGTAGTGCAGCGGCTCGCCGGTCATGGACAGCCGGTGCCGGTAGCGCCGGCGGGCCAGGACCTTCAAAGCGCCGTCGGCGAGCGCCTGCTCGACAAGGCGCGAGAAGCCGCTGCCGTCGCCGTCGCCGAGGAAGTCCTCCTTGATCGTCAGCGCCACGAGCGCCCCCGGGCGGACGTGGTTGAACGCGACGGTGAACGCCTCCGGCGGGATGTCGCCGAAGCCGAGCGCGGCGACGGTCACGAGGCAGTTGAAGTCGGGGTCGGACAGGCGGTCGGACTCCTCGGCGTCGAGGTCTGTCAGGTCGGCGACCAGATAGTCGTCGTAGACGTCCGGACGGTCGCGCCGGGCGGCCGCCGCGGCCTCCGGCAGGATGTCGGCGCCGACGACCACGGACGCGCCGAGCTCGCGCAGCCGCTCCCCGACCATGCCGTTGCCGGCGCCCACGTCGAGCACGCGCAGCGTCTCCGGCGCACGGCCACGCGCTGCGAGCTCACGACCGAGGGCCTCGCACACGACGCGCGGAGACGCGCACTCGAGCTCCTCGTAGAAGAGCTGCTCGTACAGGCCCGGGATGGCGTAGATCTCGGCGTAGTCGTGAAAGCGCAGCTCCCGCGTCTCGCCCTCGAAGGTGACCTCGCAGCGCTCCTCGTCCTGGTCGACCTGATCGCCCTCGCTCTCCGGGAAGCTGAGCGTGAACCGCCCGCTCGCGTCGCGGGAGATCTGGGACGACAAGGTGTCGGACATAAGGAGACCTTACCCATCACTGAAGGAAGCCTTAACATGAAGGGGCGAGTGGGGCGGTGCATCCCAGGATCGTGCCGCGCACCTCGCCGAGGGAGACCGCGCCGGACCGGCCGCGCATGATCACCTCGTCGCCGTCCTCGAGGTAGCGCGCGTCGCACGTCAGCTCGAGCAGGCAGCCCTGGGCCTGCGGCCCGGAGCCGGAGATCGTGCCGGTGCCGAGCAGGTCGCCGGCCCGCAGCGTCGCGCCGTTGACGGTCGCGTGCGCGAGCATCTGCGCGACGCTCCAGTACAGGCCGCGGGCGTTCGTGCGGGCCAGCACGCGCTCCTGCGCGGATCCCGCGGGAACCACCGCCACCTCGAGGTCCACGTCGAGCGCCCACGGCTCGTCGAAGCGCAGGTACTCCGCGGGCCGCGGGTCCTGCTCGGGGCCCGACACGCGCCGCAGCGTCTCCAGAGGCACGATCCATGGGGAGATCGAGGTCGCGAACGACTTGCCCGCGAACGGCCCGAGCGGCTGGTACTCGAAGCGCTGGATCTCGCGGGCGCTCCAGTCGTTGAGCAGCACGACGCCGAAGATCGCCCGCGTGCCGGTGACGACACCCAGCTCGAGCTCGAAGTCGAGCTTGCGCTCGGCGCCGAAGTCACCCGGCCCGCGCAGCCCGCGCGGACGCCGAACGGGCGTGCCACTGACGACGACCGTGCCCGCGCGACCGTGGTAGCCCGCCGGCAGGTGGCGCCAGTTGGCGGGCAGCGGGTCGCGGTCGGGCCGGAAGATGCGGCCGACGTTGGTCGCGTGCTCGAGGGAGGCGTAGAAGTCGACGAAGTCCCCGACCTCGACAGGCAGTAGCACCTGGAGCTCGGAGAGCGGCGTGAGCGCCGGCTCGGCGGCGGCGCGATCGGTGAGCAGCCCGAGGAGGCGGCGGCGGACGTCCGCCCA
This sequence comes from Solirubrobacterales bacterium, assembly GCA_038318085.1. Taxonomy (GTDB): domain Bacteria; phylum Actinomycetota; class Thermoleophilia; order Solirubrobacterales; family Solirubrobacteraceae; genus DATLGB01. Next base: position 29,795 of record JBBQBV010000021.1, read on the forward strand.
GACGGTCGGGCCGCGGGCGAGGAACGGATTGAGGTCCGACGCGCCGAAGACGTCGTCGCCGAGGACCCCGAGCTCGAGCGCGAAGTCCCCGACCCGGACCGCCGGGCGCGGCGGTGCCCCCGCCCGGCGCACCACGCCGTAGGGCAGGTTCTCGAGACCGAAGCCGGCCTCATCCGCGCCGTGCACCCAGGTGCGCACGGCGCGGATGATCGCCGATCAGCGTGGGTGTGACCGCTTGGCCTTCGCCTTGACCGTCTTGGAGGTCGGGCTCAGCGACGAGCCGACCGTCGCGGCGGTGAGCTTGAGCTTGCCGCCCTTGGCCGAGCGCAGCCGCTTGGCGGCGGCGTGGGACAGCGTGATCTTCTTGGTCAGGCCCTTCCCGGGGGCGAGCCCGACGACGCGCGCCTTGAAGGCGCTGCGGCTTCCGACCTTCCCGGCGAGGCCGACGACGCAGCCGGGCGCCGTCGTCGGGCACTGCACGGAGACCTTGACGCTGCGCCGGTTGCGGGCGAGCTTGAGGGCCGTGATGGACGCGCGGAACGCCTTCGAGGCGGGCGCGGCGCCCGTCCCGGCGGGCTTCGTGCCCCCGGGCGTGGTCGCGCCGGTGCCGGTGCCGGTCCCAGCCGAGCCGGTGCCGGTGCCGGTCCCGCCGGCTCCCGTGGCGGCGCCGGTAGCGCCGGCGGCGCCGCTGGCGAGCTGGGCAGCGATCGCGGCCACGCCGCCGACAGGGTCGGGGGAGGCCAGCGCGGCCTGGACCGCGGGCAGCAGCTGGGCCGCCTGGGCCGGCGTGAGGCCGTTGGCCAGCGCCAGCGCATCCGTGATCTGTTGGGCGGTGAGCGGCACTGGGAGGGCCGGCACGCCCGGGATGTCCGGCACGCAGATCGGCGGCAGGCCCAGAGCGGCCGGGATGCAGGTCTCTGCACCGGCGGGAGCGGCCGACGCGAGTTGCGCAAGGCCGAGTGTCGCCATCGTCGCGGCGACGGTCACGGTTCGGCGGGGGAGGCCGGACATGGATGGGTCCTTAATGTCGAAGGGGGCTCTGGGTACCTAACGGCGCTATCGGCACCGAACCGTCACGACTTGATGCGCGCTGCAGCTCCTACGACGACGTGGCGCGGGCCGTGGCCGGCACCGCCCGCTGCAGCGCGCGCACCTCGCCCCACGTCAGCAGGCGCCCGTCCCGCGCGGACCAGACCTTCAGCCGCGAGGCCTTCAGGCCGTCCCAGAAGCTCAGCACCGGCACGTCGCGGAAGATCGGCATCCCGTCGTGGGCCGCCTGCAGCGTGTAGTTGGGCACCCGCGCGCTCAGGTGGTGCACGTGGTGCAGGCCGATGTTGCCGGTGAAGTACTGAAACACCTTGGGCAGCTTGAGGTAGGAGCTGCCGCGCAGCGCGGCGTCCGCGTAGGTCCAGCTCTCGCCGCTCGCCCAGTACGTGTCCTCGAAGGAGTGCTGGACGTAGAACAGGAACACTCCGGCGGACCCGGCGATAAAGGCGGTCGTGCCCTGGACGATCAGCAGGTCCTCCCAGCCGATCAGCAGCACGAGCCCGGTGACGAGCGCGGCGAGCACGGTGTTGGTGGCGTAGACGGAGCGCCGCAGGCGGGGGCGCGTGGACTTCCCCGTCAGCCGCGGCTGGATGACCAGGCCCCAGAGCCAGCCCAGCCCGAACATGATCAGCGGGTTGCGGAAGAGCCGGTAGCCGATGCGCATCGGCAAGCCGAAGGCGAGGTACTCCTCGACGGTGATCGTCGGGACGTCGCCGACGCCGCGCCGATCCAGGTCGCCGGCGGTGGCGTGGTGGACGGCGTGCTCGTGGCGCCAGGTCTGAAACGGGGTGAAGACCATCACGCCGGTGATCGCGCCGATGATGTGGTTCCACCGCTTGGTCGGCATGAACGAGCCGTGGGTGCAGTCGTGAAAGACGATGAAGGTCCGCAGCAAAAAGCCGGCGGTGGGCACCGAGAGCGCGAGCACGAGCCAGATCGACACATCCGCGCGCAGCATCAGCACCAGCGCCACGGCCAGGGCGAGATACGGCAAGACCGACGTCGCCAGGTCGATCAGGCTCCGCCGCACATCGGACCGGGCGTATGGGGCGATCTGCACCTTCCACTCCAGGCGTGGCGGCTCAGCGCTTGTCGGTACGGCGGTGTCGATCATGGTCTCCCTGGGGTCGGCTGCACCCCGAGGAGCGCATAGGGGTTGGATTCTAGCGATCGCGCGTGTTTTCCGGGGCCAACCGAACGTGAACGCTGCCGCCGAACGATCCGGACGCGCCGCACGGACAGCGGTCATGATGCAGGGATGTCCGAGCTCCTGCTGACCGCCTGCCTGCTCGCGTTGGCGTTCGGCGCGCCGGCGTGCGGCGGCGAGGCCCCGGCGGCGCGTGCGCCGCCGGCCGCGCACGCGGGTCGCTTCGACGCCCACGCTGCGTGGGCGCTGATCAGGCGCCAGGTCGCCGTGGGCCAGCGGCCGGCGGGGTCTGCGCAGCTGCGCCGCCTCGCGGTCGTGCTGCGCGACCGGATGCCAGAGGGGCGCCTCGAGCGGATCCCCGGGCAGCGCGGCCTGCGCAACGTCGTGTCGGTCGTCAAGGGCCGCCGCCCGGCGCTGGTCATCGGCGCGCACTACGACACGCTCGTCAAGCCGAAGGGCTTCGTGGGCGCCAACAACGGCGCCGCGGGCACGGCCATCGTGGTCGAGCTGGCCCGCGAGGCTGCGCGGCGCCCGCGCCCCCCCGGGGCGCCGGAGCTGCGCTTCGTGCTCTTCGACGGCGAGGAGCCGGCCGCGGGCCTGCCGGAGGAGGCGACGGACTTCTACTCCGTGGGCCTGCGCGGCTCGCGTGCCTACGTCGACGCGCGCGCCAAGACGGTCGGAGCGATGGTCCTGCTCGACTACGTCGCCGGCAAGGGCCTGCGGCTCCCGAAGGAGGTCAGCTCCACCCCGGAGCTGTGGACGCAGGTCCGCGCCGCCGCCGCCCGCGCCGGCGTCGAGCGCGTGTTCCCCGACCGCGACGACGTCGCCATCACCGATGACCACACGCCGTTTTTGCGCGCTGGGATCCCGGCCGTCGACCTGATCGACTGGAGCTATCCGGGCCACTCGCTCTCCGACGGCCTCGACAGGCTCTCCAGGCGCAGCGTGGACGCGGTCGGCGAGACGCTCTCTGCCTTTGTGGCGCACTGGCGCGCCGGATGAGCGAGCTGGCGCCGGCACCCGGGCGGGGGCCGATCTTCATCATTGGGGCGATGGGCTCGGGCACGACGCTGCTGCGCCTTGTGCTCGACAGCCACGACAGCATCGCGATCCCGCCGGAGACCGGGTTCATGCGGGCCTACAAGGCCCATCGCTTCATCCCGTTCAAGTGGACGGGACGCAACTGGGCCACGCGCCTCGGCTGGACCGACGAGGAGCTCGACGCCGAGATGCGCGCCTTCTACAACCGCCTTTTCATGCGCTACGCCGAGACGCACGGCAAGCGACGGTGGGGGGAGAAGACGCCGCTGCACGTCTGGCACATCGACGCGATGGCCCGCCTGTTCCCGGACGCCGTGTTCGTCGCCATCGTCCGTCACCCCGGCGGCTCGATCGCCTCGAACATGACCCGCTGGCGTTACGGCCTCAGCCGCGCGCTGAGCCACTTCGACGGTTACACCCGAGAGCTGCTGCGCCAGGCGGCTCGCTACCCCGCCCGTACGGTGCTGCTGCGCTACGAGGAGCTCCTGCTCGACCCCGAGCCCATCCTGCGCGAGCTGCTGCACTGGCTCGGCGAGCCGTGGTCGGACAAGGTGCTCGCGCACCACACCGTGCAGAGCGGGCGCGGCGGCAAGGAGATCGTGGAGGGCCGCAACCGCGTCAGCGATCCCCTCGACGTCTCGCGCATCGACCGCTGGAAGCGGACGCTGGACTCGCCGATCCGCCTCGCGCTCAACAACCGCCTGGGCCGCATGCCCGCCTTCCTGGGGTACTCGATGGAGGACGCGGCCGTCCTCGAGGAGCTCAACGACCGCGGCGCGCCGCTCACCAGCGGCCGGGAGATCAAACAGCGCTTCCAGGCGTTCCCCGAGCTCGGCCTGGAGGTCCGCGGACCGGTGCCGCGGATGGAGCAGCTCTACCACCCGCGCGACTTCATTCTCGAGACGGTCGAGATCCTGCCCCGCCAAAGCGACGCCGGCCGCGAGCGCGGGATCCTGCGGCGGCTCGGTGGGCCGGCCGTCCGCGCCCTGCCCGAGCCGCTGCGCAGGCGCTTCGGTGGGACCCGGCTCAAGCTCGCGGCCGCCGATCGCGAGCGCAAGCTCCGGTAGCGCCGACGCGCTACGGTGAGAATGCATGGTTGACGACCGTTCTCAGTACGCTGCCTGACACATGGCTGAGCGAGGCGCGACACCGAACGTCCCGGCCTGGCGCATCAAAGCGCTCCGCGGCGTCCGTTCGCTGTTCACCCCGCTGCTCCCGGACGACTACTTAGAGCTGATCAACCCGCTCTGGTCGACGCAGGAGCTGCGCGGCCGCATCGAGCGCGTCGAGCGCGAGACGCAGAACGCGGCGACGATCCTGATCAAGCCCGGATGGGAGTGGGGCGGCCACGAACCGGGTCAGTACCTGCGCATCGGCTTGGTCGTCGACGGCGTACACCATTGGCGCGCGTACTCGCTGACGTCCGATCCCGGCCGCTCGGACGGCTGCATCTCGATCACCCCGAAGCTCGTCGAGTCCGGCAAGGTCTCCCCCCACCTGGTCCGCCAGGTGCGGCCGGGCGCGATCGTCCGGCTCGGCGGGGTCGAGGGCACGTTCATGCTCCCGGACCCGCTGCCGGAGAAGTTCCTCTTCATCAGCGCCGGCAGCGGCATCACGCCGATCATGAGCATGATCCGGGCGCTCGCGCGCCGGGAGGCGCTCGACGACGTCGTGCTGCTCCACTCCGCCCGCCACCGCGACGACGTGATCTTCGGCGAGGAGCTGCGCCGGCTCGCCGACCGCCACGCCGGCTTTCGCCTGCACGAGCAGCTCACGGACGCGACGGGGCGCATGGGGCCGGAGGACCTCGACGAGCTGTGCCCGGACTTCACAGAGCGCGAGGCGTTCCTCAGCGGGCCGGCCGCGCTGCTCGAGGCGCTCGACGCCCACTGGGGGGCGTACGCGGACCGCCACCGCCTGCACATGGAGCGCTTCCAGCCGATCGTCGGCGGTGAGGAAACCGAGCACGGCGCGGGCGGGACGATCAGGTTCCTCGACTCCGGCCTCGAGGTCCAAAGCGACGGCACCCAGCCGATCCTCGTGGCCGGGGAGCAGGCCGGCGGTATCCTGCCCTTCGGCTGTCGCATGGGCATCTGCCACACCTGCGTCGGGAAGCTGTGCTCCGGCAGGATCCGCGACCTGCGGACGGGCAAGGTCTTC
>JBBQBV010000022.1:0-34589 GCA_038318085.1 Solirubrobacterales bacterium
AGTACCTGGCGGGAGGGGAACATGCCGATCAGGCAAGGGACCAGATGCTGGGGCGCGACGAGGGGCTGTGGGCGCCGCACCTCGTCGATGCGGAGGTCGGACATGTGCTCCGCCGTGCGGTCATGGTTGGGGAGCTGGGCTTGACCACGGCTGTCGCGGCCCTCGCGGACCTGGGTGACATGCCGATCAGGCGCGCCGGGCATGTCGGGCTGCTCGAGCGGGCATGGGCCTTGCGTGCCAATGTCACGTACTACGACGCGCTCTACATCGCGTTGGCTGAGCGACTGGACATGGCCCTGCTCACCTTCGACGCGCGCCTCAGTGGCTCTCCAGGCATACGAACCCTGATCGATGTGCTCCCTGCCGGCTCATCCTGAAAGTCGGCAAGTACGGTTGCACGATGAGACGCCGGCGGGATACGCGACTGGTCGGGGCGGGTCCCTACATCCTGGGGATGCGCCGCTGCGAAGAGCGCTGGGGCGCGGGATTTCCGTTTGAGGTGCCCGCGATCGAGGCGATCGAGGCGTTGCGGCTCGATCTGCCGGTGACGCTGCTCGCCGGCGACAACGGGACCGGCAAGTCGACGATCGTCGAGGCGGCCGCCGAGGCGATGGGCTTCGCGGAGCGGGGCGGTGAGCTCCAGCGCCTCGGGGAGGGGTCGATCGTCGGCCGGCCCGTCCTTGGGGGTGCGCTTGAGCCGGTGCTCTCGCGCCGGAAGCCACGCAATGGCTACTTCCTTCGCGCCGAGAGCTTTTTCAACGTCGCCCAGTTCGTCGACAGCAGCGAAGAGTTCGCGCCGGACCTGTCCCTGTACGGCGACGTGCCCCTGCTCGAGCAGTCACACGGCCAGTCGTTCCTTGCGCTGGCGGCGAATCGGTTCGGTCCCGATGGCCTGTACCTGCTCGATGAGCCGGAGGCGGCGCTGTCGATCACCGGCGCCATCGCCCTGCTGGCGATCATCACGCGCTCCGCGCGAGCCGGCTCGCAGTTTCTCGTCGCTACCCATTCACCGATCCTGCTCGCCTGCCCCGGCGCGCGCGTGTATGAGCTCACCAAAGACGGCCTCGCCGAGACCGGGTATGACGACCTGGAGACCGTGCGGCTCACGCGCGGCTTCCTCGAAGCACCCGAGCGCTACCTGCGCGCCGCGCTCGAAGCTTGAAGGCTGCGGCAGACAGGTGACCGGAGGTCGCCCGGAGCCTTCGGGGCGGCCGTGATCCGGCTACTGTGGCGCCGTGCCCGCCACCACGCTCGACGAGGTCGTCACGCGCCTGCAGAGCCTCGACGGAAGGCTGGCGGCGGACGACGGCGTGCGCTGGTTCAACCGCCTGTACCTCGACGTCACGCTCGCGGTGCGCGACTACTGCCGTGCGGGCAGCCCGAAGGCGCCACCGTTTCTCGAGCAGCTCGACGTCTTCTTCGGAAATCGCTACTTCGACGCGCTGGACGCCGCCGACGGGGGAGCGAGGCCGGCGCGTTGCTGGGCGCCGTTGTTCGCCGCCCGCCACGACCGCCGGCTCGCGCCGCTGCAGTTCGCGCTGGCGGGAATGAACGCGCACATCGGCCACGACCTGGCCATCGGCGTCGTCGCCACCTGCGAGGCGCTGGACGTCGTGCCGACCGGCGACTGCCCGCAGCGCGGCGACTACGACGCGGTCAACACGATCCTGGGCGCCCTTGAAGCCAAGACGAAGCAGTGGCTGCTGACCGGCGCGATCAAGGAGCTCGACCACGCCGTCGCGCCGCTCGACGACGCCGCGGCCATCTGGAGCATCGAGCGCGCCCGCGACGCGGCCTGGATCCGCTCCGAGGTGTTGTGGCGCCTGCGCGAGCATCGCGGCCTGTCGGCCGCCTACCTGGGCGCGCTGGACAGCACCGTCGGGATGGAGTGCCGCGCGTTGCTGCTGCCCCGCGTCATCGACTAGACCCGCCAGCTCGGCACGTCGACCCACCGCCGTTCCGCATGCGCGATGCGCACGGCGTCGAGGATCGCCTGCACGCGCAGCGCCTCGTCGAGCGACGGATCCGGCGGCGCTCCCTCGCGAATCGACGACCAGAAGTTGCGCGCGACGCGCGCGAAGGCATCGCGGGAGCTCGCCTCGACCGGGCCCTCGCACTCGAGCTCCTCTCCGGCGCGACCCCACCACAGACGCCGGTCGGCGTCGAGCCTGACCGTCCCGTCGGCGCCGTGGACCTCGATGAGGTCACCGCGCTTGTGGCGCGCGGTGGAGACGAGGCTGACGACCGCCAGACCGCCGCCGGCGAAGCGCAGCAGGATCGCGTAGGCGTCCTCCGCGGTCACGGTGCGCCTGACGCCGTCGGCGTCGGCGCGCTCTGAGACGCCGACGTCGGTCGCGGCGGCCACAGCCTCGACGTCCCCGAAGGCCTCGAGCAGCAGGTCGAGGTCATGGACGCCGTAGCCCTGCAGCCGGCCGCCACCCATCTCGGCGTCCTGGACCCAGGTAAACGGCCGCGAGTCGGGCTCGGCGTGGTCGGAGAAGACCAGCGAGACCGCGACCATCCGGGGCGGTCCGGCGACCTCGCGCACGCGCTCGATCAGGCGCTCGCGCGCGCCCTGAAACCGGCGGCCATAGTTGACCGCGCCGACGACGCCCGCCTCGGCGACCGCCGCGGCCACGCGGCGGGCCTGCGCGAGGTCGATCGCCAGCGGCTTCTCGCACAGGACGTGCAGCCCGCGCTGGGCGGCCGCGATGGCCACCTCGGCGTGCAGCGTCACCGGCGACGCCACGTGCACGGCCTCGAGGCCCGGTGTGCCGAGCAGCTCGTCGAGGTCGGAGGTCCCCAGCGCCACGCCGGCCTCGTCGGCCAGCTCCCGGGCGCGACCCGGCCGGCGCGACCACACCGCGACCGGCTCGAACTCGTCGAGCTCGGACAGCACCGGCAGGGCGACCTTGGCCCCGTAGCCCCCGCCGACCACCGCGATCCTGACTGCGCTTCCCATGAGCGCGGCGAAGGATAGAGACGACCGTGTGCGAGGATCGCTCCCAAACGATGATCGTCGTGTACGCAGGGCGGCGGCCCGGGCCAGACCTTCCCGAGGACAACGTGCCGTTCGTCTCCGAGCAGGTCGAGCGCGTCGTGGCGGGGCTGCGTCCGCGCCTGGTGGTCGGGAGCGCCGCCGCCGGCGCGGACCTGCTCGTGATCGAGGCGGCCACGCGCTCCAAGCTGCCGGTGCGGGTGCTGCTGGCGGGGACGCGCGCGGCGTTTCGCGCCGGCTCGGTCGCCGACAAGGGCCGCGCCTGGGAGCTCAGGTACGACACGCAGCTCGACCTCCCCTCGGTGGCCGTGGAGGAGGTCGCGCTCGCCGGCGACGGCGAGGCGAGCTACCAGGCGGTCACCAAGCGGATCTCCCGGACCGCGGAGGACCAGCTCGAGGACGAGGAGGAGCTCGTCGTGCTCGCCGTGTGGGCGCCGCGCAGCGCCGACGGCACCGACCACACCGAGGAGATGGTCGCCCACCACGAGGCGCGCGGCCGGCTCGTGCTCAAGGTCGATCCCGCGCGCACGCACGCGCAGTCCGAGCCGGCGTTCGTCGCGATGCCGTTCGGGTTGAAGCCCTACCCCGAGCGCGGGTGGAAGCAGTACGAGGCCGACCTCTCCTACACGCGGATCATGACGCCGGCGCTCATCGACGCCGGCTATCGCCCGGTGCGGGCCGACACCGACGCGCTGCTGGAGGCGATCGACCACACGATGCTGCGCCACCTCAATCGCTCCAAGCTCGTGATCGCCGACCTCGCGATGCTCAACGCGAACGTGATGTGGGAGGTCGGCCTGCGTCACGCCTGGCGCCGCTCGGGAACCGTGCTGATCGGGCCGAAGTGGGTCACGAGCCCGTTCGACGTCAAGCGCATCCCGCTGCACCAGTACGACCGCACCGCCCGCCGGATCAGCGACGAGCACGCGGTCGCGGCGATCAAGCGCCTGCGTGAGGTCCTGGCCGACGTCGGACGACAGCGCGTCGACAGCCCCGTCTTTGCGAACGTCGGCCCGGAGATGCAGGACATCGTCCTGCCGGCGCTCGATGAGGCGGCCGAGTCCGAGACCAGCCGCCTGCTCGAGGGGATCTCGGTGGCCCACGACCTGCGTCGACCGGAGGGCCTGCAGGCGTCCGCGCGGCGCGCCCGCGACGCGCCCGGGCTCGCCGACACGACCCGCGCCGCGCTGCTCGAGCAGTGCGGTCTCGCGCTCAACGGCATCGGCGATCACGACGCTGCCCGCATGCTGCTGGTGCCGCTCGCCGACGCCGACATGACGTTCGAGCGCCGGCACCTGCAACAGCAGGCCGCCAACGCGGAGATCCGGTCGCAGGACGGCGACTTCCTGGGCGCGGCGATCGGCCGGCTCAACCAGATCCTCGCGGTTCACGGCGCCGACTCCGAGACCTACGGGCTGCTGGGCGCCGCCCACAAGCGCCGGATCGAGGACGCCCTGCGGGCGGGCCGGCCGCCGGGGCCGGCGCAGCTCGACGAGTCGATCGAGCACTACGAGCGGGGGTTCACGACCGATCCGGGCGACTTCTATCCGGGCATCAACGCCGTCGCGCTGCTGCGGCTGCGCGGCCAGCGCTTCCGACCCAACGACGCCGACCTCGAACGGGCCCGCGAGCTCGTGCCGATCGTGCGCTTCGCGGTCACGCGCGCGGGGGACGCGGCGGCGAAGGACGGCTGGGCGCTGCTCACGCTCGCCGAGCTCGCCCTGCACGAGCAGCTGCTCGGCGGCACGCCCCCGGAGACTCCGGCCGAGCTGTACGCGCAGGCGGCGCCGCTCACCGACCAGCAGCGCCAGTCCGCCGGCCGCCAGCTCGCGCTGCTGCGCGACGCCGGCGACCCCGCCGCCGTGATCGACCCGCTCCTCGCGGGGATCGGGCGCTCACAGCGGACCTGACCCCGGCCGGATGCGCCGGCCGGGAGGTGCCTGTGCGCCGGCTGAGAGGACGCTGAGCGGCGCTGCGAGCTCAGGGCGTGAACGCGGCGGCCCGGCCGTAGAGCTTGTAGAGCTTGAAGGCGGCCGCGTACCCGGGACGACAGGCGCCCGCCACCAGCCGCAGCGCGCGGTCGTCCGGCAGGATCTGGCCGCGGCCGTAGTCGTGGCTGACCCGCGCACCGAAGAACAGGCGCAGCTGCTCGACGAGCGCCCGCCGCGACGCCGGCCGCAGCGCGCGCCACGCACGGCAGTCGGCCGCCTGCACGGTCGGCCCGACCGTGGTCGCGTGGTGCGCCACCAGGCCCCGCTGCGCGCCCGCCCGCGATACGCCGGACCCCGGCCTGGGCGGCGTCACGAACCACGGGCAGAGGTCCGCGTTGTAGTCGCCGTTGAACACGGCACCGAAGCAGCTGGCCAGCTCGGCTTCGTTGCCCAGGTCGCCCAGGCCCAGGCTCTGACCCGGGTTCCGTCCGCCGTCGCACGCCGGCAGCGAGGCCGGCGCGCTTACGATCCTCGCGCCCGGCGCGGCCGTGTTGTCATACCAGCAGTTGCCCGTGTCGCCGACGAACGCGTCCCACCAGAAGTCTTGGCCGTTGGGCTGGACGGCGCCGTCGGGGGCGACGCCCATGATGTTCCCGTAGAAGCGGTTGCGGTAGGAGGTGGAGAGCTTCTCCGGGCTGCAGCCCGTCACGGGCGTGCCGATCAGCGGCGCACAGACGGTCGCGTCGGGCACCGCGAAGAGCATCGCGCCGCGGCGCCAGTTGTCGTAGAAGCGGTTGAAGCGCACGACGTTGTCGTTGCCGCCCGCGATCCACATGCCCGACCCCACCGGCAGCGGCTCGGTCGGCTGGATGTCGTCGACGTCTGACGCGTAGGGGTTGAGGTTGTTGGCGTAGAAGTTGTTGTACTCCACGAGGTCTGAGTCCTGCGGGTAGCCGGGATGCCCCGGCGCGGTGAAGACGTCGGTCGTGAAGCCGAGCGCGTTGTCATAGAAGTTGTCGTGGTCGATGTGCGTGGCGTTGCCGTCGGTGCCCGAATACCCGCTGAGGTTGTGATGCGAGTCGCAGTGGTGCACGCGCTGGCTGTAGCGGAACACTGTGCCCGCTGGGCGCTGCGCGCCGGTCTCCGCCCCAGCGCCCGGGTACAGGCCGGAGTCACCGGAGCCGGCGGCCTCGCAGTTTGAGATCACGCCGTGATCCTCGACGAACGTCAGCACGCCGTACTCGCCGCCCCAGAAGACCTTGAAGCGGTCGAGCCGGTAGCCGTCGGACTCGAGCACGTAGATGTCGTGCTCGCGTGCGTGGCGGACCTTGAGGTTGCGCAACACGAAGCCGTCGACGCGGTCGGCACGGATCCCGACGTCCTTGACGGCCTCGCGCGGGCCCTTGTCCCCCGATGCGACGCGCCCGGCGTCGACGACCACGTCGTCGGCGCTGACGCCCGACCCGAGCAGCTGCAGGTTGCAGCGCAGGCATCTCCCGAGGTTCGGGATCCCGCGCCGGTCCTCGAGCGGCGGCTGGGGGTCAGAGCCCGAGCCGACCGCGCGGCCGACGACCGCGATCAGGTTCTGGTCGTTCGGGCACCTGGCCTGATACTCGTAGCCGACCGCGCCCGATTCGCCCTTGTCGTTGTGGAGGCGGAACCTCGCGCAGGCCGGATCGTCGGCCCTGGCCGCCCGCGACCGCGGCTCGGTGTAGAGGCCGGGCAGCACGACCACCGTGCTGTTGTTGCCCGCCTTGCTCACCGCCGGCTGGATCGCCCCAAACCGGCAGCGCCTGGCCAGCCGCCGGTTCACCCGCAGCAGCCGCCGGCCCGCCCTCGCGCTGAAGGAGCGGTGGTCGGTCGGGCGGACGTCGTAGCCGGACTTGACGGCCCGGCGGACCGCGCGCCGCAGTCGGCGCAGGGAGTCCGGGCGACAGACGACGTAGGTGCGTCTGGCGCGCGCGACCGCGGCGAGGGAGCGCGCCTTTGGCACCTGGCCGCCGGCGCACGGCTTGACCGCGCAGTCCGGCGCGGGGTCGGGCCAGTAGGACGCGCGCTCGATGTGCGCGGACGCGGACGCGGGGACGACCAGGGCGGCGAGAACGAGCAGGGCGAGCAGCGGACGGGAAGGCACTGAGGCGGATGCTACGGCCCGCGAGGATCTTCACCGGCCCCGCCGGCGGCGGCTCCTAGCAGATCCTCAGGTGGCTGCCGGGTGGCCCTGAGGATCTGCGAGCAGGATCCGGGGTCCCCAACCACCAGGAGGTAGCACCGATGTCCCGATCCACCCGAACCCTCGCGTACGCCGGCGCCTGTGTCGCGCTCGCGCTCGGCGGCGCCGCGATCTCCAACGCCGCGTCGCAGAGCTCGTCGTCATCGTCGTCGTCGTCCGCGCAGACCCGGCAGTCGCCGCCCGACGGCCACGGCATGCCCCCCAACGGCGGGCCTCCCGGCCGCCACACCGGCGCCGACGGCAAGCAGGAGCAGGCGCTCTCGGCGGCCGACGCCGCCAAGGTGAAGGCCGCGGCCGAGGCCAAGATCGCCGGCGGGCCCGTCGAGCGCACCGAGACCGACGTCGACACGGGCTCCCCCTACGAGGCGCACGTGCGCAAGGCCGACGGATCCGAGGTCATCGTCTACGTCGACAAGACCTTCGACGTCACCTCGGCGGCGGCTATGCAGCACCCGTGAGCGGCGGGTAGACGCACGGGGCTCGATGCGGCCCGCCAGGCGGGTCGCATCGACGCCGGTCCGCGGCGCGGGGTACCGATGCAGGCCGCAGGGGTAGACGCGGTCCTCGATGGCCTCCTTCGCCCACACCCTCCGGCGTCTGCGCGTTCAGGCGCAGACCGCCACCGCGCGCGGCGTGCTCAAGGACGTCCTGGAGGGCTACGAGCGCAACGACATCCTCACCTACGGCAGCGCGATCGCCTTCCAGGTGCTCTTCGCGTTGATACCCCTGACCCTGTTCGCGCTCGGGCTGCTCGGCTTCCTCGGCCTGCAGAGCTACTACACCAGCGACGTCGTCCCGCAGCTGCGCGACTCGACCTCGATCGCCATGTTCCAGGTGATCAACGCGACGGTGCTCAAGGTCCTCACCGCCAAGCAGGGCTTCTGGATCACGATCGGCGGCGTCGTCACTGTGTGGGAGATGTCCGGTGCGGTGCGGGCGATCATGGGCGTCTTCGACCGCATCTACGAGTGCCGGCGCGAACGCGGCTTCCGCGAGCGCTACACGGTCTCGATCCTCCTGGCGATCGGCACCGGCCTGCTGCTGCTCGCGGCCTTCGCGGTCACCCAGCTGCTCGGCAACGTGATCGGGTTCCTGCGCTGGCCGATCGCGATCGTGCTGATGTTCGCCACGGTGACGATGTTCGTGCGCTACGCCCCCGCGGAGCGCGATCCCGACGCGCAGTACGTGGGCATCGGATCGGTGATCGTCGTGCTCGCCTGGGTGCTGACGTCGGTCGCCTTCGGGTTCTACGCGACCAGGATCGCCGATTACGGGAGCATCTTCGGCAACCTCGCCACCGTCATCATCCTCTTCGAGTACCTCTACCTGTCGGCCTGCGCGTTTCTCACCGGCGCGCAGCTCGACGCCCTCATGCGCAACCGTTTGGAGGGATCGTGAGCGAGCTCAGCTCAGATGCGCCAGCTTGTGCGGGTTGTTGACGATCCGGACGTTGGCGACCAGGCCGTCGGCGATCTCCAGCGCCATGACCGAGACCAGGCCGTCCGGGCCGTCGACGCGCACGCCCGGATCGCCGTTGACGCGCACGAACGAGATCACCGGCTCGAAGTCGATCTTGCGCTGCACGCCGATCAAAAAGCGGGCGGCCTTCGACGCGCCGTAGATCGGCTTGCGCGCGGAGGGGACGACGCCGCCGCCGTCGGAGTAGAGGATCGCGTCGGCCGCGAGCACCGCGGTGAGGCCCTCCAGGTCACCGGTCGTCGCGGCCTGAAGGAACGCCGCCAGCACCCGCTCCTCCTCCTCGGGCGCCACGGGGAAACGGCGGACGGGCTCGCCGACGCGCTCGCGCGCGCGCCGGGCGACCTGGCGGCAGTTGGCCGGGGTCTTTGCGACCGCATCCGCGATCTCACCGTATTCGAGGTCGAAGACGTCGCGCAGCACCAGCACCGCCCGCTCCACGGGATTGAGCCGCTCCATCGCGACCAGCAGCGCGAGGCTCAGGTCCTCCGCCTCGACGACGGCCTGTGCGGGGTCGACGCGCGCATCGGGGGCGGCGAGAAGCGGCTCGGGCAGCCACGGGCCGACGTAGGTCTCGCGCCGGACGCGAGCCGAGCGCAGACGGTCGATCGCCAGCCGCGTCGTAACGGTGACCAGGAACGCCTCGGCGTTGCGGACGGCGTCAGTGTCGGCGTCGCGCCAGCGCAGCCACGCGTCCTGCACGACGTCCTCGGCCTCCTCGACCGCTCCGAGCATCCCGTAGGCGACGCCGAGCAGCCGCCGGCGGCAGGCGGCGAAGACCTCGTCGGCGGGCGTCACGCGGGAACCGCCCGCGGCGCGCGCACGACCGCCCGCGCCGCCTCGGCTGCGCTCGCCAGGGCGGCGTCGGACAGCCAGCCCTGCGCGCCGATCCAGTCCCCGGCCACGAACAGCCCGGGCGCGTCGGGGACCGCGACGCCCGGCCGCCCTGCGAGCCCACCGGTCGCCGGCGTCGAGATCGCCGAGACCGCCACCATCCGAGGCAGGTGGCGCCGCATCAACAGCTCGTCGCGCCAGCCCGGCTGGACCGTGTCCGCGACGGCCTCGAGGCCCGCCTGCGGCATCGCCCCGTAGGCGGCGACGCTGAACAGGTCGCCGGCCGGATGGCGCTTCGGGGTGTGCACGGAGCTGTAGGTCGGCTCGTCGATGCCGAGGCCGAAGCGGCGGCTGGGCTTCGTCAGCCGGCGCAGGCCGAGGTCGAGCGCGCTCACCTCGGCGGGCGGGCCGGGGACGGCGACCCGGCCGCCGATCAGCCGGTTGACGGCCTCGGGCCGGCCGGCGGCCACGATCACGGCGTCGGCCTCGTGCTCGCCATCGTCGGTGACGACGGTCCAGCCGGCGCCGCGCGCCTCGAGCGCCCGGACAGCGGTGCGGGCCTGCAGGGTCGCCCCGCACTGCCGTGCCCGGACGGCGAGGGCGTCGACCAGCGACTGCCAGCCGCCGCGCAGGTAGCGGACGCCGGGGTACACCGCGAGGCGGACCTGCGCCGCGGCGACGTCCGCGCTCAGGCGCTCGTGGTCGGCCACGAACGTCGAGACCCGGACGAGCGCGCCGGCGACCTCGCGGGCGGCGGGGTCGCTGAGCTCGGCGCCGATCCACTCCGCGGCGCTGATCGACTGCAAGCCGTCGGCTCCGCGCATGATCCGGGCCGTCCAGCGGCCGACCTGGCCGAGGGCGCGCGGGCCGGCGGGGACGCGGCGCGCCCGGCCGCCGCGGAGCAGCACGGAGGTGCGCAGCGCGGCCGGGTTCCAGCCCGGCGGGTCGACACGGAGCGCGCGCAACTCGCGCAGCCCGGCGCCACCGGCGTAGAGGGCATGCGGGCCCTGGTTGAGGTCGAAGCCGTCGCGGTGCTCGGACGCGGCCCGGCCGCCGAAGCCGGCCTTGGCTTCCAGCAGCGTGACGGCGACACCAGCCTGGGCGAGGCGGGCGGCGGCGAGCAGCCCGGCCGGGCCGCCGCCGATGACGATGGTGGTGGTGTTGGCGGTCATGCCCTGCAGACGAGACGGCCTGAGCGCCCGTGACAGGTCAGCCGCTGTTGGGCGGCTCGGCCTCCGGGAGCCCGGGCAGCGGGGCGTCTTCGGGGTCGAGGTCGGCCGGCGCGCCGAGCGGCTGGTCGGGCACCTCGGTCCCCTCGCCACCGTCGCGCTCGGGAGGCGTGTCTCCGATGTCCTCGTCCCACGTGATCTCGGGGGGATCGTCGGCGCTCATGGCCGAGCCTGTACCCGCGCCGGCGCGCCCCACGCCTGGAGCACCTCGGGGATGACGACGGAGCCGTCCTCGCCCTGGCCGTTCTCGAGCAGCGCGATCATCGTCCGCCCGACCGCCACGGCGGTGCCGTTGAGGGTGTTCACGTGGCGAACGCCGGACGCCGTGCGCTCCCGGACGTCCAGGCGGCGCGCCTGGAAGTCGGTGGTGTTCGAGGTCGACGTGAGCTCGCGGTAGCGACCCTGTCCGGGCAGCCAGGCCTCGAGGTCGTACTTCTTGGCGGCCGAGGCGCCGAGGTCTGAGACCGCGATGTTGACCACCCGGTAGGGGATCCGCAGGGCCTGCATGATCTCCTCCTCGATCGCCAGCAGGCGCTCGTGCTCGTCGAGCGCCGCCTCGGGCGCGACGAAGCTGAACATCTCGACCTTGTCGAACTGGTGGACGCGAAAGAGGCCGCGCGTGTCGCGCCCGGCGGCGCCCGCCTCGCGGCGGAAGCACGGCGAGAAGCCGGCGTAGCGCAGCGGCAGCGCGCCGGAGTCGAGGATCTGGCCCGCGTGCAGCGACGCGAGCGCGACCTCGCTGGTCCCGGCCAGAAAGAGCGGGTCGTCGGCGAGGCGGTAGATCTGCTGCTCGGTGTCGGGCAGATAGCCCGAGCCGAAGAGGGCCGGCTCGCGGACCAGCGCCGGCGGGATCACCGGCTCGAAGCCGTGGCCGCCGAGCAGCTCGAGCGCCCAGCGCACGAGCGCGAGCTCGAGCAGGACGAGGTCGCCCTTGATCACGGCGAAGCGCGCGCCGGACATCTGGGCGCCGGCCTCCATGTCGATCATGTCGCCGGCGAGGTCGAGGTGGTCGCGGCCGGCCTTTGTGGCGTCGCCCACGGTGCGCAGGACGGTGTCTTCGTCGGCCGCCGTCGGGTCCGGCGGGTTGGGCAGCGAGGCCAGCGCGGCGGCGAGCTCGGCCGCGACCGCCGCCAGCTGGAGCTCGAGCGCGTCGCGGCGACGCTTGACCGCCTGCAGCCCGGCGATCGCCTCAGCGGCGTCCCCGCCGGCCTGCTTCGCCGCGGCGATGGCGCCGCCGGCCTCGTTCTGCTGCGCGCGCAGCGCCTCGGTCTCGGGCAGCAGGTCGCGGCGGCGGCGGTCGAGCTCGAGCACGCCGCGCAGGCGCCCGTCCGAGCCGTCGCCGCGGCGGGCGAGGGCGGCGAGCACGGGCTCGGGATCACGACGGATCGTCCTCACGTCCAGCATCGGACGCGGAGGCTACTTCTGCGCGAGCTGGGGCCGGCAGTCGCCGGACTTGGGCGTCGACGTGGCCCCGCCCGGGCTGGGCGTCTGCTTGGCGTCCTTGCCCGAGAAGGCGGCCACGAAGCAGGCAACGACCTTGGCCTGCTCGCCCACGACGACGTTCTGCGGCATCGGCCCCGACGAGAAGCCGCCGTTCTCGATCGCGTAGAGCACGTCGGGGTACTGCTCCTTACGCACGTTGAAGTTCGGCCCATCCTTGTACTCGCGGCTGTTGACCTTCACCGAGGAGCCCTCGGTGGACGCCGAGTCATAGGTGTGGCAGCCACCGCAGCGCTGGTTGAAGATCTTCGCGCCCTCGTAGAGCGGATCGCTCTTGGCGACCGCGAGCTTCGTGCCCCCGCAGCCCGCCGCCGCGAGGGCGGCGACCACCAGGATCAGCGGCAGGAGCAGGCGGGGCCTCATGACCGCGGAGAGCATACGGAACAATGAGCCGCTGGCATGCGCCGACTCCTCCTCGTCCTGACCATCCTGACGGCCCTGACCGCCACCGGCTGCAACAGCTCACAGACGACGCGGCGCCCGAACCTCAACGTCTCCATCACCACGCGGGACTTCCGGCTGTCCCCCCAGAACGTCGAGGTCCGCCACGGTCTCGTGACCTTCGTCGTCTCAAACGCCGGGCGCGAGCCGCACAACCTCAAGCTTCGCGGTCGCGGTCACAAGCGCGGCGGGATCGCGACGCTGCGGCCGGGTGCCACCGGGGCCGTGACCATGCGCCTCAAGCGCGGCAGCTACACGATGTACTGCAGCGTCGGCCGCCACGAGACGCTCGGCGAGTACGGGACGGTCGTGGTCCGTTAGCCGAGAAACCCCTCCACCCCGGCCGCCCGCAGCGCCAAGAAGAAGACGACGAGCGCCGAGGCGGCCATGACGCCGGTCTCGCGCCGGACGATCTCGAGCACGATCTCACGCTGCACGGGCTCGGGCAGCCGCTGCATGTCGCGGGCGGCCTCGAGGTCGTGGCGCACGAGCACCTGGTCGGCTGCGACGAGGCGCAGCTGCTCGGCGACGAAGGAGACGGCGATCGGGAGCACGCCGTAGAGGAGGTGCAGGCTGGCGGGCTTGTGGCCGAGCGCCAGCAGCGCCGCGCCGAGCAGCACCTGGACGACGAGCACGACCTGCGAGATCCGCAGCAGCGTCCAGAACCTAGGCTGTGGTACCGCACGCCACCACGACCAGGCACCCCAGCCACCGGCTCCGAGGCTCGTCAACAGGACGAGCGAGCCGACTACGGCGTGGACGGCGGGCAACTTGCGCGGTTGGTCATCTGTGACACGGACGCACAAGAAGCTACCCGCGGTGCTACAAATCGACCTAGTGATCCGCTCCTACCTACCCGCGATCGTCTTCCTCGTCCTGGGTGGAGCCGTCGGCGTGGCCTTCGCGGTGCTCAACACGTTCCTCGGCCCGCGCCGGCCCCTGAGCGCCAAGTCCGACCCGTACGAGTGCGGCCTGCCGTCGGAGGTCCAGCGCTCGTTCAAGTTCGGCATCAGCTTCTACCTCGTGGCGATGCTGTTCATCCTGTTCGACATCGAGGTGCTGTTCCTGTATCCCGTCGCGATCCAGCTGCGCAGCTTCGGGACCTTCGCCCTCGTCGAGACGCTCGTGTTCGTCGTGCTGCTCTTCGTGGCCTTCATCTACGTCTGGCGCCGAGGAGCCCTCAATTGGAGATAGTCCGCCGCGAGCCGCTGCAGGACGACTTCCGCGCGCGCCAGATGCGCGCCCGCGACATGCTGCGCGGGGACCTCGAGGGCCCCGCGTTCGAGAAGCTCGTCGCGGAGTCGGTCATGACCACCACGCTCGACCGGGCCGTCAACTGGGCCCGCTCGAACTCGCTGTTCCCGGCGACCTTCGGCCTCGCCTGCTGCGCGATCGAGATGATGTCGATGGTGGCCGCCCGGCTCGACGCCGCGCGCTTCGGCTTCGAGGCCTTCCGAGCGTCGCCGCGCCAGGCGGACCTGCTCATCCTCAGCGGCCGGGTCTCGATCAAGATGGCACCGGTGATCCGCCGCATCTACGACCAGATGCTCGAGCCGAAGTGGGCCATCGCGATGGGCGCCTGCTCGTCGAGCATGGGCGTCTTCAACAACTACGCGCTGGTCCCGGCGGACAAGTTCATGCCCGTCGCCGTCCACGTCCCCGGCTGCCCGCCGCGGCCCGAGGCGCTGATGCACGGGATCCTCAAGCTGCGCAAGCAGATCCAGGCCGACCCCGACCAGGGCTGGCGCGCCCGCTACGGCGGCGAGGGCACCGAGGAGCTGCTGCCCGACGCCGCCGCCCACTCGGCCGCCATCAATGTTCCGGGCGAAGACGACCCCGGTGCCTGACGCCACCGGCCTCGAGCTGCTCGCGAACGCCCTACGCGACCGGGACGCCGACGGCGTGCTCGACACCGTCTTCTTCCGCGAGAAGGCGGCGCTGCTCGTCGCTCCCGCGTTCGTGCCGGCCGCGCTCGAGCACCTGCGCGCGAAGGGCTTCCGCTTCCTCGCCAGCGTGCACGGGGTCGACTACTTCCCGGACGAGCCGCGCCTGGGCGTGCACTACGAGCTGCTCGACATGCGCGAGGTCGACCGCATCACGGTCAAGACGCGCGTGCACACCGAGGACCCGCACGTGCCCTCGGTGACCAACGAGTGGCCGACGGCCAACCACCAGGAGCGCGAGATCTTCGATCTCTTCGGCGTGGTCTTCGACGGCCATCCCGACCTGCGCCGCATCCTCATGCCCGACGACTACGAGGGCCACCCGCAGCGGCGCGACTTCCCGGTCGGCGGGGAGCCCATCCTGTTCACGCACAACGAGCCCCAGAGCCCGGGGTGGTGGAAGTGAGCGCAGCGAACGGTCTCTCCACCCCCTTGTGCAGGCCGAGCGAAGCGAGGACGCAGTGAGCGACCTCGAGACGACCGACGTCGAGACCCGCACCGGCGCCTTCGACGTCTCCTCGATCGACCACAGCGTCCCCTCCGAGGAGCTGTTGACGCTCAACTTCGGCCCGCACCACCCCGCCACCCACGGCGTGCTGCGCCTGATCACGACGCTCGAGGGCGAGGTCGTGCGCGACCTCAAGCCGATCATCGGCTACGTGCACACGGGCATCGAGAAGACCGCCGAGGACAAGGCCTACTGGAAGGCCATCCCCGTCATCGAGCGGATGGACTACCTCGCCTACTACTTCAACGCGTACGCCTTCTGCGGCGCGGTCGAGACGCTGATCGGCCTCGACATCCCGCCGCGCGCCCAGTACCTGCGCGTGATCCACATGGAGCTCAACCGCATCATGAGCCACCTCGTGTGGCTGGGGACGAGCTGCCTGGACCTCGGCGCTATCTCGATGTTCTGGTACTGCTTCCGCGACCGCGAGCAGATCATGGACCTGTTCGAGATGTCGTCGGGCCAGCGGATGCACACGCGCTACTTCCAGGTCGGCGGCGTCTTCGAGGACATCCCGCTCGGCTTCGACGCCAAGGTGCGCGAGTTCTGCCGCACGATGCCGAGCCGCGTCGACCAGTTCGGCGCGATCCTCGACAACAACCAGATCGTCGTCGAGCGGTTGTCCGACGTCGCGACCGTCGACGAGCAGACGCTGCTCGACCTCGGCGTGACCGGGCCGCTGCTGCGCGCCACCGGCAACCCGTGGGACCTGCGCAAGGCCGCGCCGTACTGCTCCTACGAACGGTTCGACTTCAAGATCCCCGTCGGCTCGGTCGGTGACAACTACGACCGCTACCGCGTTCGCCTGGAGGAGATGCGCGAGTCGGTGAAGATCATCGAGCAGGCGCTCGACGGACTGCCGGAGGGCCCGTACATCACCGACGACCGCAAGTACGCGCTGCCGCCGCGCCACGAGCTGGCGACCTCGATGGAGGCGCTGATCCACCACTTCAAGCTCGTCACCGAGGGCTTCCGCGTGCCGCCGGGCGAGTGCTACTTCCCGATCGAGTCCCCGCGCGGGGAGCTCGGCTGCTTCGTGCGCTCCGACGGGACGAGCAAGCCGGCGCGCGTGCACATGCGCGACCCGAGCTTCGTCAACCTGCAGGCCACCCGCGTCATGTGCAAGGACCTCTACATCGCGGACTTCATCGCGACGCTGGCGATGCTCGACCCGGTGCTCGGGGGCATCGACCGATGAAGGCGAAGCCTATGGCGAGCGCGAAGCGCGAGACCCCTGACGACCTGGCGCGGCTCGTCCGGCGCTTCGAGCACGGCTCGCGCGTCCCGGGCTGGGACGAGGCGGCCGACCTGACCAAGGCGCCGGGCGTCGTCCCGGACCCCGCGACCACGCCCGTCCCGCCCGCGCTGGAGGGCCTGATCGAGGACGTCATGACGCGCTACCCGGACCGGCGCTCGGCGTCGATCCCCGCCCTGCGCGCCGCCCAGGACCACCACGGCTGGCTCTCGCCCTCAGCGATCGAGCAGGTCGCCGCCGTGATGCGGCTGACCCCCGGCTACCTGATCGCCGTCGCGAGCTTTTACGACATGTTCGAGCACCGCCCCGTGGGGCGGAACACGATCTACGTGTGCACCAACATCTCCTGCTCGCTGCGCGGGGCGGACAAGGTCTACGAGGCGATGGTGGACGCCGCCGGCGACGACCCGGACTTCAACGTGCGCTCCTTCGAGTGCCTGGGCGCCTGCGACATCGCGCCGATGGCCAGCGTCAACGCCGTCTACGTCGGCCCGCTGAGCATCTCCGACTGCCCGACGATCGTGGCCCAGCTGCGCGCCGGCGAGGAGCCCATGCCCGACAAGCAGCTCGGTGGGCGCCCGGTGGCCAGGGACTGGTGGGCGTCGGGCCGGCACCCCGAGGGTGAGCCGGCGGGCGGGCGCGGCGCCGAGGGCTCCACCGCGATCGGGAATTGAAGAGACGATGCAACTGCTCTTCAAGGACATCGACGCGCCGGGCCTGAACACCCTGCGCGTCTACGAGCAGCGCGGGGGCTACGAGATGTCGCGCCGCGCGCTGAGCATGCATCCCGCCACCGCGCTCGAGGAGCTGCAGGCCTCCGGGGTACGCGGTCGCGGCGGCGCGGGCTTCGCCATGGGCAAGAAGGCGTCGTTCCTGCCCCAGGGCGACATGGACAAGTACCTCGTCTGCAACGCCGACGAGTCCGAGCCCGGGACCTTCAAGGACCGCGAGCTGATGCAGAAGAACCCGCACCTGCTGATCGAGGGCGTGCTCATCGCCGCCCACGCGGTCGGGGCCAACAACGCCTTCATCTACATCCGCGGCGAGTACGACTACGTCGCCGACATCCTCGACGCGGCGCTCACCGAGGCCAAGGCCGCCGGCCACGGCGGCGCGCTCAACTTGTGGATCCATCGTGGCGCGGGCGCCTACATCTGCGGCGAGGAGACGGCGCTGCTGGACTCCCTGGAGGGCAAGCGCGGCAACCCGCGCCTCAAGCCCCCGTTCCCGGCGGTCCAGGGCCTCTACCAGGGCCCGACGCTGATCAACAACGTCGAGACCCTGATGAACGCCCCGATCATCCTGCGGATGGGCGGCGCGGAGTTCGCGAAGATCGGCACGGAGACCTCGACGGGCACCAAGGTCGTCTCGGTCTCGGGCTGCGTCCAGCGTCCCGGCAACTACGAGGTCGTGCTGGGCACGCCGACGCGGGAGATCATCTTCGACCTGGCGGGCGGGCCGCCCGAGGGCCGCTCGATCAAGTGCTTCTTCCCCGGTGGCTCGTCCTCCCCGGTGCTCCCCGGGACCGACGAGTGCCTCGACCTGCCCTACGACTTCGACGCCCTGCAGAAGGCGGGCTCGATGCTCGGCTCGGGCGCGATCATCGTGATCGACGACAGCGTCCCCATCCTCGACGTCTGCATGAAGACGGCGAAGTTCTACCGCCACGAGTCCTGCGGCAAGTGCACCCCGTGCCGCGAGGGCACGAACTGGACGGTGAAGATGCTCGAGCGCATCGAGCGCGGCGACGCCACGCCGATGGACCTCGACATCATGTCCTCGATCTGCGACCAGATCATGGGCAACTGCCTGTGCGTGCTCGGCGACGCGATGGCGATGCCGGTCTCCTCCATGATCAAGCACTTCCGTAAGGAATTCGAGGCGCACATGGAGCACATGCAGCTGACCTCGACGGAGATGTCGCGGGGGCCGCACGCCGGCCCCTACGACGTGCTGACGCCGATCGGCACCGCGACGGCGGCGCTCGGCTAGAAGTGGCCGCCTGATGCCCCGCCCCGACGTCAAGCTGGTGACCTTCTCGATCGACGGCCGCGAGGTGACCGCGCCGGAGAACGCGATGCTCGTCGACGGCGCCAAGTACGGCGACATCGACATTCCGGTCTTCTGCTACGAGCCCAAGCTCGGCGCGCCCGTCGGCGCCTGCCGCATGTGCCTCGTGGAGATCGAGGGCATCCCCAAGCTGCAGACCGCCTGCTCGACGGCGGTCAAGGATGGCATGGTCGTCCACACCCAGACCGACCGCGTCCACGAGGCCCAGCGCGCGATCGTCGAGTTCCTGCTGATCAACCACCCGCTCGACTGCCCGGTCTGCGACAAGGGCGGGGAGTGCCCGCTGCAGGACATCACCTACGGCTGGGGCCCCGGGACCACCCGCTTCATCGAGCCCAAGCGCCACTTCCGCAAGCCGCTCGAGCTCTCGCCGCTTATTGCGATCGACCGCGAGCGCTGCATCATGTGCTACCGCTGCGTGCGCTTCAGCCAGGAGATCGCCGAGGACTACCAGCTGGTCATCCAGGACCGCGGCGCGCACTCCTACATCTCCACCTTCGACGGCCGCCCGTACGTGGCGCCCTTCAGCGGCAACATCACCGAGCTGTGCCCGGTCGGCGCGCTCACGTCGGCCACCTACCGCTTCCGCGCGCGGCCGTGGGACATCGAGGGGTCGGGCTCGGTCTGCACGCTGTGCCCCGCGCAGTGCAACGTCGAGCTGACGGTGCGCGACGACAAGGTCATGCGCGTCCTCGCCCGCGACCACGAAGGCGTCGACGACGGCTGGCTGTGCGACAAGGGCCGCTACGCCTTTCAGTACACGCACGTCGACGAGCGCATCACCCAGCCGCTGCTGCGGCGGGGCGGCAGGCTGCAGCCGGGCTCGTGGGAGCAGGCGCTGAGCGCCGCCGCCCGCGTCCTGCTGTCGGCCCAAGGGAAGATCGCGGCGGTCGCGGGCGGGGAGACCACCAACGAGGAGGCCTTCCTGGCGCAGCGGCTGCTGCGCGACCAGCTCGGCTCACAGCACCTCTCCGCGTCCCCCGCGGCCGAGCTGCCGGCGCGCCTGGCGCGTGGGCTCGCCGCGCCGCGCCTGCAGGCGACGGTCGAAGACCTCGAGTTCGCAGACACGATCCTGATCCTCGACTGCGACCCCGTCGACGAGGCCACGATCTGGGACCTGCGCATCCGCAAGGGCGTGCGCCGCAATCACGTCAAGGTCGTGGTCGCCTCTGCCCGCCCGACGGCGCTGGACGCCAACGCGGCGGTGGCCCTGCGCCACGCGCCGGGGCAGCTCGAGGGCCTGCTCGTCTCACTCGACGCCGCGCTCACCGGTGACGAGGGCAACCTGTCCGGCGCCTCCACGGCTGCCGGCACGAAGGCCGGCGAGGTGCGCGCGCTCGCGTCGCTGCTCTCCGACGGCGGCGGGGAGGTCGTCATCGTGGCCTCCGAGCGCAGCCTGACCGCAGGCGCGGCCACGGCGCTGCTCAACCTGGCTTCGCGGCTCGGGCTGAGCGGGCGCGACGGCGCGGGCCTCCTGCTCGCCCCGACCTCCGGCAACGGCCGCGGCCTGCGCGAGGCGGGCTTCGCCGCGGGCATGGGCCCGGGCTACGCCCCGCTGGATCAGGCCGGCCTGACCGGCGGTCCCACGGGCGAGGCCTCCGTCGTGTACCTCCTGCACGCCGACGTGCTGCGCACCTACCCGGACCGCGACGCCTGGGTCGCCGCGCTGGGCTCGGCGCACACGGTGATCGCCCACGAGTCCGTGATGACCGACACCGTGCGCGAGTACGCCGACGTCGTGTTCCCGGCCGAGGCCTACCCGGAGAAGGAGGGCACGGTCGTGCACCCCGACGGTCGCCTGCAGCGCCTGCGGCCGGCCATCGGGCGCCCCGGCAGCGTCCGCGCCGGCTGGTGGGTCATCGCCGAGCTCACCGCGCGCGCCGGTGAGACCGGGGAGCGCTTCGCCGCCGCCTCGGAGGTCTCAGACGCGCTGTTCGCGGCCGTGCCGCACCTGCGCGGCCTCACGCTCGACGCCATCGGCGGCCGCGGCCTGCGCTGGCAGGACACGGACGCCGCCGCGGCGTTCGACCCGCCCGCGTGGGAGCCCGAGCGCCTCTCCGTGCCCGACGCCGCGCCCGGCGGCCTGCGGCTCGGGACCTTCCAGACGCTGTGGGCCTCCAAGGAGGTCGACGTCTCCCCGATCCTGCGCTTCGCGCGCCCGGCGCCGCTCGTCGAGCTCTCCGCCGTCGACGCCGAGCGGCTCGGCATCGTCCACGGCGAGGAGGTCGAGGTCGCCTCACCTGTCCGTCCCGGCGAAGCCGGGCATGGGCCTGTCCGTCCCGGCGAAGCCGGGCATGGAAAATGCCACCGCCTGCGCGGCCCCGCCGTCGTGCGCGCCGCCGTGCCGCCCGGCAGCGTGTTCGTGCCCGAGGGCGTCCGCGCCGCTCCAGCCAACCTGCTCACGGGCCTGGTCGTCGAGGTGCGCGGGCTGCAGAGACGCGCCGAGGTCCCGTCCGTGCTCGGGGTCACCGCCGCCCAGGGGATCGCGGGCCGCAGCGAGCAGCCGACGGAGTCCGACGCCGTCGGCGGCATCGGCGGCGACGCGCCGCTCGCGCCCCAGGAGGGCGCGGGTGACCAGACCGCCGACGCCCCGAGCGGCTCCGACGAGGACTCAGACCCCGAGACGGCGACAGGCGGCGCGGCTTGATCGCAGTCGTCGGCTACTTCGAACCGTGGTGGATCCAGATCCTCAAGGCGCTGGTCATCTTCGGCGTCTTCCTCAGCCTGCTGCCGGTGATCATCGTCGCCGAGCGCAAGCTGCTCGGCCGCTTCCAGCACCGCTACGGCCCCAACCGCGTCGGCCCCTTCGGCTTCCTGCAGCCGCTCGCCGAGATCCTGAAGTTCGCGACCAAGGAGCCGATGCAGCCGAAGAGCGCGGTCGGCTTCTTGTTCGGCCTCGCCCCGGTGATCTCGATCCTCACGGCGGTCGCGGCGATCGCCGTCGTCCCGTTCTCCAACACGGTCGACATCTTCGGCACGCAGGTCGGGCTGTACGGGATCGACTCCAACATCGGGATCCTCTACGCCTTCGCCTTCGGGGCCATCGCGTTCTACGGGCTCATGCTCGGCGGGTGGGCGTCGGGCTCGAAGTACTCGTTCCTCGGCGCCATGCGCTCCGCCGCGCAGCTGATCTCCTACGAGGTCTCGCAGGGTCTCGCCCTCGTCGGCGTGATCATGACCGCGCAGACCCTGTCGCTGACCGAGGTCGTCACCGCCCAGCAGGGCCTGTGGTACATCGTCCCGCAGTTCGTCGGCTTTCTGGTCTTCCTCGTGGCGGGCTTCGCGGAGACCAACCGCGCGCCCTTCGACCTGCCGGAGGCCGACGCCGAGCTCGTGCAGGGCTACATGACCGAGTACGGCGGCACCCGCATGGTCGCCTACCTGTTCGCCGAGTACCTCAACCTGCTGATCGTCTGCGCGATGGTCACGACCCTGTTCCTCGGCGGGTGGCTGCTGCCCTTCGGCATCGACCCCCCGACCTGGATCGACCCCCTCGTCGTGCTGGGCAAGATCTTCGTGCTGATGTTCTTCTTCTTCTGGATCCGCGCGACGCTGCCGCGACTGCGCTACGACCAACTGATGAGCTTCGGCTGGAAGATCCTGCTGCCGCTCGCGACCCTCAACGCCCTCGTAACCGCGATTGTCCTGGTGATCAAATGACTCCCCCGTACCACCCCGCCGCCGACGCGGTCGTCCAGCCACGTCCCCAGCCGGGCGCCGCACGCGGCACCTACCGCACTTTCGGCGAGACCCTGCGGGGCCTGAGGACCACGATGGCCCGCTACGCGGAGGGGCCGAAGACGATCCAGTACCCCGAGGAGAAGGTGCCGGTCTACCCGCGCTTCCGCGGCCGGCACAAGCTGCACACCTTCGAGGACACCGGCCTGGAGAAGTGCGTCGGCTGCTCGCTGTGCGCCGCCGCCTGCCCCGCCGACTGCATCCGCGTCGTCGCCGCCGAGAACACGCCGGACAACCGCGTCTCGGCCGGCGAGCGCTACGCCGCCGTCTACGAGATCAACCTGTCCCGCTGCATCTTCTGCGGCTACTGCGAGACCGCGTGCCCGTTCGACGCGATCACGATGGGCCACGACTACGAGATGTCCGACTACAACCGCTCAGACCTGATCTTCACCAAGGAGATGCTGCTCGCCGAGCCCGTCGAGCGCACGCCGCTGCGCAACGAGGGCGAGTAGCTCAGCGCGGCCGCTGCCGCCGGCCGTCGACCAGGCGGCGGGGCAGCGGGACCGGCGAGAGCTTGTCGGCGACAAGCCCTGCGAAGCGCCGCGGCTCGGCTTTGGCGACGAGCGCGGCGAGCTCCTCCCTATCGGCCTCCGAGAGGCTGCGGGTGCGGCCCTTGCCCTTGCGCAGGAGCTCGAGCAGGCGCCGGCGCTCGCCGGCGTCGAGCAGCGAGACGTGGTCGCGGGCGAGCAGCGCGATCTCCCCGATCGAGAGCAGCTTCATGATCGGGAGCCGTTTGAGGCCGGGGAGGCGGGCGGCGCGCCGTCCGACCAGTTGCGTTACGAAGCCTGGCATGGGGTACAGGGTGGCATGACCAACGTTGCCCTGCTCGTGACCATGGACGCCAAGCCCGGCAAGGAGGCCGACGCGAAGGCGTTTCTGGAGAGCGCCGTGCCGCTCGTAAACGACGAGCCCGACACGGTGGCGTGGTTCGCCTTCCGCATCGGCGAGTCGACCTTCGGGATCTTCGACGCGTTCCCCGACGAGGGCGGGCGGGACGCGCATCTCAACGGCAAGGTCGCCGAGGCCCTGATGGCGCAGGCCCCGGAGCTCTTCTCGGGCCCTCCGAGCATCCAGAAGGCCGACGTGCTCGCCGACAAGCTGCCGGGCTAGCAGCCGACAAGCGCCACGTGAACACGTAAGCTCGCCGCGTGACACCTCCTGCCGGTACCTACACGCTCGGCCCGGACAACGCCTCGTTGCGGGTCCTCACGACCCGCCAGGGCTTGGCCTCGAAGGTCGGCCACGACCTTGTGCTCGAGGTCGGCAGCTGGGAGGCGACGCTGACCACCGGGGACGCGCCGACCTTCGAGCTGTCGGCACACGCCCGCTCGTTCAAGGTCCTCGAGGGCACCGGAGGCGCCAAGCCGATGACCGACGGCGATCGCACCAAGATCGTCGAGAACATGGAGTCCAAGGTTCTGGGCACCGCACCGGTCCAGTTCCGCTCCACCGGGCCCGGCCAGGGAGACCTCGAGATCAAGGGCACCACCAAGCCCGCCAGCTTCGATCTGACGATCGGCGACGACGGCGCGATCGAGGGCCGGGCGACGATCGTGCAGAGCGATTGGGGCATCAAACCGTACAGCGCACTTATGGGCGCCCTGAAGGTCAGCGACGAGGTTGTGGTCACCGTGCTAGGCAAACTCCCGCAAAACCCCTAGTCTGTATGGGAGTCGGGCGCTCGCCCGGCCTTGAAAATGATGTGAGCGGTTCGCAGTAAGTGCCCAGCACCCTCCGCGACCTCGCAGCACCATCACTTAACCGGAGGTACCGCAATGGCCACTGGAACCGTCAAGTGGTTCAACAACGACAAGGGCTTCGGCTTCATCACGCCCGACGATCAGGGCAAGGACCTGTTCGTCCACCACTCCGCGATCGCGGGCAGCGGCTTCAAGTCGCTCGAAGAGGGAGCGAAGGTCGAGTACGAGGCGCAGGAGGGTCCCAAGGGCCCGAACGCCGCCAACGTCCGCACGATCTAGAACCACTGTCGCACTGAGGCGCGTGGCGCTCGGCGGGGGAGTACTCTCCGCCGCCGAGTGCCGCTCGCCCTCTCCTCCTACTTCATCGTGGAGGCCCTGCACGTCATGGCCGTGGTGATCGCCTTAGGGCTCCCACTGGCATATCCGCTGCTCGTGCCCTACGTCCGCGGTGCGCACCCCCGGGCGATGCCGGCGGTCCACGACTTCCAGCACCGGCTCAACCAGCGCGTCACGGCGCCCGGCACGGTGCTGATCCTCGTGCTCGGCGCCTACCTGGCCAGCAAGGCGGATCTGTGGGGCGAGGTCTGGGTCATCGTCCCGCTGATCATCCTCGTGGCCATCGGGGGCATCGGCGGCGCGATCCTCCACCCTCTCACCCACAAGCTCGCCGAGTCCGCCACGCGCGACGTCTCGCGCTCAGACGCCTCGGGCACCGTCCAGTTCAGCCCCGAGTACGAGGCGCTGTACCGGCGCTACATGCGCGTGGAGATCGTGCTCGGCGTGCTCGTCCTGGTGGCCATCTTCTTCATGGCCGCCAGGCCGTTCGCCTGATACGCCGCGCCCACACCTCGTTGCATGCAGAGCGCGATCCGCCGCCTCGTTGACACCGACATCGAGACCGTGGTCGCCTTCTCGCTCGCCGCGTGGGCGCCGGTGTTCGCGAGCTTCGAGGCGGAACTGGGCTCGGAGATCTACCGCCTGCTGTACCCGGACTGGCGATCCGCTCAGGCCAGCGCGGTCGAAGCTGCCTGCGGGGCGCCAGAGAACGACGTCTGGGTCGCCGTCGTCGACGCTCGTCCGGTGGGCTTCGTCGCGGTCTGCTACGTCGACGAGGCCGGCACGCGGGCGGGCGAGATCGACATGATCGCCGTCGACCCCGGTTATCAGGGCGCGGGTGTCGGCGCGTCCCTCGTGGAGCGGGCGGTCAGCGAGATCAGGTCCCGGGGCGTCGAACTGGCGGTCATCGCAACCGGCGGAGACCCCGGGCACGCGCCCGCCCGTGCCCTGTACGAGAAGCTCCACTTCGGCGCGCTCCACCAAGTCAGGTACTACCGCAAGCTGTGAACCGCGCCGACCGATCGTCTACCGCCCGGCGGCGGCGGACTGCGCTCAGCGAGGTCGAACAGCTCGGACAGCCGCATACCCAGCCTGAGGTCGCCGATCGAGGCCGCGCGCGGCGTCAGCCGACCGGCTCCAGCCGGACGGTGCCGTCAGCGTCGACGCTCCAGCCCGGGTTGTGGCAGACCTCCCAGCGAAAGCCGGCCGGGTCGGCGAAGTAGCCGTGAAAGCCGCCGAAGTCCGCGCACTGGGGCACCTTGAGGACCGCCGCGCCGGCGGCCTCGGCCCGGCGCATGACCTCGATCACCGCGGCGTCGGAGTCGACGTTGTGCGACAGCGAGACCGGCGCTGCCGCGGGACGGCCGAGGGCGCCGGCGCCCACGTCGCCCTCCAGGCCCGTGTAGAGCCCGAGCACGAGGCCATGGCCGACCTGGAAGAAGAGCACCTCTCCCGGCACGTCCGCCAGCGGCTCCCAGCCCAGCCCGGCGACGTAGAACGCCCGCGCCGCGTCGAGGTCGGCGACGCCCAGCGTGATGAAGTCGACGCGCGGGCGCATCAGCGGCGGCGGACCAGGATGACCCCGAGCACGACGATGAAGGCGATCTGTCCGGCGGTCGCGGCGGTCCCCAGATTGGCGGCGCCGAACGCCTCCGCGAGGGCGGTGACGGCGACGAAGACGAGCACCAGAAGGCCGAGGTCACGGAGCATCAGGCACCAGTCTGACGACCGGGACCGCGCCGACCCGCCGCCCCCCGTAGGATTGCGGCCCTCGCATGGCCGAGGTCGTCTTCTTCATCGCCGCGATCGGTGCCATCGCAGGGGCGGGTGGCACGGTCGTCCTCCGAAATCCGTTCTACTCGGTGCTGGCGCTCGTCGCCCATCTCCTCTGCTTGGCCGCGCTCTTTTTGCTGTTGCGCGCGGAGTTCGTCGCGGCGGCCCAGGTCGTCGTCTACGCCGGCGCGATCATGGTGCTCTACGTCTTCGTGTCGGCCTACGTCGGCCGCGTCGATCACTCCGTCGGCCCCAATCCCGGTCCCGGCCTGCACTGGACCGCCTGGGCGTTCGCCGGCGCGCTGATGGTCGAGCTCTGCATCGCCGTCCTCGGCTCCGGCCTGACCGTCCTGGACACGGAGGGGACGGGGTTCTTCCCCGGCTTCGGCTCCCCCGCGGAGCTCGGCAAGCTGCTGCTCACCCGCTACCTGCTCGCCTTCGAGATCGCCTCCTTTTTGCTGCTGGTGGCGGCCGTGGGCTCGGTCATCCTGGCCCGCCGGCGCGAGGGCCTGGAGCCGGCCGGGACGGTCAGCGTCACCGACCTGTTCTCGACGACCGACCGCACGGGCACGATCGACGAGCACGAGGCGGGCGCCCAGCTGGAGTCCGGGGGTTCGCCCAAGCGATGAGCACCACCTGGTACCTGCTGGTCTCCGCGGTCGTGTTCTGCATCGGCGCCGGCGGCATCCTCGTCCGCCGCAGCCCGCTCGTGATCCTGCTCTGCCTCGAGCTGATGCTCAACGCCGCCAACCTCGCCCTGGTCGCCTTCTCGCGCGCCAACGGCAACCAGGACGGGCAGATCTTCGCCGTCATCGTCATGGTCGTCGCGGCCTGCGAGGTGGCCGTCGGCCTCGGCCTGATCGTGGCGATCTACCGCCGCAAGCTGCCCGTCGACGTGGACGAGCTCCGGGAGCTTCAGGGATGAGCCAGTACGGCTGGCTGATCCTCGGGTTCCCGCTCGCCGGCACGGTCCTGATCGCCCTGACCTGGAAGCGGCTCCCGGCGCGGGCGCACGGCGTGATCGGCACCGCGGCGATCGCCGGCGCCTTCGTGTGCTCCGTGCTCGCCCTGCTGAAGCTGCAGAGCCTGCCCTCCGATCAGCGCCAGGTGGTGGCCGTCGGCTGGGACTACGCGAAGTCCGTCGGCGTCGACGCCGAGCTGACCCTGCTGCTGGACCCGCTGAGCATCTTCATGTGCCTGGTGGTGGCGGGCGTCTCGACGCTGATCCACCTCTACTCGACGGCCTACATGGCCTCCGACGAGGGCTTCTCGCGGTTCTTCGCCTACCTGAACTTCTTCGTGTTCAGCATGTTGCTCCTCGTCCTGGCCGGCAACTTCCTGGTGTTGATCGTCGGGTGGGCGTTCGTCGGCGCCGCATCCTACCTGCTGATCTCCTTCTACTTCCGGCGCACGACGGCGACCAAGGCCGGCATCAAGGCCTTCGTCATCAACGTCGTCGGCGACGTCGGCCTGGTGCTCGGGACCTACTTCCTCTTCAAGCACCTGCACACGCTCGACTTCGTCAAGGCCTTCGAGCGCACCAACGAGACGTTCACGCGCAACGACGGCGACCTGGTGGCGGGCTGCCTGCTGCTGCTCGTCGGCGCCTTCGCCAAGTCCGCGCAGGTCCCGCTGCACACGTGGCTCCCGGACGCCATGGAGGGCCCGACGCCCGTCTCCGCGCTGATTCACGCGGCGACGATGGTCACCGCCGGCGTCTACCTGATCGCCCGCATGTACCCGCTCTTCGAGCAGGCGCCGGCGGCGGCCGACGTCGGCGCCGTCATCGGCGCCGCCACGCTGCTGATCGCCGCCACGATCGCGCTGGTGGTGACCGACCTCAAGCGCGTGATCGCGTACTCCACGATGTCCCAGATCGGCTACATGATCATGGCCGTCTCGAGCGCCGCCTACGCCGCGGGCCTGTTTCACCTGCTGACCCACGCCTTCTTCAAGGCGCTGCTGTTCATGGCGGCCGGCTCGGTGATCAGCGCGATGGGCGGCCTGCAGGACCTCGACAAGATGGGCGGCTTCCGCAAGGCGCTGCCGTTCACCTACGGCTGCATGGTCGTCGGCGGCCTCGCGCTCGCCGGGGTCCCGCCCTTCTCCGGCCTGTTCTCCAAGGACGAGATCATCGCGCTGGAGTTCGAGCGCGGCGGCTTTCACGCAGTGCTGGGCGTGATCGGCTACCTCGGCTCGTTCCTGACCGGCGTCTACACGTTCCGCATGATCTTCCGGGCCTTTCACAACGACCCCGTGCCCGAGGCGGCCGAGCTCATCCGGGGCCACCTGGCCCACCACGAGGTGCCGGTCAACCCGGCCACCGGCGAGGAGGAGGACTCAGAGGTCGGCTTCCCCGGCCCGGAGCACCACATCGCCGAGCGCGAGCCGGCCATGAAAGTGGCGATGGGCGCGCTGGCCGTCGGCGCGATCGGCCTCGGCGTCCTGCAGGTGCCCGGCGTCACGCGCGTGGTGCACACCTTCCTCGAGCCGACCTTCGCCGACTCGCGCTACTACGCCGAGCTCGAGCCGTCCACGGGCTCGTCGTGGATCGGGCTGGCCGTGGGCACGGTGATGGCGCTCGCGGGCATCGCGCTCGCCTATCGCCTGTGGGTCAAGGACCGCCGCGCGCCCGCGCTCATCCGCGCGCGCCTCGCGCCGGTGCACGCCTTCCTTGCCAACAAGTGGTACTTCGACGAGCTGATCGATCTCGTCGTCGTGCGGCCGTCCGCGTGGTTCGGGCGCTTCGCCGCCAACACGTTCGAGCGCCTGGTCGTCAACGGCGTGCTCGTCGACGGCACGAGCGGTGTCGTGCGCGCCGGGTCGGCCGCCGTGCGCGCGATCCAGTCCGGCTTTTTGCGCGCCTATGCCGCGCTGCTCCTCGGCGGCCTGACCGCCGTCGCCCTCTACTTCCTGATCAGCGCCCAGTGACGATCCACCTCGCCCTCCTGCTCTTCGCGCCGCTGGTGTTCGCGCTGATCGGCGCCGTGGCGCCCCCGCGCGCCACCGCGCCGCTGGCGCTCGCCGGCGCCGTGGTCGCGCTCGCGTTCGCGGTCGCGCTCGTGCTGGACTTCGACCACACGCAGCGCGGGCTGCAGTACCTCACCGACGACGAGTGGATCCCGGCGCTGGGCATCCACTTCAAGCTCGGCGTCGACGGGCTGAACCTGTGGCTCGTCGGCCTGACGACGCTGCTGTTCGCGGCGACGGCGGTGTGGACGCTGGTGCGTCCGCAGGAGCGCCCGCGCGCGTGGGCGTTTCACATGGCGGTGGCCGAGACCGCCGTGCTCGGGGCGTTCTTGGCGCAGGACCTCGCGCTGTTCGTCTTCTTCTTCGACCTGATGCTCGTGCCGTTCGCGTTCCTGCTGCTCGGCTGGGGCGGCCCGGACCGCCGCCCGGTGACGCTGAAGCTGATGATCTACACGCTCGTCGGCTCCCTGCTCATGCTCGCGGCCGCGGTCGCGACGGCGACGCTCACCGCGCAGGCCTCCGGCGGCTCGATCACGTTCGTGCTGGCCGACCTGGCCAAGGTCCACCTGGGCCAGGGCACCCAGCGCCTGCTCTTCGCCGGCTTCGCGCTCGCCTTCTTGATCAAGATGCCGGGCCTGCTGGTGCACGGGTGGATGCCCGACGCCTACCGGCAGATGCCGATGCCCGCGATCGCCGTCTTCTCCGCCGTGTTGTCGAAAGTCGCGGCCTACGGGTTCCTGCGCATCGTGCTGCCGCTGTTTCCGGACGCGACGCTCGACTTCCAGCTCGTGCTCATGCTGCTCTCGGTCGGGGGCATCGTCTACGGGTCGGCGATGGCGTTCACGCAGACCAACCTGCGCCTGATCCTCGGCTACTCGTCGCTGGCGCAGCTGGCCTTCATCACGCTCGGGATCTTCTCGTTGCGGCCCGAGGGCGTGCAGGGGAGCATCCTGCAGGCGGTCAACCACGGCCTCGTCGTGCTGCCCTTCTTCTTCATCGTGCTGCTGGCCAGCGAGCGCGCCGGCGGCTCCGAGGACATCCGCGACCTCGGCGGCCTGGCCTTCCGCGGTCCGGTCATCGCGACGCTGGCGCTGATCGTCGCCTTCGCGACGCTCGCCATCCCGGGCTCGGCGAACTTCGCCGGGGAGTTCTTCATCCTGCTCGGCGCGTTCAAGGCGTATGTCGCGCTCGCGTGCCTCGCCTTCACGGGCGTCGTGCTGGCCTCGGTCTACGTCCTGCGGGCCTACATCCGGACCTTCCACAACCGGGCCGGGCCGCGGGTCGAGGGCGGAGACCTGACGGGGCGCGACCGCCTCGTGCTGGTGCCGCTCGTCCTGGCCATCCTCGCCTTCGGCCTGTACCCCCAGGCCGCGCTGCGCGACGGCGAGCAGGCTGTCGGCGGCGCGTCGTCGGCGGTCCTGACAGGTGTGAGGTCGGTGCCGTGAACGCCTTCGCCGCCGGGGCCGTCAAGGGCCCGCACATCGACTTCGCCGCGATCTCCCCGCTGATCGCGCTCGGCGTGGGCGCCGTCGTCGTCCTGCTCGCCGGCCTCATGCGCAGCCGGCTCGCGCGCACCGGCGTCGTGCCCGGGCTCACCGTGCTCGTCCTCGTCATCGCGATCGGCCTGTGCGTCTCGCAGTGGGACACCAACACGGCCGTCATCGCCGGCGCGATGCGCATCGACGATCTCACGCTCGCGCTCACCGTGATCTTCTGCGCGGGCGCGATCGCCGCCGTGGGGCTCGCGATCGGCTCCGCCGCCGCCGAGGACGCGGGCCACGGAGAGTTCCACGCCCTGCTGCTGTCCTCGATCATGGGCATGGTCGTGCTCGCCGGCGCGACGGACCTGGTGGCGCTGTTCATCGGCTTCGAGCTGCTGTCGATCCCGCTCTACGTGCTGTGCGCGAGCGAGCTGCGACGCGCGACCTCGCTCGAGTCCGGCCTGAAGTACCTGATCATCGGCTCGGTCGGGTCGGCCACGCTCGTCTACGGCCTGGCGTTCGTCTACGGGGCGGCCGGAGCGACGGGGTACAACGCGATCGCCGCCTCCCTGGACGCCTCGGGCTTCAACCACGACGTCCTGCTGCTCACCGGCGTCGCCCTGGTCGTGACCGGCCTGGCCTTCAAGGCGTCCGTGGCCCCGTTTCACCAATGGACGCCCGACGTCTACGAGGGCGCGCCCACCCCGATCACCGGCTTCATGGCGGTGGCGACCAAGGCGGCGGCGTTCGGCGTGATCCTGCGCTTCTTTGACGTGGCGCTGATCTCGGCCTTCGACGCCTGGGCGCCGATCCTCGCGGTCCTCGCGGCGATCACGATCGTCGTCGGAAACGTCGGCGCACTCGGCCAGTCCTCGCTCAAGCGCCTGCTCGCCTACTCCTCGGTGGCGCAGGCCGGCTACATGCTCGCCGGCGTCGTCGTCGCCACCAAGCTCGGCGCCGCCGCGACGGTCTTCTACCTCGCCGCGTACCTGCTGATGAACCTGGCCGCCTTCGGCGTGATCGTGGCCCGCGAGCGCGCGACCGACCGCGGCGACGACCTCTCGTCCCTCAACGGCCTGAGCACGGAGAGCCCCGCGCTCGCGTGGGCCATGACCATCTCCATGCTCGCCCTGGCCGGCTTCCCGGCGACGGTGGGCTTCTTCGGCAAGATCTACCTGATCGACGCCGCCGTCAACAATGGCTACGCCTGGCTCTCCGTCTTCATCGTGCTCGGCTCCGCCATGTCGCTCGCCTACTACCTGCGGGTCATCGCGGCGATCTGGGCGGGCAGCGAGCACACCCGCGTGCAGCGGACCACGCCGGCCGGCCGGCCGGTGATGGCGGGTGGCGCCGGCGAGCTGCCGCCTGGTGGGGACGCGGCCGCGGCGCGCGGCGACGGGCACCCGCTCGCCCTCGGCGTCGCGGTGGTGTGCGCGGCCGCGGTCATCTTCTTCGGCGTCTACCCGCAACCGCTGTTCGACGTGGCCCAGGATGCGGGCAACGCGCTGACGTCCCTGCTGGCCTGACGCGGGGGAGCGTTTCCCGCGCGTCGGCGCTAGGGGAGGTGTGCGCTCCCCCAGCGGCCAGGCCACCACGGAATACGTCGCGGTGCTCGCGGTGCTCGTGCTCGTGCTCGCCGGCGCGGGCACGGCGATCGCCGCGCCGGGCCTGCCGCGCGCCGTCGTGCACCAGCTGCGGGTGGCCCTGTGCATCGTGGGCGGCGACGTGTGCCGCGCCTCGGACGCCGCGCGGCGCGGCCTCGAGCCCTGCGTCGTCGCCGGCGAGGACCACGCGCGCGAGGGCGGCGTCTCCTTGCTCTTCCTGCGGTCGTCCGGAGGCGAGACCTGGTCCGTGCAACGGCGCTCGGACCGCACGATCGCCCTGTCGGCGAGCTACGACCAGCACCTCGGCGCCGGGGCGGGCGTCGGGCTGGAGCTCGGGCCGCTGTTCTCCGCGGACGCCGACGTGGGCGGCGACATCGGCTTCCGCCCGGGCCAGACCTGGGAGCTCGCAAACCAGGCGGAGCTCGAGCGCATCCTGCGCCGCGTGCACGGCTTCGACCTGAGCAACGGGATGCACAGGCTCGTCGCGCAGATCCGCGCACCGGACGAGACCTTCCTCGAGGGCGGCGGGCGCGCGGGCGCCGAGCTCTCGGCGAGCGCGATCCGCAGCCTGTCGATCGGCGGGGGCGACGCGCGCGCTGCGCTGGGTCGCCGCCACGGCCGCGACGGGACTACCTACTACCTCGACCTCGGAGCGGCGACCTCCGGCCCGTTGGTCGACCTGCTGCCGGGCCTGGACCGCGACGCACGGGTGATGGCGGAGTGGCACACCGGGAAGGCGCCCGAGCTGACCCTGCGCGCCGCCGGCGCCGGCCAAAACGGCGTCGAGACCGAGACCGTCGCCAGCCTGCGCATGGACGACCCCGCCGACCGGGCGGCCGCCGGCCGCGTCGCGCTGCTCGACCTGAGCGACCCGGGGCTCGCCGTGCGCGACCTGATGCGGCGCATCTCAGACCACGGCACCGTGCAGCGCTTCACCTACCGGACCACCACCGACGAGCACGAGTGGGCCTATGGCGTCAAGCTCGGGCTCAAGCTGGGCGTCGACCACAGCTCCTCGGTGATCCGCCGCAAGCTGATCGGCGCGCAGATCGTCAACGGGAGCATGCCGGCGCGGCGGGCGGACTGCCTGGGAGTCGATTAGGCGCGCCAGGCTCGAGCGCACAGGGACTCAGCGCTGGCGCCTCGCCCGCTGGGCGACGACGAGCTTCTCCCAGCGGTCGATGATGCCCTGGCGGATGGCAAGTTCGAGGTCGATGTCGAGGAAGACGGCCAAGCGACGTCCAAGGACCTCCATCTCGATGTCATCCAGGTAGCCGACAGGACGGGTGACGATGGCGGAGCGATGCACTCGCACGAGCGAGTTCAGGTCGATGGCGTTCTCTTGGTCCAGCCCGTACTTTGACCTGTCCAGGGGTAGGTGGAGCAGCGCTGGCTCTTCGCCGTGGCGGAGCCGCTGCTGCTCGTCACGGCTGAGCTTTGCCGGGCGCGCGAGCTTGAGCGCCGCGTACTCGGGCAGCGCGCCGCGCGGGCGGTCTTGGAGGAGCACCAGCGGGCGAAGCTTGGCCGTGACGCTGAACGTCGGCGTCGGTGCCAGCTCACCGTCTCGGACAGCCTTCGCGACGGCCTGTGAGTCCGGATACGAGCGAGATTGTCCATCGATGCCGACAAGCTCGAAGGGGGCCTCCGGCTGGAAGGCCGTGAAGGCCCACGCGATGGCGCCGCGTAAACCGCGCGGCGTCCCGCCGGCGCTCACTGAGCGGCGTGTGTGTCGAGCAGTCCGAAGTCGAACTCCTCGACGTCCTCGCCGGCCTCTGACGCACGATGCAGTGTCAGCGCGGCATCCGACAGCGACAACTCGGACGGCTGATGCTCGCCGAACATCGCGAGCAGGCGCTTGAAAAGCTCCAGTGCGCTGCCGTCGATGACCGCGGCGTAAGGCTTGCCGTAACGCTCGATGACGACGACTTCGCCGGGGGTCGGCTCGGGGATACGGACTTCGCTGGCGGGGATGGTGCGGGTGTACACGAGGACTCCTGTCCGAAGTTCGTACAACAGTAGCACTTGTCGTACGACTTCATCGAAACCCGACGGCACGCCAAGCGATCCGAGTTCCTAAGTCAGGCGCGAGGTCTCAGCGGCCCAGCTCGCGAGTGCTCAGCCGCCCGATCGCGCTGCACAACGCGGCTGCGGTCGTCGGCACGTGGCTCGCGGTCCGGTGATAGGCGCAGGAACGCGAGCAGTGCTGCCCAGGGCAGCCCGACGCTGTCAGTTCCGTTGAGCCGCTCGTCTTGCCAGGTCTCTGCGGGCGCGTGGGCCTCGAACTGCTCGTGTGCGGCATACATGAGCAGGTTGGCGTCTACGAGGATCAGCGGTGATCCTCGCCCTCGGCAAGCTCGATCGCAGCCTCGACGTCGTCCACCGAGATGAGCGGGCGGCCACTGTCAAAGGTAGGCGTGATGAAGCGACTCGGTGGCGCGGCCGCGCGCTCGCGCTCGTGCGCGAGGCCGAGCCGAAGAAGGTGGTTGACCTCGTCGCGCAGCGTCCCCCTCCCCTCCGCGCGCCGACGCACCAACTCAGCTGCGACGTCCGGGTCGAAGACGATGGT
>JBBQBV010000023.1:0-34504 GCA_038318085.1 Solirubrobacterales bacterium
GGGCATGCCGACAAGGCTCCCGCGATCGGGGTCCCGGTTACCAGGGGCAATTGGCCCTAGGTCTCTGTACGCACCGCGTACAGCGCCGCCTGCGTGCGGTCGGCGCAGCCGAGCTTGGACAGCAGATGGCCGACGTGCGTCTTGACCGTCTTCTCGGCGATGCCGAGCTCCAGCGCGATGCGCTTGTTGGATAGGCCGCGGCCGATCAGCGCCAGCACCTCGCGCTCGCGCGCAGTGAGGGGCTCCTCGCGCGGGACGCCCCCGTCGCCCGCGATCGCCGCGACGAGCCGCGCGGCGACGGAGAGGTCGAGCAGCGCCTGGCCGGCGGCCGCCGCGCGAACGGCGCGCGCGAGCTCCGCCGGCTGGACGTTCTTGAGCAGGTAGCCCGCCGCGCCCGCCTGGATCGCCGGCAGCAGCTGCTCGTCCCCGGTGAAGCTCGTGAGCACGATCACGCGCACCTCCGGCGCCCGCCGGCGCAGCGCCTTCATGGCGCCGGCGCCGTCCAGTCCCGGCATGACGAGGTCCATCAGCACGACGTCGGGGCGCAGCCGGTCGGTCTCGGCGATCGCCGCCTCGCCGTCGGACGCCTCCCCCACCACCTCGATGCCGTCCTGCAGCTCGAGATAGCTGCGCAGGCCCTCCCGGACCACGGCGTGGTCGTCGACGACCAGCACGCGGATCGGCTCAGGCACGCAGCCGCACCGTCGTGCCCGCACCGGGCGCCGAGCTGATCTCGAGCCTCCCGCCGAGGCGCGCCGCGCGCTCCTCCATCGAGGTCAGCCCGAGCCGCCGCGAGCGCAGCAGCGGGTCGGTCGGGTCAAAGCCGCGCCCGTCGTCTGAGACCTGCACGCCGCCGGCGTCCAGCCGCACGGCGATGCGCCGGGCGCCGGCGTGGCGCACGGCGTTGTGCAGCGCCTCCTGCGCGATCCGCAGGACGTCGCCGGCCGCGCCGGGCTCGCCGTCGACTTCCAGCACGATCTCGACGTCGTGCAGGCGGCGCAACGTGTCGACGTGCTTGCGCAGCGCGCCCTGCAGTCCGTCGCGCACGAGGTCGGGCGGGCGCAGCTCCCTAATCAGCGCACCGAGCTCCTCGAGCGCCTCGCGCCCGATCTCGCCGACGCGGGTGACCTTCGCCGCCGCCGCGCCCGGGTCCGATCCCCGCTCGAGCAGCTCCGTCGCCGCCTCCGCCGTGAGCACGAGGCTGAAGAGCTTCTGCGAGACCGCGTCGTGGAGCTCGAGAGCCACGCGGTTGCGCTCGGCGAGCGCGGAGAGCTCGCCGGCGT
This sequence comes from Solirubrobacterales bacterium, assembly GCA_038318085.1. Classification (GTDB taxonomy): domain Bacteria; phylum Actinomycetota; class Thermoleophilia; order Solirubrobacterales; family Solirubrobacteraceae; genus DATLGB01. The sequence continues at coordinate 1,284 of JBBQBV010000023.1, forward strand.
GCTCGTACAGCGCGGCGTTGGTCATCGCGATCGCCGCGTGCGACGCCAGCAGGCCGATCAGATCGGCGTCGGCCCCGGAGAACTCGGCCGCCCCCTCCTTGTGCGTCAGATAGAAGGCGCCGATCACGGCGTCCTCGGCGACGATCGGAACCCCCAGAAACGAGCGCATGTCCGGGTGCCCCGATGGCCACCAGCCGTGAAAGCGCGGGTGGCGGCGCAGGTCGTCGGTGGCGAACGGGTCCGGCGACTCGAGCATCGCCCCGAGCAGCCCGTGCGTGCGCGGCAGCGGGCCCAGCGACGCGATCCGCTGCGCGGACATGCCGGAGACCAGAAAGCGCGAGAAGCCCCCCTCGCCGTCCGGCGTGCCCAGCGCCGCGTAGCGCGCGCCGGCGAGCTCGCGCGCCTGGTCGACGAGCTGCTGCAGGACCTCCTCGACCGAGCGCCGCGACGTCACGGCGAGCACGGCGTCGCTGACCGTCCGCAACGCCGGGCTCAGGCCGTCGGGCACCACGGCTTCGGCCGATCGCGATCCCGCGCCATGCGGTCAGGGTAGGGTCCGCGACCAGCCGTGCCCGCCGTCCCGAAATCTCCTGCTCACAAGGCGAGCGCGGTCGCGTTGACGTTCGCCGCTCTGGGCGTCGTCTTCGGTGACATCGGCACCTCGCCGCTGTACGCCCTGCAGGCCGTCTTCTCCGTCGACCACAGCGCGATCAAGCCCGACCACGACACGGTGTACGGCGTCATCTCGCTCGTGTTCTGGTCGATCACGATCGTCGTCTCGCTGAAGTACGTGACCTTCGTCATGAAGGCCGACAACGAGGGAGAGGGCGGGATCATGGCCCTGATCGCCTCGATCCAGACGGTCGCGCTGAGCCGGCGCGGCAAGTTCGCCCTGGTCGCCCTCGGGATCGTCGGCGCGTCGCTGTTCTATGGCGACGGGATGATCACGCCGGCGATCTCGGTGCTCTCCGCGGTCGAGGGCCTGAAGGTGGTGTCGCCGGATTTGGGATCGCTGGTGGTGCCGATCACGCTCGTGATCATCGTCGGTCTGTTCGCCATCCAGCGCTTCGGGACGGGCGCCGTCGGGCGGCTCTTCGGGCCGGTCATGGCCGGCTGGTTCGCCGTCCTCGCCGTCGCCGGCCTGGCCGAGATGCTCAAGGACCCGGCGATCCTGGAGGCCCTGTCGCCGACCTTCGGGCTGCAGTTCTTCTTTGACCACTTCGGGACGGCCTTCATCGCGCTGGGGGCGGTGGTCCTGACCATCACGGGCGCCGAGGCGCTGTACGCGGACATGGGCCACTTCGGCCGCCCGCCGATCCGGCGCGCGTGGTTTCTGTTCGTCTTTCCCGCGCTGACGCTGAACTACCTCGGCCAGGGGGCCCTGATCCTGCGCTCCCCGTCGGCGATCGGCAGTCCCTTGTTCCTGCTGTTTCCCGACTGGGCGCAGATCCCGATGGTGATCTTCGCGACCTTCGCGACGATCATCGCCTCGCAGGCCGTGATCTCCGGCGCGTTCTCGGTCACGCGCCAGGCGGTCTCGCTCGGCTTCCTGCCGCGTCTGAGCATCCGGCATACGTCTCAGGACGAGGAGGGGCAGGTCTACGCGCCCCTGGTCAACTGGGGGATCTTCGTCGCGGTGGTGGGCCTCGTGGTCGGCTTCGGCTCCTCACAGAAGCTGGCCTCCGCCTACGGCATCGCCGTGACCGGGACGCTGGCGATCGACACGATCCTGTTCTTCGTGGTCGTCCGCACGCGCTGGCGCCGCCCGCTGAAGCTCGTGGTCCTCGGCCTGGCCGGCTTTCTGACCGTCGACCTCGCCTTCCTGGCGGCCAACGTGCCGAAGATCGCCACCGGCGGCTGGTTCCCGCTGGTGATCGCCGCGCTCGTCTTCACCGTGCTGATGACCTGGCAGCGCGGGCGGGAGCTGCTCACGCACACGCGCGAGGAGCTCGAGGGGCCGCTGGGCGAGTTCGTCACCGACCTGCGCACGCTCGACCCGGCGGTCCACCGCGTGGCCGGCACGGCCGTCTTCCTGCACGCCAACAACCACACGACGCCGCTGGCGATGCGCAACAACCTCGAGCACAACCACACGCTGCACGAGTCGGTCGTGATCCTCTCGATCGACATCGACCGGGTGCCGCACGTCCCGGTCGACCGCCGGCTCGAGATCGACGAGCTCGGCTACGCCGACGACGGCATCGCGCACGTGAAGGCGACCTACGGCTTCCAGGACAAGCCGGACGTCCCCGCGGCGCTCGAGCTCTGCAAGCAGCGCGGCCTCGAGCGCCCGCTGGAGGTCGAGGGCGCGTCGTACTTCCTCTCCCACATGACGATCGTCCCGACCAAGCGCCGGGGCATGGCCCGCTGGCGCAAGCGCCTCTTCGTCACCATGGCCCGCAACGCCGCCAACGCGACCGAGTACTTCGCGCTGCCCGTCGACGACGTGGTGGTCATGGGGTCGCACATCGAGCTGTGAGCGACACGCGGCGCGCATCGTTTGAGCGCGGGGTGCGGCTCGGCCTCCCGTTCGCGCTCGCGGGGCTCCTCGTCTCGCTGTCCTTCGGGGTGCTCGCCCGGCAGGCCGGCTTCTCGGCGCCGGCCGCCATCGTCATGTCGGCGATCGTGTTCGCCGGCTCGGCGCAGTTCGCCGCCGTGTCGATCATCGCGGCGGGCGGGGGCGTCGGCGCTGCGATCGCGGCGGCCGCGCTGATGAACTCGCGCTTTCTGCCGATGGGCATCGCGCTGGCGCCGTCCCTGCCCGGCGGCCCGCTCAAGCGGGCCCTGCAGGGCCAGCCCGTCGTCGACGCGTCGTGGGCGCTGGCGGCGCGCGGCGACGGGACCTTCGACCGCTGGCAGCTGTTCGGCTCCACCGCGCCCCAGTACGTGACGTGGCTGCTCGGGACCATCGCCGGTGCGCTCGGCGGCGACCTCCTCGGCGACCCGGGGCGGCTCGGCCTCGACGCGGTCTTCCCCGCGTTCTTCCTCGCGCTGCTGCTCGCCGAGCTCAAAGATCCGCGCTCGCGCCCGGTCGCCGCCCTCGGCGCGGTCATCGCCGTCGCGCTCGTGCCCGTCGCGCCGCCCGGCGTCCCGGTGCTGGCGGCGAGCGTGGCGGCGCTCCTCGGGCTCGGGCTCGGCCGCCGGAGGGCGGGGTGAACGCCTGGGGCGTGATCGCCGGCTGCGCGGCCGTGACCGCCGCGATCAAGGCGGCCGGGCCGATCGCGCTGGGCGGCCGCGCGCTGCCGGGCTGGTTCACCTCGATCGTCGGCCTGCTGACCCCCGCCCTGCTCGTCGCGCTGGTGATCACCTCCACTTTCGCCCACGGTCATCAGCTCGCGGTCGGCGCGAACGCCGCGGGCGTCGCGGTCGCCGGGGTCGTATTCCTGCGCGGCGGCTCGGTGCTCGTGGGCGTCCTCGTCGCCGCAGTCGTCACCGCGCTGCTGCGGCTGCTGTAGGCGCCGGCGCGCGCGCTCACAGCCCAGGCTCGGACACGTCGATCACGGCCAGCACCGCGCCCGCCTGCACCTGCGCCCCGGCCGTGACCCGCAGCTGGCCGACTACGCCCGCGGCGGGCGCGAGGACCTCGTGCTCCATCTTCATCGCCTCGAGCACGAGCAGCGGCTGGCGGGCGACGACGGTGGCGCCCTCCGCGACCATCACGCGGACGACCGACCCCGGCATGGGCGAGGTCAACGAGCCCGACGGCACGGCGCCCGCAGGGTCGGTGAAGCGCGGGAGCTCGCGCAGGTCGGCCTGGCCGTCGGCGGTGTTGACGGCGGTCGCTCCGACCCGGTAGCGCCGCCGCACGCCGTCCGTCTCGAGGTCGACCAGCTCGGGGGTGCACTCGTGCAGGCGCGCGCCGGCCAGCGGCTCGCCGTCGATCACGAGCTCGGCCAGCGCGCCGTCGCGGCCGAAGCGGTAGCCGACCCCGACGCCGTCGAAGCGCGCCGTCTGCAGCTGCGACGGGTTGTTGCGCCAGCCGCTCGGCAGCGTCGCCAGCGTGCGTGCAGCCGCGCGCCGGCCCGCCTGGCGGGCCAGCGCCGACGCGGCGGCGGCGAGCCGCGTATCGCCCAGCAGCGGCGCCGAGCAGTCGTGGCGCTCGAGGAAGGTCGTGTCCGCCTCGCCCGCGAGGAACTCGGGGTGGCGCAGGACGTTGACCAGGAAGTCGCGGTTGGTGGTCATGCCGTGCAGCCGGGCGCGGGCCAGGCGGTCGGCGAGCCGCTGCGCCGCGTGCGCGCGCGTCCGCCCGTGCGCGACGACCTTGGCGAGCATGGGGTCGTAGTGCGGGCCGATGACCGAGCCGGCCTCGACGCCCGTGTCGACGCGCACGCCCTCGGCGATCTCGAACACCTCGAGTTTCCCCGTGACCGGGAGGAAGTCGTGGGCCGGATCCTCCGCGTACAGGCGGGCCTCGATCGCGTGGCCGACGAGCGGCGGGGCGTCGGGGACCGGCTCGCCCACGGCCACCCGCAGCTGCAGCTCGACCAGGTCGACGCCGGTGACCAGCTCCGTGACGGGGTGCTCGACCTGCAAGCGGGTATTGACCTCCAGGAACGCAAAGGCGCCATCGCCTGAGAGCAGGAACTCGACCGTCCCCGCGCCGACGTAGCCGATCGCCTCACCCGCTGTGACCGCCGCGGCGGACATGCGCGCCCGCAGGTCCGCGTCGACCGCCGGTGACGGCGCCTCCTCGATGACCTTCTGGTGGCGGCGCTGGACGGAGCAGTCGCGCTCGCCGAACGCGGCGACCCGGCCGTGCGCGTCGCCGACGATCTGGATCTCGACGTGGCGGCTGCGGGGCGCGTAGCGCTCGAGGAAGACCGTGTCGTCCCCGAAGGCCGCGCCCGCCTCGCGGCGCGCCGACGCGAGCGCGGCGGCGAGGTCCTCGGCACGCTCGACCAGCCGCATCCCCCTGCCGCCGCCGCCCGCGCTCGCCTTGACCAGCAGCGGGAAGCCGACCCGGTCCGCGTCGGCCACGTCGGTCGCGCCCGGCAGCACGGGCACGCCCGCGGCCTCCATGCGCGCGCGGGCCTCGGTCTTGGAGCCCATCGCCTCGATCGCCTCCGGCGACGGGCCGATCCAGACGAGCCCCGCGTCGTGCACGGCGCGCGCGAAGCCGGCGTTCTCCGCGAGGAAGCCGTAGCCGGGGTGGATCGCGTCCGCGCCCGTGCGGCGCGCGGCGGCGATGATCACGGCGCCGTCGAGGTAGGCGAGCGGCCCGCCGATCGCCACGGCCGCGTCCGCCTCGCGCACGAAGAGCCCGTCGGCGTCGGGGTCGGAGTAGACGGCGACCGTCCCGATGCCCAGGCGGCGGCAGGTGGAGAACACCCGCCGGGCGATCTCCCCCCGGTTGGCGACGAGCAGCCGGCGCATCACATGCGAAAGACGCCGAAGCCGTCGGCGCCCTCGACGGGAGCGTTGTGGACGACCGAGAGCACGAAGCCGAGCACCGTGCGGGTGTCGCGCGGGTCGATGATCGCGTCGTCGTAGCCGCGCCCGGAGTTCGACAGCGCGGTCTGCTCGGCGGAGATCTGCGTCTCGACCGCCTCACGCAGCGCCCTGCCGTGCTCCTCGTCGAACTCCAGGCCGCGCGCCGCCGCCGCGCCGCGCGCGACGATGTCCAGCACGCCCGCCAGCTGCTCCGGGCCCATCACCGACGACTGCGCGCTGGGCCAGGAGAACAGAAAGCGCGGGTCGTAGCCGCGGCCGGACATGGCGTAGTTCGCCGCGCCGTAGGACCCGCCGATGATCACGCCGACGTGCGGGACCGTGGAGTTCGCCACCGCGTTGATCATCAGCGCGCCGTGCTTGATGATCCCGCCCTGCTCGTAGTCCTTGCCGACCATGAACCCGGTGGTGTTGTGCAGAAAGACGAGCGGAACGTCCTTCTGGTTGGCGAGCTGGATGAACTGCGCCGCCTTCTGGGCCTCCTGGGAGAAGAGGATCCCGCGGGCGTTGGCGAGCACGCCGACGCGATAGCCGTGGATCGACCCCCACCCGGTCGTCAGGGCGGAGCCGTAGAGCGGCTTGAACTCGTCGTAGCGCGAGCCGTCGAGCACGCGGGCGAGCACCTCGCGCGGGTCGAACGGGACCTTCGGGTCGGCAGGGACGAGGCCGAGCAGCTCCTCGGGGTCGTGGCGCGGGTCGACCGGGGCCTCGGTCGGGCCCGGTCCCAGCTTGCACCAGTTGAGGTCGCGGACGATCTCGCGCCCGAGGCGCAGCGCGTCCGGCTCGTCGGCCGCCAGGTAGTCCGACAGGCCGGACGTGCGCGAGTGCATCTCCGCGCCGCCGAGCTCCTCGTCGCCGGCCTCCTCGCCCGTGGCCATCTTCACGAGCGGCGGCCCGGCGAGAAAGACCTTCGCGCGCTCGGAGACGAACACGTTGTAGTCCGACATGCCCGGGACGTAGGCGCCGCCGGCCGTCGAGCTGCCGAAGACGAGCGCGATCGTGGGGATGCCGTGCGCCGACAATCGGGATAGATTTCGGAAGACCGCACCGCCCGGGACGAAGGCGTCGGCCTGGGTCGGCAGGTCCGCGCCGCCGGACTCCACCAGGTTGATGGTCGGCAGGCGGTTGACCAGGGCGATCTCCTGGGCGCGCAGCGACTTGCGCAGCGTGAAGGGGTTGCTCGTCCCGCCGCGCACCGTGGGGTCGCTGGCGCCGATCATGCACTCCACGTCCTCCACGACACCGATGCCGCAGACGCTGGAGGCGCCGACGTGGAAGTCGGTGTGCCAGGCCATGAAGGGGTGCAGCTCGAGAAACGGGGAGTCGCGGTCCAGCAGCAGCTCGATGCGCTCGCGCGCGAGCAGCTTCCCGCGCCTGCGGTGGCGCGCGACCTTCTCCTCCCCGCCGCCGGCGCGTGCCTGCGCGAGCAGGGCGTCGATCTCCTCGATCCGCGCGAGCATCGCCGCGCGATTGGCCTGCGCGGCGGTCGCCGAAGGGTCAAACGTCGACGCGAGGATCCCCATCGCGGCGGGACCCTATCTTCCGCGCATGGATCGCGCCCTGCTTCAGGCCACCGCCACGGGACTGCTCACGCGCGGGCTGCTCGGCCTGCCCGCGCCCGTGCTGCGCGCCCTCGCCGGAACCCCGCCCGCGGTCGCGCGCGACCTCGAGCCCGAAGCGTGGCTGCTGGCGCGGCTCGCGACGCTCGCCGACCGGCTCGCCGGCGAACCGCCACCCGTCGAGCGGGCGCGGCGGCTCTCAGACGCGCAGTCGCGCTTCCTCGCCGCCGCTCCACGCACGCCGGTCGGGACTGAAGACCGGGAGGCCGGCGGCGTTGCGGCCCGCCTCTACGCCCCGGCCGGCGCGGGCCGGACGTCGCCGCTGCTCGTGTTCTTCCACGGCGGCGGCTGGGTGAACCGCTCCGTGGCCAGCCACGATGCGCCGTGCCGGCTGCTCGCGCACCTGGCCGGCGTCCGCATCCTCTCCGTCGAGTACCGCCGCGCCCCGGAGCACCCGTTCCCGGCCGCCGCCGACGACTGCCTCGCGGCCTATGCGGCGGTCGCCGGAGACCCGGAGGCCTTCGGCGCGCTCCCCGGGCGCATCGGCGTCGGGGGCGACAGCGCGGGCGGCAACCTCGCGGCGGCGACCGCGCTCTGCGCCCGCGACGGAGGGCTCCCGCCTCCCGCCCTGCAGTGGCTGTTGTACCCGGTGACCGACTGCGCGGGGCGCCACCCCTCGCAGGAGCTCTTCTCCGAGGGCTTCTATCTGACCGACGCGGACATGGACGCCTATATCGCGCAGTACCTGCCGGAGGCCGGCCGGCGGCGGGACCCGCGGGCCTCGCCGCTGCTGGCCCCGTCACTGGAGGGCCTCCCGCCGGCCTACATCGCGACCGCCCTGGCCGACCCGCTGCGCGACGAGGGCGAGGCCTTCGGCGCCCGGCTGCTCCAGGCGGGCGTGCGCGCCGACGTGCAGCGGTTCCCGCTCGTGCACGGCTTCTTGAATGTGACGGTGGCGCCAAGCGCGCGCGAGGCGGTCGGCGTGACCGCCGGTGCGCTGCGCGCCGGGCTGCGATGATGCCCGCCGAGTGGACCTGCGGGGCCTGATCACCGAGCCGTTCGCGCGGGTCGGCGCGGCGGCCCAGAACGCGCTCGAGATCGCGCGCTTCGGCGGCCTGGACACCGGGGAGGAGCCGTCGGTCTTCGACGTCGTCAGCCACCAGCGCATGTACCGCCTGCGCCGCTACTTCCCCGACGACGCGAAGGGCCCCGCGGTCGTGCTGGTCCCGCCGATGATGCTCGACGCCGACATCTACGACGTCTCCCCCTCGGCCACGGCGGTCGGCGTGCTGCACGAGCACGGCGTCGCCCCATGGGTCGTGGACTTCGGCGCGCCCGAGCGCGAGCAGGGCGGCCTGGAGCGCAACCACGCCGACCACGTCGCGCGGTCAGCGAGGCCATCGAACTCTTCCGCGAGCGCACGGGCGGCCGCGACGTGCACCTCGGCGGCTACTCGCAGGGCGGGATGTTCGCCTACCGGCCCGACGTGCGCGCCCTGCGCGCGCAGGGCGTCCCGTCCCCCGGCGGGACCGCCTCGTGCTCGCGCGCGCCGCCTCCGGCGAGGGCTACCGGACGCTCACCCAGGCCGCGTACCGCCGCCTGGCGGGCTAGCGGCAGCGCCGGTAGGTGCGCCCGTTGCGGCGCCTGACCCCGGCCGTGCTGCGGCTGGTGACGACGACGCGCGCCCGGCCGCGCGGGAGCCTCACGCTGACGCGGCGGCGCAGCCGCCTGCCCCGGATCGTCTTGACATGCTTGCCGTTGATGGTCACCCGAGCGACCTTCAGCGTCCGCGCGGCCCGCAGCCGGAAGCGCAGCTTGCGCGGCCTGGCGCAGGAGCTGTGCCTCGGGAGCTTCGCGGCGCGCTTGAGCGCGCTCGAGGTCGTGCCGAACGGCGTCGTCCCGTCGGGGCCGGAGCCGACGGCCCCGATCGGCTTGCCGAGGTGCGGGATCTGAAGGACACCCGGGGACGCCGGGCTGGTCGAGAGGGCGACCGGGCCGGCGCCGAAGGTGCCGCGGTAGGTGAGCGAGCTCGTCGAGATGGTCAGGCGCAGGGCGTGGCCCTTGGCGTAGCGGTGCACGAGGCCGGGCAGCTCGATCGTCACGGGCTCCGACGGGTCGCCGACGCGCGCCGCGGAGACCAGGTTGCGGTTGAGCCTCGCCGAGCCGTCCGGGGCCACGTCGTAGAGCTTTGCGAACAGCAGCAGGTCGGCGGCGGGGTCGGCCGTGCCGGCGAAGGTGGGCGCCTGGACGGACACGGTGACCCGCGGAATCCCCGCCAGGTCGAGGTCCTGCTTCAGCGGCGCGGTCGTGTAGGAGACCGACGTGCCGGGCGGGTCTACGCCCTCAGGGCTCAGGATGCCGCCGCCCGTGCTCGTCGGCGCCGCGCTCGCGAGCATCGTCGAGCGGCCGCCCTGCACCTCGCCGCGGTCAAAGACCAGCGCGTCGGCACCTGAGAGAAACAGCGACTCGTCCTTCGCCGCGGGATAGGCGGACGTGGAGGCGACCGCCGGAGCGGCGTCGCCCTGGTAGCCGATCCAGTCCGTCAGGAAGGAGAAGTCCAGCGCGGGCGCCGCACCCGTGCCCTTGAGGTAATGGTCGAACCACTCGAGGTCCATGCGGCTCTCGTAGGCCCCCTCCGGGTTCGCGGCGTCGCTCTCGGCCTTGCCGATGCCGCCGCCGGAATGCCCCGCGGAGCGCCAGAGCAGCTTGACCGGCAGGCCCTCGGCCCTCAGCGCCTCGTAGGTGGTCGTCGCCTCCTGCAGGTCGAACAGGTTGTCGGACTGGCCCTGCGTGAGGAAGGTCGGGATCCGGATGTCCTGGTAGTACGCGGAGACCGACGCGTTGCGCAGAAAGCTGACGCCGGTGGCCTCGAGGTAGCCGCGGGCGGCGCCCGTGATCAGCGCGGGACACACCTGGTCGGCAAAGTTCGGGCACGCGCCGAGGTGGCTGGGATCGGCCAGCGCGGCGGCCAGGCCCTGGCCGAGGCCGATGCCGAAGAAGAGCACGGGCCAGTCGATCTTCACGACGCCCGGCGTCCGGTAGCTGACCCCCGTGGAGAAGTCCGTGTTGTTCGGCGACAGCGAGTAGGACAGGTCGTTCCACGTGATCTGCGGGATGATCGTGTCCAGCCGCGGGTCGACCGCGGCGACGGCGAACTGGATCTGGCCCCCGTAGGAGCCGCCGATCATGCCGACGCGCGGGTCGTCGGAGCGCGCGCTGCCGTCGTGCGCCTTGGCGTCGTGGACGACGAAGTCGACCTTCGTGCCGTCGACGGCCGCCTTGGAGCCGCCGAGGAAGGAGATCAGCTCGCTTCCGGCCACGCCGTCGTGCTCGCGATCGTCGAGGGTGATCTTGCAGCCGCTCTTGCCGAAGCCCAGGCCGGAGTAGGCGAGGAACGCGTAGCCGCGCCGGGCGTAGGAGGCGGCGAGCTTTGCGAACTCGTCCTTGGAGCCGCCGAAGCCGTTCGTGGCCAGGACCGCCGGCACGGGCCTGGCCTTCGACGCGCCCGCAGGCGTGTAGAGGTCGGCGTCCACCGTGCACGGCGTGCCGTGGTCGGCGCCGACCAGCACGGAGAAGCGCAGCGCCTGCTTGGAGAAGTCCGCGGCGTGGGCGGACGCCGGGACCATGAACGCGACCACCGCGGCGGCGAGCGCGGCGCCCGTACGAGCTCTGAGCATGGGCCGGACATTAGGGCGCCGGAGACGCGATGAACGCCGATTGCCAGCACCGACGCGGGCGAGCTCGAGCGATCCGATCGCCTCGACCGGGAAGATGCGGCACGGGCGCAGTCAGACGTCGTCGCAGACGAGTCGGTCTCCGAGCCGAAACCGGCGCCGAGTTGTTGTTGATCACCTGCATGAGCCTGGATCCGAGCCGCCACGTGCGCCATGCTCTCGCCCGGTGTCGGCGTCATTCACCATCACCCCCTCCGGTGCGTTCGATCTCGCCGCCGCCGCGGGCTTCGGCTTCGGCCCGGCCGTCGGCGCCACGACCCCGGCCGAGCCGCGCATGTCACTGGCCTTCTGCCTGGACACGCTCGACGGCCATGCGGGCGTGGAGCTCGTACAGAGCGCGGACGGGCGCGTGCACGGAGCCATCGAGGGCACGGACGACGTCGGCGCCGTCCGGCGGCAGGTCGCCCGTGTGCTCTCGCTGGACGCCGACGGCGCGGCCTTCGAGGCGATCGGGACCCGCGAGACCGTGCTCGGGGGATTGCAGGCCCAGTACCCCGGTCTGCGCCCGGTGCTCTTTCACTCGCCCTACGAGGCGGCCGCCTGGGGCATCCTCTCCGCCCGGCAGCCGGCCGCGCAGGCCGCGATCGCGCGGCGGGAGCTCTCCGAGCGCCTCGGACGCGTCTTCTCGGCGGGTGCCGCCTTCCCGACGCCCGAGCGCCTGCTCGAGGCGCGGCCGGTCCCGGGCCTGCTGGCGGTCAGGGTCGAGCGGCTGCACGCCCTCGCGCGAGCCGCGCTGGCCGGTGAGCTCGACCAGGCGGCGCTGATCGCGATGGACCCCGCCGACGCCGACGCGCAGTTGCAGCGCCTGCCGGGGATCGGCCCGTTCTACGCGATGCTCGTGCTGCTGCGCGGCACGGGCCACACCGACCTGCTGCCCGCCACCGAGCCGCGAACGCTCGCGGCGGCGGCGCACTTCTACGGCCTCGGGGCCCCGCCCTCACCCGAGGCGTTCGAGGCGCTGGCCGCACCCTGGCGCCCGTTTCGCACCTGGGCCAGCGTGCTGCTGCACTACGCGGGACGACGCGCCGGCGTCGAGCCGCAGCGCTAGCCGACGGGCTGCTTCTCGCGCTGCGTCTCGCGCTCGACCTCGAGCGGGGCGTCGAGCTCGTTCTGGACGATGCGATCTGGCGCGCCGACGACCGCCAGGCGCTGCTGCTGGCGTTCGGGCGCAATGCGGACGACGTTCCAGACCAGGCCGACCTTCTCCATTGCGCTGATGATCATGCCGGAGAGGTCGATCTCGTACCAGCGCAGGCCGTGCGAGGCCGAGCGCGGGAACGCGTGGTGGTTGTGGTGCCAGGACTCGCCGAGTGAGAACACCGAGAGCCAGGCGACGTTGGTGGAGTGATCCTCGACGGCGAAGCGGCGACGCCCGAAGAAGTGGCAGATCGAGTTGATCGACCAGGTGATGTGGTGCAGCAAAAAGACGCGGACCAGACCGCCCCAGACCAGGCCGCGCACCGCGCCGCCGAGCGTGAAGTCATGGACGACGAAGCCGGCGAGCGCGGGCAGGAGCAGCGAGCCGAGCGCCAGCCACGGGAAGGCCTTGGTCATCAGGCGCATGCCGCGGTCCTCGTAGAGGTCGCGGGCGTACTTCTTCCAGTCCGCCTGGCCCTGCGTCTCAAACAGCCAGCCCGTGTGGGCATGCCAGAGGCCGCGGAGACCGTGCCCGTGGCCCACGTGGGGGGAGTGCGGGTCGCCCTCCTGATCGGTGTGGGCGTGGTGCTTGCGGTGGTCGGCGACCCAGTCCAGGACGCTGCCCTGCAGCGAGTAGGAGCCCATCAGCGCGAAGGCGTACTCGAGCGGCTTGGAGGTCTGAAAGGCCCGGTGGGTCAGCATCCGATGGAAGCCGATCGTGACCCCGAAGCCCGTCAGGGCGTAGGTGACGCCCAGGATCGCCAGATCCGCGCCGTCCACCGCCCGGTTCCACAGCAGCACGATGGCGACGGCCACGCCCAGGACGGGCAGGACGACGCCGATGAGGTTGGCAGTGCGTTCGGCTCGGGTCATTACCTACATGGTTGCGCCTATTGGAGCCGACGTCTTGTGCAATGCCGCGCCCGCGGGACCCGCGGTTTTGTACCTTTCCAACAATGCCGCCACCGCCGTGGGCCGCCCTGCCGCCAGAACTGGCCGTCGTCCTGCGCCCGACGCTGCCGGCGCTGGCCGAGGAGGTCATCGACGCCGTCGGCCGCGACGTCGAGGACTACCGACGCCCGATGCGCGGGGACTTCGGGCGCAATGTCCGCCTCGGCGTCGAGTTCGCCCTCGGCCGCTTCCTCGACCTCTTCGGCGACGCCGAGCGCGAACCGCGCCGCAACCGCCAGGTCTATGTCGCGCTCGGCCGCGGCGAGTTCCGCGACGGCCGCAGCCTGGACGCGCTGCTGAGCGCCTACCGGCTCGGAGCCCGCGTGGCCTGGCGGCACTTCGTCGACGTCGGCCGCGAGGCCGGCGTGGACCCCGACGTCCTCTTCAGCCTCGGTGAGGCGATGTTTGCCTACATCGACGGGCTCTCGGCGGAGTCGACCGAAGGCTACGCCGCCGCGCAGTCCGAGGCGGCCGGGGAGCGCGCGCGCGAGCGCCGCCGGCTCGTCCGCCTGCTGCTGCAGTCTCCTCCGCCCGACGATCTCGTCATGCGCGAGGCCGCCCAGCGCGCCGGCTGGGAGGTGCCGGAGGCGATCGCCGCCCTGGTCACCGGCGGCGAGGACGCCGACGCCCTCGCCAGCCGCCTGGGCACCGGCGCGATCGCCGACGAGGAGGACGGCGTCCTCGTGGCGCTCGTCCCCGACCCGGACGCGCCGCGCCGCCGCGCCGAGCTCCAGGCGGCGCTCAGCGCTCCCGCCGCCCTCGGCCCCACGGTCGCGCTCGGCGCCGCGACCGCGAGCGCCGCCCGGGCCCGCCTCGCCTACCGCCTCGCCGCGGCGGGCGTCCTGCCCCCCTTCGCCGTCGCCGACGACCACCTCGCGACGCTGGTCCTGCACGCCGACCCGCGACTGACCGCCGACCTCGCGGAGATCGTCCTTCACCCGCTCGCCGGCCTGCCGCCCCGCCCGCGCGAGAAGCTCACGGCCACCCTGCGCGCGTGGCTGGACCACCATGGGCGCGTCGAGGAGGTCGCCCTCGCGCTCGGCGTGCACCCCCAGACCGTGCGCTACCGGCTCAACCAGCTCCGCGAGCTGTTCGGCGCGGCCGCCCTCGAGGATCCGGAGACCCGCTTCAGCCTGGCGCTGGCGCTGCGGGCGGCGGCGCGGTCGTGACCGCGACCGCGCCGGGCTGCTCGTGGCGCTGGGCGACGTAGTTGCGCAGCAGGACCTGGAGCGTGCCGGCCACCGGGATCGCGGCGAGCGCGCCGACCACGCCGGCGACCTCCGCCCCGATCAGGACCGCGATCAGCACCGCGAGCGGCGACAGGTCGACGGTGCGCCCGTAGATCACGGGCTGCAGGACGTGGTTCTCGAGCTGCTGGTAGACGATCACGATCACGGCCATGACGACGCCCGCGAGGGTCGAGTGGGTGAAGGCGACGCCGACGACGATCAGCCCGCCGATCGTCGCGCCGGCCAGCGGCACGAGGTCCAGCAGGGCGGCGATGAAGCCGAGGGCGAGGGCGTACGGGGCGCCCAGGATCAGCAGGGTCACCCCGTAGACCGTGCCGCAGACGAGGCTGATGAGCAGGTTGCCGGTCACATAGCCGCCGACCGTCTCGTAGACTTGGCGCGCCACGGTGCGCGCGCGCTTCCGCCGCGCCTCGGGCACGCCCGCGTAGGCGCGCTCGATCCAGTCCTTGCCCTCGAGCAGCATGAAGAGGGTGAGGAAGGTGATCGTCAGGGAGGCGGTGATGAACGTCGCGACGCTCTTTCCGACCGACAGCAGGACCCCGAAGTGCGAGAGCAGCTTGGTGCCCCCGCCGTTGCCGACGGCCTCCTTGGCCTTCTCCACCACGTGGTACTTCGTCTCCAGGAAGCCGAGCGGGCCGCGCCCGCGCGTGAGGTCGTTCACGTAGCCGGGTACGGCGTCGGCGAAGTCGGAGATCTGCTTTGCCAGCGTGGGGATGATGAGCCCGGCGGCGGCGCCGATGACGAGCAGCGTCAACACGAAGATGATCGCCACGGCCGCACCGCGCCGGCGCACGCCGTGGCGCTGCAGCCACTCGACGGCGGGGTTGATCGCGAGCGACAGGAACACCGCGATCAAAATCCACGTGATCACGGTGTGTGCGATCAGGACGACCTTGAGCACGATCGCCACGACCAGCAGGACCGCGACGAGCTTGAGGACCTCGCGCGGGCGGAAGTTGACGTAGCGGTCGAGAACGTTCACGTCCCCACTGTGACCAGTCTGCGCGAGAACCAAACGGCGCCCCGACGTGGCATCCGTCTGCGCGCACGATGCGCGCGCTTCAGATCACCTCGCTCGACGGGCCCGGCAACCGCTCGTCGGCGCCCGCTTCCCGCTCGAGCGCGGCAGCGAGGCCCTCGAGCTGATCGACGGGCGCGGCGCGACCGGCAAGGCGGTGCTGACCCTCAAGGTGCCGTCGCCTCGTGCCGATGCGCGGGGGAGATGGCCAATTCCGTGAGCCTCGGCGCGCTCCCCGCGGCCGCCATCGTGTGCGACGCGTCCGGCGTCGTGCACGCGGCGAACGCGCGGGCGGCGGTGCTGTTCCGGCGCGATCTCACCCGAGCCCCGTTGCAGGAGCTGTTCCCGACCGAGCCCGACCTCGAGAAGCGCCTGCGCGACGCCCCCGTGCGACTGAACGCGCGCCGGGCCGACGGCGTGCCCTTCGCCGCCGACGTCGAGACAGGCCCGACCGAGGGCGGGCTGGTCCTGCTGGTCACCGAGGTCGGCGGCCAGCGCCTGCGCGACGAGTCGCTGCGCTTGAACGACGTCTCCTTCGAGCAGATGCCGATCGGCATGGCGCTGTTCAACACCAACGGCGAGTACGTCCGCGTCAACGCCGCGCTGTGCCGCCTGCTGGCCCGCGACCCCGACGCGCTGATCGGCCGGCGCGACCAGCAGATGACCCACCCGGAGGATCGCGAGGCGGACCTCGCCGCGGCGCGCCGCATCCTCGCGGGCGAGGTCGACACCCACCAGTGCGAGAAGCGCTTCGTCCGGCCCGACGGGTCGATCGTGTGGGCGCTCGCCAACCTGTACTTCCTGCGCGACGAGTCCAGGCACCCGCTGTGCTGGGTCGGGCACTTTCAGGACGTCACGGACCGCAAGCGCGCCGAGCAGCGCCTGCGCCACCTGGCCGACCACGACGAGCTCACGGGCATCCCCGGCCGCCGGCGGCTGATCGCCGACCTCGAGCGCCACCTCGAGCACGCCGGGCGCGGGACCGAGCAGGGCGCCGTGCTCGTCCTCGACCTCGACGGCTTCAAGGCCGTCCACGACGCGCAGGGTCGCGACGCCGGTGAGGCAGCGCTCATCACGGTGGCCGTGGCGCTGCGCCGGCGACTGCGGGTGACCGACTCGCTCGGGCGCCTCGGCGGCGACGATTTCGCGGTCGTGGTGCCGCACGTCGACGCGGCGGCCGCGCAGGTGGTGGCCGACCAGCTGCTCGCGGCCGTCCGCGATGCGGCGCCCGCGGGCGTCACCGCCGCCTGCGGGGTCGCGGTCTACGGCCCGGACCGGCCGGGGACGGCCGACGCGCTGCTGGCGACTGCCGACCGGGCGATGTACGCCGCCAGGCAGGCCAGCCGCGATGCCGCGCCGGTCGCCGGCTGACCCTACCCTCGCGGGATGCCCGGACCCCGCCCGCTGGCCGCCGAACGCGACGCGGTCGCCGCCGCCTGCCGGCGGCTCGCCGCTTGCGGGCTCGTCAGCGGCACGACGGGCAACGTCAGCGCCCGCCGCGGGGAGCTGGTGGCGGTCACGCCGACCGGGGCCGAGCTCGCCGAGCTCGACGCCGATCAGGTCACGGTCGTCGGCCTCGACGGCGCCGTCGCCGGCGGCGGCCTCGCCCCCACCTCCGAGCTCGACCTGCACCTCGGCGTCTATACGCGCTACGCAGCCGGCGCCGTCGTGCACACCCACGCGCCGACCGCGACGGCGCTCTCCTGCGTGCTCGACGAGCTGCCCTGCATCCACTACGAGATGCTCGCCTTCGGCGGCACCGCGCGCGTCGCGCCCTACGCGACGTTCGGCACGCCCGAGCTGGCCGCCGGGGTGCTCGAGGCGCTTCAAGGCCGCAGCGCGGCGCTGATGTCGAACCACGGCACGCTCACCTTCGGCGACGACCTCGACGCCGCCGTCCGCGCGACCGACGTGCTCGAATGGGCCAGCGGGGTCTACCTGCGCGCGGTCTCGGTCGGCAGGCCGCGCGTCCTGGACGAGGGCGACCGCGACGCGGTCGCGGCCGCGATCAGCGACCGGGCGTACGGGACGACGCGCCCGGCGCAGCGTCCCTGACGCGCTTGGCCCACGTCAGCCGACCGTCGAGGTCACGAGGAGGCTGCCTTGCTGAGGCAGCGGCGGTAACCTTCGGCTTCGCTGATCACCGAGGGGAGCCAGATATGCAAGAGACGCCGGTCGACGCCACCCGCAGGTACGCACAGGGCATCATCTGGCCCGTGGACAAGGACACGCTCATCGAGGTCTTCCAGCGCAACGGCGCGCCCGACGATGTGATCCGAGCCATCCGCGAGTACTACAAGTCGCGCTTCGTCGCCCCGAGCGACATCACGAACGCGCTGTGGAAGATGGCCTAGGCGGCTGTCTCGCTGAGCCGCTTGACGGCCGAGCGCCACTCGCGCTCGAGCTCGCGCAGGCGCCGCTCGGTGGTCGGCCGGCCGGAATAGGCCTTCGCGCGATACAGCGCCAGCCTGCTGCGGGCGTGGCGCTCCTCGGCGACCAGCACTGACCGCTGGGAGGCGATGGTCATGGCACCGACGGTACTCCTCCGGGCGGACCGGCGAGAATCGCCTCAGGGTCTCCGCGATCGACCGGCGTCGGGGATGGGACCCGCCTGTGCGACCCTGCTGGCGGTATGGGTGCCCTCGAGATCGCACGACTGTTGATCGCGGCCGCCACGCTGTGGGGCTCCTCCGCCCAGGCGCCCGCGTCGGCGCCGCCGGCGCCGCCGCAGGTCGACGCGTCCCTGCCGCGCACGTCCGCCGCCGTCGCCGCGGCGCTCGCCGACGTGCGCCCGCAGCTGCGGGCCGCCGCGCGCGCCTGGGACGGGACGGGCACGGTGCCCGAGGACCTGACCCTGCTCGCGCTCTACGAGCAGCGGATCACGCTCGCGCTGGCCGACCGCCCGCGCCTGTACCGCCGCGTGCTCCGGCGCCTGGCGACCACCGAGCGCGGCGGCGTGCGCGACGAGGTGACCGCGCAGGTCGAGCTGTCCCAACTCTCCGCCGGCTGGCCGATCAAGCGCCACTACCGCAGTGGTCCGGCCGAGGCGGCCACGGACCTCTGGGGCTATTACGGTCGGGGTCACAGGCGCTTCGCGGTCACCCGGCGTCTGCTCGCCGCCGTCAACCTCGTCGAGACGGACTTCAACCGCCTGCGCGCCGACAGCGTGGCCGACGCCCAGGGGCCGATGCAGTTCATCGCCTCGACCTGGAAGGCCTACGGGCTCGGGGGCGACGTGCACGACCCGCACGATGCGATCCTCGGCGCGGCGAACTACCTGCACGCCAACGGCGCGCCGGCCGACGACGCACGGGCTCTGCTGCACTACAACCCGTCCGCGCTGTACGTCGACGCCGTGCAGCGCTACGCGCGGCGCATGCGAACCGCTGCCGCGTTCCGTGCGTTCTACGCGCGCCAGCTCTTCGTGCGGGCCAAGGACGGCGGCCACCGGCGGCTGACCGGCCCCGGCCGCTGATGGCCCGCCGCGGCCGGACCGGCGAGCGGATCGGACCCGTCGCGATGCAGACCGGCCGGGCACCGCCGAGCTCGTCGCCGATCCGGGCCGCGCGGGCGGCGGCTGCTGCTACTCCGCGCGTACCGGATCCACGTCGATGCGGCCATGGCCGCAGACCGTCCCGAGCCGCCAGCGGATCTTGAGCGCCTTGGACGCGTTCGGCGGCGTGATGCGGATGCGCTTGGCGGTCGGCTCGCAGGCCGCCGCCGTCGGCTCGAGCCTGTCCGGCACGACCGTCCAGTGCCACAGCGAGACCGCGCGGTCGCCGCGCGCGAGCCTGACCCGCTTGACCGCGCCGGGGTTGCGCACGATGTCCGTCGGGAGCCGGACGCCGGCGCGCAGCAGTTGCGCCCCCGGATAGCCGCGGAGATGGCACGCGCCGGCGCCGACGTTGGTCAGGCGCAGCGTCGCGTAGCGCTGCCCCGCCGCGGGGTTGCCGGGCACGAGCCTGGCGGCGAGATCCGCAGTCTGGCAGCGGGGCGTCGACGAGCCGCCGGCGGCGGCGACCGGGAGCGCGGCGATGAGCGCTGCGGCGGCGGCAGCGACAGTCGTGCGGTGGACGCGCACGGGCGGCACCATAGCCTCCCCGCGCACACGGCGCGCAGCTCGTCGCCGTCGCGCAGCAGGGCCAGGCGATCCCCGCCTGCGAGGGTACGGATCCGTGGAGATCGAGGATCCGGACATGCACCTCGCGCTCTCGGCCTACACCCAGGGCCTGTTCCCGATGGACGACCCGGAGGAGCAGGACGCGCCGCTGCCCTTCTACCGCGCCGACCCGCGCGCGGTCTTCGACCTCGGCCCGCAGGCGCTGACGCACACGCGGCGCCGGGTGCGCCGCAGCCTCGCCCGCGACCCGGGGTGGACGCCCGCGATGAACCGCGCCTTCTCCCAGGTCGTGGTGGGCTGCGCGCGGCCCCGCACCGGCGACGGGATCTGGATCACGCCTCGCCTCGCGCGCCTGTACGGGCGCCTGCACGCGGCGGGCATCGCGCACTCCTTCGAGCTGTGGGACGGCGACCGGCTCGCGGCCGGCATTGTCGGCGTCATTCTCGGCCGCGCCGCACTGCTGGAGTCCATGTTCCACACGGTCCCGCACGCGGGCAACGTGAACCTCGTCCGCGTGCTGGAGCGCCTGACGGCGACCGGGGTCGAGCTGTGCGACATCCAGGTGATCTCCGCCCATACGCGCCGCCTCGGCGCTCGCGAGATCCCTGCGGCGGAGTTCGAGCTCAGGCTCAGGAGGGCGCTGCGACGCTGAGCTGCTCGGCGGCGGGCTGGGGCCGGCCGACGTGCAGTCCCTGCGCGAGCTCGACGCCGAGCTCGCGGACGGCGTCCAGGATCGCCGCGTCCTCGACGCACTCCGCCACGACCGTCTTGCCGAGGCCGTGCGCGGCCCCGACGACGGCGGCGGTTATGGCGCGGTCGGCCGGATCCACCGGCAGCCCGCGCGTGAGCTGGCCGTCGAGCTTGAGGAACTCGACCGGCAGCTGCTTGAGGTAGCGCAGCGAGGCGGAGCCCGCCCCGAAGTCGTCCAGCGCGAAGCGGCAGCCGAACTCGCCGAGGCGCGCCATCAGCCGGAGGGCGTCGCCGCGGTCCGACATGGCGCTGCGCTCGGTGAGCTCGAAGACGAGGTGGCGGCCCGCCTCGGGCGCGTCGACCAGGCGGCTGATGGCGCGCGCCAGGAAGGCCCGGTCGGCGATCGACTCGGGCGAGAGGTTGACCGCGATGTCCACCGGTGCGTTCTGCTGCGCCCGGCCCTGCACGAGCGCGATGGCCTGGCCGACGACCCACTCGTCGACGGCGCCCATCAGCCCGTGGCGCCTGGCCGCGCCGAGGAACGCGTTCGGGCGCACGATCGATCCGTCGTCGTCGCGCATGCGCAGCAGCAGCTCGTACTGCACGGGCTCGCCGGTGAGCACGTCGACGATCGGCTGCGCGTCGAGCAGCAACCGATCCGACTGCAGGCCGCGGCGGACCTTGTCGGCCCAGTCGCGGCCGTTGGTGCGGCGCTCGCGCATGCGCGAGCTGAAGAGCACCGTGGTGCCGTGTCCCTCACGCTTGGCCTGCTGCAGCGCCTCGTTGGCGTTTGAGAGCAGGTCGTCCTCGAGCGCCACGCCGGCGCACGCCGTCACGACCAGGCGCTCCCCGGCGACGTCGACCGGCCGCGCGCAGACGGCGGCGACGAGCTCCTCGACGAGCGCGCGGGCGGCGGCGGCGTCGACGTCTGAGATAAGGATGCCGAACTCGTCGCCGCCGATGCGTGCGAGCGCGCCGCGCCTGCTGAGCGTGGCTGTGAGCCGGCCGGCGACGGCCTCGATCACGGCGTCCCCCGCGAGCGTCCCGCAGGTCTCGTTGATCGCGCTCAGCCCGTCGACGTCGAGGATCGCCAGCGCCGCGGGCTGGCCGGGCAGCTCGCGCAGCAGGGGCAGCAGCGCCGCGCGGTTGAGCAGGCCGGTGAGGGAGTCGTGGTCGGTCGCGTGGCGGACCTCGGCGGTCAGGGCCTCGTTGTCGGTCTCGTCCCGCGCCTGCACGATGTACTCGCGCGGGTCGCCGGCGTCGTCGCGCAGCAGGGAGACCGACAGGACGGCGGGGACGTCTGAGCCGTCGGCGTGATGCAGGCCGAGGCGCAGCGTGACCGCGTGCAGCTCGCGGGCGACGAGGCGGTCGAGCTGCTCGCGGGCGCCGGCGCGGTCGCCTTCGCTGACGAGCGTGTCGAAGCGCTGGCCGGCCCGGTCGCCGCCGAGCAGGTCGCTCATCGGCTGGTTGGCGCGGTGCACGACGCCGTCGGCGCCGACGACGGCCATCCCGATCGGTGACGCGGAGAACACGCGCTCGAAGGCGTCGGACGAGTGTCCGGACGCGCCCTCACGTGCGCGGCGAAGCAGGACGAGGCACCCGGCCAGCGCGGCAAGCGCGAGAGCCAGGGCGATGGCGGCACCCAGGAACATGGTGCGATCATCATCGGCACACTTCGGCCGCGGATGAGGTCCAACATCCGTCCACTGCAGGGCTTTCAGGCTCTACGGAGACGGCGTATCGGGCCTGGACCCCATGCGCTGGGTCAACTGCGAGGGCTCGAACCCGGCACAGTGCAGGACCGGCACGCGCGGGTACTTCGGGTAGGCGGGATCGGACTTCGAGCGCCGGCACAGGGAGAACTCGCTGCCGCGGCCCGTGCGGACGATCTGCTGGTGGCGGCAGAGGCCGCACAGGCCAGCTGGCGGGGCGGGCGGCACGCGGCCGCTCAGCGGATGCCGCGGTGACCCATGCGGGCCAGGGCGGCGTGGTGGCGGACGACGCGCTGCTTGACCGCGTCGGAGTCCGCCCGCGCGTGGACGATGCCCCACATGACGTCGGCCGCGACCTCGGCGGTCTCCGGGGTCGCGCGGCGGTGGATCTCATCCACCAGCGCGAGCTCGAGGCGCTCGATCTTCTGCGCGGCGGTGCCCTCCCCCAGCGCTGGGAACGGGATGCCGCGCAGGTGCTCCTCCCACGCGCCCTTGACCATGGCGAAGCGGTTGCGGAGGGCGATGGCGTCGGTCATCGGGCCGCGAGTGTGCCAGACCGGCGCCCACGGGTCCATGCCGATGTCGGGATGCCTACGATGTAGTTGCGTGCGCACCTTTATTCGACTCCTCGGCTTCCTGCGGCCCTACCGGCGCGGGGCGATCGGCTCGCTGGTCCTGGCCGCGCTGGCGATGGTCGGCACCGCGGCCCTGCCGGCGCTGACCGGCCGCGCGATCGACGACATCAGCCGGGGCGACAAGGGCGCGCTGCGCCTGGTCGCGCTGATCATCGTGCTCGCCGCGCTGGCGCGGCTGGCGCTGAGCGTGGCCCGCCGCCTGGTGGCCGGGCGCGTCTCGCTCGGGGTCGAGGTCGACATGCGCGACCAGCTCTACGCCCACCTGCTCGAGCTCGACATGGGGTTCTTCGACAGCCAGCAGACCGGCCAGCTGATGTCGCGCGCGACCGTCGACCTGTCGAGCGTGCGCTTCTTTTTGGGCTACGGCCTGGTCTTCTTGACCCAGAGCGGGCTGACGATCCTGCTGGCCGCCGTCGCGATGATCGTGCTGCAGCCCGGCCTCGGACTGCTGGCGCTGATCCCGGTCCCGTTCGTCGTGCTGATCTCCTCCCGCTACAGCCGCGTGTCGCGCCCGGCGCTGCAGGAGGTCCAGCAGCGGATCGCCGAGCTGACCGCCGACGCGGAGGAGAACGTCTCCGGCGTGCGCGTCGTGAAGGCCTTCGCGCGCGAGGCGCACCAGCTCGGGCGTTTCCGCTCGAGCGCGCAGCGCATCTTCGACCAGAACCTGGTCGCGACCCGGCAGCGCGCCCTGTACAACCCGCTGCTCGGCTTCCTCCCGCAGCTCGGGCTCGCGGTGATCCTGCTCATCGGCGGGCGTAAGGTCATCGACGGGACGCTCACCACCGGCGGGTTCGCCGCGTTTTACACCTACGTGCTCATGCTGGTGGGGCCGATGCGGATGCTGGGCCTCGTCCTGGGCATGTCCCAGCGCGCCGTCGCGTCCGGGGCGCGGCTGTTCGAGATCCTCGACCGCGAGCCCGCCCCGTCGGTCCCCGCGGGCCTGCCCGCCCTGCCCGCCGGCGCCGGGCGCGTCGAGCTGCGCGGGGTCGGCTTCACCTTCGCCGGCGCCCGCGAGCCGTCGCTGCGCGACGTCTCCCTCGACATCCCGGGCGGCGCCACCGTCGCGCTCGTCGGCGGCACCGGCTCGGGAAAATCGACGCTCGTGCAGCTGATCCCGCGGCTCTACGACGCCACCGCCGGCACGGTGAGCGTGGACGGCGCCGACGTCACGACCGTCGACCCCGACTCCCTGCGCCGCGAGATCGCCGTGGTCACCGAGGACCCGTTCTTGTTCAGCGACACGGTGCACGCGAACATCGCCTACGCCGGAGCCGGGGGGGAAGAGATCAGCCGCGCCGATGTCGAACTGGCCGCGCGGCGCGCCCAGGCGGAAGCGTTCATCCGCCAGCTCCCCGACGGCTACGACACCGTGATCGGCGAGCGCGGGATGACGCTGAGCGGCGGACAGCGCCAGCGGATCGCGATCGCCCGCGCGCTGCTCGCCGACCCGCGCATCCTGATCCTCGACGACGCGACCTCCTCCCTGGACGCGACGACCGAGCAGCTCATCAAGGAGGCGCTGCGCGAGGCGATGGCCGGCCGCACGACGTTCGTGATCGCGCACCGCCTGTCGACGATCGCGCTGGCGGACGAGATCGTCGTGCTCGAGCGCGGAGAGGTGCTCGCCCACGGAAGCCACGACGAGCTGCTGCAGGCCTCGCCGCTGTACGCCGAGATCGCGGCCAAGGGCCTGCCCGACCAGGTCTTTCTCAACCGCAAGCCGACCGAGCCGGAAGTGGTGGGCCTGTGAGCACCATGGGCGTACGCCGCGCTGAGCTCCGCCGCCGCTACCGCGCCACGAGCGGGCGGGGGCGCAAGCTGCGTGGCCTGCTCGAGCTGCTGCGCCCCTACCGCGGCCGCACGATCCTGATGGTCCTGGCGCTGCTGGCCGCCACCGCCGCCGCGCTGGCGCCGCCGCCCCTGGCCAAGCTCGCGATCGACCAGGGCATCGTGCCGGGCGACACGGGGGTGCTCGACCTCGTCGTCGTCGGCTTCCTCGCCTCCGCGCTGGTCTACTTCCTCGCGACCTACGCGCAGACCTACCTGGTCGGCTGGGTCGGCCAGCGCGTGCTGCAGGACCTGCGGCTGCGGATGTTCGCGCACCTGCAGTCCCTGTCGGTCTCCTACTACTCAAGCCACCAGGCGGGCGCGATCATCTCGCGGCTCACCAACGACGTGCAGGCCCTCGACCAGCTCGTCACCGACGGGGTCGTCACGCTCTTCGGCTCGTCGCTGACGCTGATCGGCACGGCGGTCATCCTCTTCGTCCTCGACGCCCAGCTCGCGCTGCTGACCTTCCTGGTGTTCCCCGTCCTGGGCATCGCGTCGTTCGTGTTCCGGTTGATCTCGGCCGACGCCTACCGGCTGACCCGCGAGAAGGTGGCGAGCCTGACCGCGTACCTGCAGGAGACGCTCTCGGGCGTCCGCGTGGTGCGGCTGTTCGCCACCGAGCGCCGCCACCGCGGGCGCTTTGCCGAGCTCAACGACGACAACCGCGCCGCCAACATGGTCACGGTCCACCTCAACGCGGCGTACTTCCCGGGGGTGGAGCTGCTGTCGGCCCTCGTGCAGGCCGGGATCCTGCTGTACGGCGGGATCCAGGCGATCGGAGGCGACGTGACCATCGGCGTGCTCGTCGCCTTCATCGCGGCGCTGCAGAACTTCTTCGACCCGATCCAGCAGCTCTCCCAGCTCTACACGACCTACCAGGCCGGCATGGCCGCGCTGGACAAGATCTTCGAGCTGCTCGACGAGGAGCCCGACCTCGAGGACCGGCCGGGCGCCATCGACCTCCCGCCGGCGCTCGACGGGCGGCTGCAGTTCGACGACGTCACCTTCGCCTACCCGGGGCGCGAAGACGACCCGGCCCTGAGCGACGTCGACCTGGTCATCGCGCCGGGGCAGACCGTGGCGCTGGTGGGCTCGACGGGTGCCGGCAAGTCGACCTTCGCCAAGCTCGTGGCGCGCTTTCACGATCCGACCAGCGGCCGGGTGCTGGTTGACGGCCACGACCTGCGCGACGTCACCCAGGGCTCCCTGCGCCGCCAGATGGGCATCGTCGGCCAGGAGGCGTTTCTGTTCAGCGGCTCGATCGCAGACAACATCGCCTTCGGGCGCCCGGACGCCACCCGCGAGGACGTGCGCGACGCCGCCCGCGCGGTCGGCGCCGACGCGTTCATCGAGGGGATGTCGGACGGCTACGACACCGACGTCGGCGAGCGCGGGGTGCACCTCTCGGCCGGGCAGCGCCAGCTCGTGGCATTCACCCGCGCCCTGATCGCCGAGCCGCGCATCCTCGTGCTCGACGAGGCGACCTCAAACGTCGACATCCACACCGAGACACGAATCGAGGAGGGCCTGCAGCGGTTGCTCGCCGGTCGTACCGCGATCGTCATCGCCCACCGCCTGTCCACGATCCAGCGGGCGGGGCGCATCATCGTGCTCGAAGGAGGCCGCGTCGCCGAGCAGGGGACGCACGACGAGCTGATCGCGGCGCGGGGGGCCTACTGGCGGCTGTACCGCGACTGGGCGGAGCAGGCCGCCGCGTAGATCGCCGCCAGGCGATCCCCGGTCCGGCCGCGGTGGGCCGTGACCTGGCGGTAGGTGACGGCGACGACGCGCCACCCGAGCGCCTCCAGGGCGAGCCCCCGCTCGTGGTCGGACTCGAACCCGTCGCGCGTCGAGTGGTAGGCGTAGCCGTCGGCCTCGATGATCAGGCGCAGATGGCGGAACACGAAGTCGCACTCGATGCCTGCGACGAGGGCGTTGACCTCGGGGAGCCGCCAGCCGCGCGTCCGGGCCAGTTCGAAGACCAGGTCCTCGAGCAGCGAGCGCGTGGCGCCGTGCTGGTCGAGTGGGAGGAGGGTGGTGAGGCGCGGCCGGGTCCGCAGCTCCTCCGCGGTCGCCAGCCTGGAGATCTGGACGTCGTTGACCGCCCGTCGCAGCTGCTTCTTGGTGAGAGACGGCGCGATGTCCGCGATCGTGCGGACCGGGCTCGTCGTCGGGATCCCCCACTCCATGTCGCAGTCGTCGGGCTCCAGCGACCGGCTCTGGTGAAGGATCAAGCCCGGCCGGGCGTGACGCCCTCGTGGGGCGCTGATCTCAACCAGGCCGAACGGCAGCGGGCGCAGCTTCCACAGCCAGCCGGACCAATGGTGGCTCAGCAGGGCGCCGGGGCCGCCCGCCAGCACGGCGGCCATCGCCCGCTCGTATGGCGACACCGGGTGCCGCCCGACGGAGTAGACGCCGTGGTGCACCCGCCACAGCTGACCGCGCGCGACGGCCTTCCGGACCACCGTCGGGCTCAGACCGCACGCCCGCAGCTGGGCGACGGTGACGTTGCCGTGCTGGCTGACCGCGAGCCGCGCAACCGCCCGCCACGGCGGGCCTGGCTGCTGAAATGCGTCCACAAGACACATATGCGCAGCCACCCCGGTTCTCGCCCCCCACGATGGGCTTACCGCGTACTCCGGGGCTAGGACTCGAACCTAGACCTTCAGGCACCAGAAGCCTGTGTGCTGCCAATTACACTACCCCGGATCAGGGTGCTGCGACGGGCGAGTATAGGCGCCGTCAGGCAGTCAGCGGGGCGCCTGAGACCATCAGCTCGCGGGCCTCGTCGAGGTCGCCGGAGCGGCCGACGGTCAGGGCGCCGACGACCGCGCCGCCGGACACGTAGAAGATCGTGAACTCGCCGTCGTCGACCGATCCGCGGACGACCTCGGCGTCCCACGACGCGGCCGGGCCGACGTACTCGAGCGTCGCCCAGTCGGCGAGGTCTGACCAGAAGTACGGGATCTCGCGGTAGTCCTCCTCGGCGCCGAGCATGGCGCGCGCGGCGAAGGCGCCCTGGGCGCGGGCGACCTCCCAGTGCTCGACGCGCAGCCGCCGGCCGTGCACGACGGAGTCGTACTCGCAGATGTCCCCCGCCGCCCAGATCCCCGCGGCGGAGGTGCGCAGCGCGGAATCGCATTTCACGCCGCCGGACTCGCCGAGCTCGAGCCCGGCCGAGCGCGCGAGCATCACGTCCGGCACGGCGCCGGTCCCCATCACGACCAGGTCGGCCTCCAGCGACCGCCCGGACTCCAGCAGGACGCGAGAGACCCGCTCGTCGTCGGAGCCCTCAAAGCCGGCCAGGACCTCCCCCATCACCAGCTCGATGCCTTTCGACGCCAGGAGCTTCGCGAAGGACCCACCGGCCGCCGACCCGAAATGCGCCGACAGCGGCGCGTCCTCCATCGCCACGATCGTGCAGCGCTTGCCGAGCGTCGTCAGCGACGCCGCCACCTCGCAGCCGATGTAGGACCCGCCGATCAACACGACGTGCGCGGCGCCCTCCGCGTCGGCGCGGATCGCGTCGGCGTTGCCCAGCGTGCGCAGGTAGTGGATGCCCTCCAGCGCGGCGCCGTCCACGCGCAGCCGCCGCACGTTGGCCCCCGTCGCCAGCAGCGCCTGGTCACACGACAGCTCGTCCTTGGTCGAGAGCTGCGCGACCTTCGCCTGCGCGTCCAGCTTCATCACGCTCGTGCGCGTGCGCAGGTCGATGTCCTGCTCCTCCCAGAACGAGGCCGGGTGCAGCAGGGCGTCGTCCCTGGAGGCACGGCCCTGCAGGTAGGCCTTCGATGCGAGCGGGCGCTCGTAGGGGGCGTCGAGCTCGCGGCCCGCCAGCAGGATCGAGCCGGTGAACCCCTCCGCGCGCAGCGTCTCGGCGGCGGCGGACCCCGCGGGCCCGGCCCCGACGATCAGCACGTCGACGTCAGCCACGGCTGCCGTTGTCGGTCACGAAGTGCTGGGTGATGGCCTCCTCGAGGCCCGGGTCAAGCACGACGAGGACCTCGTCGCCGGCCTTGATGACCGTGTCGGCCTTGGGGACGAAGCCCCCCTCCGAGCGCAGCACCGCGACCACCAGCGCGCCCTCGGGCAGGGCGAGCTCACAGATCGGCTTGCCGGCCGCGCGCGCGTCGTCGGAGACCACGAGCTCGATGATCTCGAGGTGCTCCTCGGGCAGGTCGAGCAGGTGCACGAGCCCGTGGTGGGGCACCTCATGCTCGATCAGCCGCAGGATCAGGTCGGTGGCCGAGACCGCGGGCTGGATGCCCAGCAGCTTGAAGAGCTCGAGGTTGCGCGGGTTGTTGCAGCGGGCGATGATGCGGTCGACGAGGTACTTCTCCTTGGCGACCTGGCAGATCAGCAGGTTGTCCTCGTCGTCGCCGGTGACGGCGACGACGAGGTCGGCGCGGTTGATGCCGGCGCGCTCGAGCACCCACAGCTCGGTCGCGTCGCCGTACTGCACGGCGTGCTCGAGCTCCTGCTCGACGACCAGGTAGCGACGCCGGTCGGCCTCGATGACCGTGACCTCGTTGTCCTTGTCGAGCAGCTCGCGAGCGAGGTTCCACCCCACCTTGCCGGCGCCGGCCACGATCACGTACATCAGGCCCCTTCGTCCCCAGCACGGCCGACCTGCGGATCGCTCTCGCCGAGCGCCGCACGCTCGAGCTGGTCGATGGCGATCGCGGTCGGACAGACGGTCTGCAGCCCCTGCTCGGCGTACCACGCGGCGCGCCGCGGGTCCAGGATGCGGGCGATCACGCGCGGGACCTCGAAGCGCCGCTGCGCGAGCTGGGAGACCACGAGGTTGGTGTTGTCGCCGTTGGTGGAGGCGATGAAGACGTCGGCCGCGGCGATCCCCGCCTCCTCCAGCGCGTCCATCTCGAGCGCGGTGCCGATCGTGAAGCGCCCGCCGGCGGCCTCCCAGGCCTCGCCGAGCTCCACGTCGAGGCGCTCGTGGGACAGCGGATCCTCGTCTAGGACGGAGACGGTGTGCCCGGCCCGCAGAGCGGTGGTCGCCACCGTGGCGCCCACCCGACCCGCTCCGACGACCAGCACGAACATCCGGCGCAGCTTACCCGCGGCCTGCGCTGCGAGGCGCACCTCGCGCATGCGCCCGCGCCTCCGCGCGCCGCCGCAGCAGGCTGCGCACGGGGTCTCCGGAGGGGGGCGGCTCCCCCGGGCGCTCGCGGCCGACCCGCGGCGCGGAGTCCGGCGGCGCGGTCAGGATCACCCGGCACGGCGCCTTGTTGATCACGTAGCGCGTCGTGTCCCCGACGTAGGTGGAGCGCAGGCCCTCCTTGCCGCCCATGAGCACGCCCCCGCGCACCTGTGACGGCTCCTCGGCCGGCATCACGATGGCCTCGACGCCGCGACGGCGCGCCTCGCGCACGATCGCCTGCCCGGCGCTGCGGGCGCGCACCGTGAAGGGCGAGACCTCGGCGCCCTCGTACTCCTCCCCGACGGCCTTGGCGCGCGCCAGAGCGCTGCGCGCCCGTTTGAGCTCGCCCTCGGGCAGCCGACCGTCGATGGGCAGGGACATCGGCAGCACGAACACCCACATCGCCTCGATCTGCGCGCCCTGCTCCTCCTCGTCCGGCCCCTCCTCGGCCGCGAGCCGGCCGGCCGTCTGCATGATGTCGTCGTCGAGCGCGTTGCCGAAGATCGGCACGAGGATCGAGCCGTACTCGCCCGACGGCGCCGCCACGCGCGTCAGGGTCCCCTCGGGCACCGTGAGGCGTCGCGTCAGCGACTTCTCGGACCCGCGCCGGTAGACGACGTACAACACGACGCCGACGAGCATCCAGGTCGGTCCCAGGATCCGGGCCGAGTCGTGCAGCACCATCACCGACGCGAAGGCGAGCGTGGAGATGAGCGCGCCGAGGACCGCCGGGACCGGTATCCCGCGGACGGTGAAGGGCACGCGGAACGGGCGGTCGCGGTCGGGCTCGGAGCGACGCAGCACGATCACCGACAGGTGCACGATCGCGAAGGCCACGGTCGCGCCGAACGCGTAGATGGCGCCGAGGAACTCCGTGTCCTCGGGGATCACGAGCGCGAGCGCGAGCAGCGCGCCGGCGACGATCACGACCGTCGGCGTCCGGAAGCGCGGATGCAGACGCCCGATGCTCGAGGGGATCTGGCGGTTGACGGCGAGCGCGTAGCCCAGCCGGGAGAGCCCAAGCATCGCCGCGATGCAGGCCGAGAAGAGCACGAGCGACGCCGACAGCCCGACCACGAGGCGCACGATCGCGCGCACGCTGTCCTGGTCGATCGCGTCGACGAAGCCGATCAGCGGCGCGTCGGGTCGCTGCTCGGGCCCGTGGCGGCCGCCGATCGTGCTCGACGCGACCAGCGCGAGCCCGACGTAGGCGACGGCGAGCGAGGCGAAGCGCGCTGACAGCAGCTTGCGCAGGCCGCGGCGGCTGACCGCGACCTGACCCGCGAAGCCCGACGAGGCGTCCAGCGCCGTGAAGGCCACGACCGCGAGCGGGAAGGCGAAGATCACGTCGCGCAGGCTCGCCGGGCCGCCGAAGCGCACCGGGTGCGTGATGACCGCCGGGTCAAACAGGACGATCAGCCCGAGCAGCAGCAGGAAGATCTGCACGCCGAGGTCGAACAGCGCGAAGATGAAGAAGCGCTCGAAGCGGCGCGGGTCGACCCCTCGGATGTTGATCGCGGCGACGATCACGATCACGCCGGCCGCGACGACCAGCTCCACCCCGCCCCTGCCGATCGGCGCCCAGAACACGGCGAGGTAGTGCGTGATCGTGAACGCCGTCAGCGCGATCAGGATCACGTAGTCGAGCAGGATCGCCCAGCCCGCGATGAAGCTGACGAGCTCGTTGAAGGCGTAGCGCGCGATGATCGTCACGCCGCCGCGCTCCTGGTGCAGCGACGCCCCCTCGACGTAGGACCAGGCGGTCAGGACGAAGAAGATCCCGGCGAGTCCGAAGACGAGCCACGTCCACCCGTGCGCGCGCTCGGCGACGAGGCCCAGGGAGAGATAGAAGCCGGCCGCGACGAAGGCCTGGACCAGGCCCCAGAGGATGGGCGAGCCGAGGCGCTTCTTCATCGCGTCCGGTGCTCGAACCACAGCCGCAGGCCGCCGGCGAGGCAGAACAGCACGCCGAGCACGATGCCCACCGCTGCCGGCCCGCCCCCGAGGGTGAGCGTCCGGACCACGATCGCGACGCCGACGAGCACCATCAGCAGCGGCAGCAGCGTCGTGCGCGCGCTCACCCGACGGCCTCGGCCCGCATGGCGGCGTGGACGGCGCCGCGCTCGGCCGCGCCGTCCGGGGTGGACTCGATGACTACCCGGCACGGGCGGTCGGCCAGGACCGTCTCGAGCGTCCTGCCGAACAGCGACCCGCCGGCGACCCGGCGCGGCAGCCCGATCACGATCGCCGTCGCGCGCATGTCCTCGGCCTCCTCGATGATCCGGCGCCCGGCCTGCCCGGCGCGGACCTTCTCCCAGTGCCCCGTCACGCGGCGGCCGCCCTGGACGCGCGCCTGCTCGATGATCGAGTCGGCGGGGGGCGCGGCCGCCAGCAACATGGCGTCGAGCGCCAGCGAGTAGGGCACGGGGATCGTCACGATCAGGTGCAGGCCGTGCCGACGGCGCGCCGCGAGCTTTGACGCCGTCGCCACGATGCGGGAGCTGTAGCCCTCGTCAGCGCTGACCGCGATCAGCACGGAGTCGTATTCGGCCTCGTGGTCGACGACGGGCTGCGGGATGGCGACCTTGTGCGTGCTCGTGAGATCCAGGCCGAGCCGCCGGCGGTAGGCGATGTAGATGACGATGCCGAGCACCAGCCAGCCGATGCCGGCGACCGTCACCTTCGGGGTGAGGATGCAGATGACGACGAACGCGATCGAAGTGAAGGCGCCGCCGACGATCGCGAACACCGGGGCGTCGTAGCCGCCGATGCGCACGTTGCCGGGCCCGCGGTAGGGCCGCGGGTGATCGGGCTCCTTCGCGCGCAGGCGTGCGACCGAGACGTGCGCGATCGTGAACGACAGCAGCGCGCCGAACGAGTAGATGCTGCCCAAGAAGCTGGCCTGACCGGGGAGGATGGCGAGGATCGCGATCCCGCCGAACAGCAGGATGCCGATCCACGGCGTCCCGTACTTCGGATGCAGCCGCCGCAGAGCATCGGGCATCTGGCGGTGTATGCCCATCGAGTACACGAGCCGGGAGACGCCGATCAGCCCGGCGTTCGTGGCCAAGAAGAGGATCGTGGCGGCCAGCAGTCCGACGTAGATCTCCCCCACCTGCTGGAGCGGGCCGAGGTCGATGCTCTTGACCAGGCCGAGGATGGGATCGCCCGCGTAGCCGCCCTGCTGCTCGGTGAGGCCCAGCAGCGTGTACTTCTCGCCGACGTGCACGGCGCCGGAGGTCACCACGTCCGACCCCGCTGCGGCGGTCTTGACCGGGAGGGCGCTGAGGGCGACCGAGGGCAGGGTGAAGTAGATCGCGAAGACGGCGTAGCGCACCCGGCTGATCGCCGCCGGAATGGTCACGGACTCGTCTTTGGCCTCCTCTGCCATGTTGGAGATCGTCTCGATGCCCGTGTAGGCGAGCATCCCGATCGGGATCGCCAGCAGGAACTGGTTCCAGGTCGGAGCCGTGCCGAGGTGCACGTTGTTCACGAGCGTGTCCGGCGACAGGACGACGAAGACGCCGATCACCACCAGCAACAATTGCGTGGCGAAGTCCACGACGGCCAGCAGGACGTTGACGCCGGTGGACTCCTTGACCCCGCGCACGTTGATGATCGACAGCACGGCGATGACCACCGCGCCCCCGATGATGTCCCCGGGCGAGTGGCGCAGCGCCTCCCAGAAGAGGCCGCCGATGTAGTGCGGCACGAAGAAGGCCGAGATCGACACGGTGATCGTGTAGGTGAGCATTCCCGCCCAGGCCGCGAAGAACGACGCGAACTCGTTGAAGGCCCGCCGGGCGAAGGACGACGAGCCCCCCGCCTCGGGGTACATCGCCGTGGCCTCGGCGTAGGAGGCGGCCGTCATGTAGAAGAACACGCCGGTGATGACGAAGATCACGGGCGTGAGCCCGAGCGCGTAGGAGGCCACGAGCCCGAGCGCGTAGTAGATCGACGAGCCGACGTTGCCGTAGGC
>JBBQBV010000024.1:0-33760 GCA_038318085.1 Solirubrobacterales bacterium
CGAGGTCGGCGTAGCGCCCCTTCAGGGTGTCCGCGTAGGCCTCGTGCAGCGGCAGGCGCCAGAGCAGCTCGCCCGCGCGCTCGCCGGCGGCGCGCACCGTCTCGCTCCACGCGTCGTCGGTGGCGAAGAGGCCGGCGTACAGCGAGCCGAAGGTGACGACGATGCCGCCGGTCAGCGTGGCGACGTCGATCAGGCGCTCGGCGCCCTGCTCGCGGGCATGCGTCAGGCAGTCGCACAGCACGAGCCGGCCCTCGGCGTCGGTGTTGACGATCTCGATCGTCGTGCCGGAGCGCCCGCGGACGATGTCGCCCGGCTTGACCGCGCGGGAGCCCACGTCGTTCTCGGTCGCGCCGATCACGGCGATCAGGTTCACCGGCAGGCCGAGCCGGGCGATCGCGGCGGTGGCCTCGAGGACCGCGGCGCCGCCGGACATGTCGGCCTTCATGGCGGACATGCCGAGCGCGGGCTTGATCGAGACGCCGCCCGTGTCGAACGTGACGGCCTTGCCGACGAAGCCGAGCACCGGCCCGGTGGCGTCCGCGCCCGAGTAGCGCAGGGTGATCAGCTGGGGCTCCTCCTCGGCGCCCTGGGCCACAGCGGCGAAGGCCCCCATGCCGGCGTAGCGGATCTGCTCGCGGCCGAGGACCTCGCAGGTCAGGCCGAGCTCGTCGGCCAGCTCGCGGGCGCGGGCTGCGAGCCTGGTCGGCGTCAGCTCGTTGGCGGGCGCGTTCTGCAGGTCGCGGGCGGCGTTGGTGGCCTCGGCGGCGATCCGCGCGTTCTCGACGGCGCCCGACACGTCGTGGTGGGCGGAGACCAGCAGCGTCTCGACCCCGTCTGCGGCCTCGTCGTCCTCGGCGGCCTTGGTCTTGAAGGCGTCGTAGCGGTAGGCGGCGAGGACCGTGCCCTCGACGAGGCCGCCGGCGACCTCGTCGCCGACGTGGTGGGGGACCTCCCAGCACAGCGAGGTCGCGCTCAGCTCGGCGACCCGGCCGTAAGCGACGGCGGCGGCCACCCGCGCGCGCTCGGCGTCGAACGCGTCGCGGTCTCCGAGCCCGACGAGCAGCCAGCGCTTGCCGGCCCCGTGCAGCAGCGCCAGCTTCTTGAATGCGGCCCTCGCCTCCCCGGAGTCGATCAGGGCCTGCAGGGGGGCGTTGTCGAGATCGTGGACGATCACTTCGCCCTCGAAGATCCCGACCGCGACGGTGTCGGCACTCGTGTCGGCCGGTGCATCGGTCGTGGCGCGGACTCTGAGCATCGTCGCAGGCTACCTTTCCCCCATGCCCAAGACCGTCATCCTGAGCGCAGCCCGGACCCCGGTTGGGAAGCTGGGCGGCGGACTTTCGTCTCTCAAGGCCACCGAGCTCGGCGGGATCGCGATCAGGGCGGCGCTCGAGCGCGCTGGTGTCGGCGGCGAGGACGTCGACCACGTGGTCATGGGCACGGTCCTGCAGGCCGGTCAGGGCCAGGTGCCTTCGCGCCAGGCCCAGATCGAGGGCGGGATCCCGCGGGAGGTCTCCTCGGAGACCATCAACAAGGTCTGCGCGTCGGGCATCCGCGCCGTCGGCATGCTCGACCAGGCGATCCGCGCCGGTGACCTGGAGGTCGGCGTGGGCGGCGGCATGGAGTCGATGTCCAACGCCCCCTACATGCTGCCCCAGGCGCGCTTCGGCTTTCGCATGGGCGACGGCAAGGCGGTCGACGCGATGATCCACGACGGGCTCACCAACCCGTTCAGCGGCAAGCACATGGCCCAGGAGGCCTCCGAGGTCGCCGCGGAGTTCGAGATGACCCGCGCCGACATGGACAAGTGGTCGCTGCGCTCGCACGAGCGCGTGATCGCCGCCACCGACGAGGGCCGCCTGCCCGAGGAGATCGTCCCGGTCACCGTCAAGAACAAGAAGGGCGAGACCGTCGTCGAGGTCGACGAGGCCCCGCGCCGCGAGGTCTCGTTGGAGGCGCTCGCCAAGCTGCCGCCGATCTTCTCGCAGGACGGCACGCACACGGCCGGCAACTCGCCGGGCGTCAACGACGGCGCCGGCGCGCTCGTCGTCGCCTCCGACGAATGGGCGGAGGCCAACGGCAAGGAGATCCTGGCCGAGATCATCGCTCAGGCCGCCGTCGCCGACGACTTCCCCTACCTCGCCAAGACCCCGGCGCTGGCCGCCATGTCCGCGCTTGACAAGGCCGGGCTGCAGCCGTCCGACATCGACCTGTGGGAGATCAACGAGGCCTTCGCCTCCGTGACGCTGAACTCGATGCGGATGCTCGGCATCGACGAGGACCGCGTCAACGTCAACGGCGGAGCGGTCGCCATCGGACACCCGATCGGCGCCTCGGGCGCGCGCATCCTCGGCGCCCTGATCCTCGAGCTGCGCCGCCGCGGCGGCGGCTACGGCTGCGCGGCGATCTGCTCCGGCGGCGGGCAGGGCGACGCGGTCATCGTCAAGGTGTGACCACCAGCCGGCCGGGATACGTGCTCCAGGCGCCCGGTGGCGGCGCCTCCGGCCGCGGGCATGCCCGGGTCGCCGCGGTCTTCTTCGACCTCGACCGGACGCTGATCGCCGGGTCCAGCGCCTTCGAGTTCGGCCGAGCCGCGTACAAGGCCGGGATGATCAACCGCCGCCAGCTCGCGCGCGACGCCTGGGAGAACGTCCTCTTCCGCCTGAAGGGCTCGACCGACGAGCGCGCGGACGCGCTCAAGCAGCGCGTCGGCGAGGCGCTGGCCGGGACGCAGGTGCGCGAGCTGCAGCGGCTCGCGCCGGCCGTGCTGGCGGGCGTGCTGCCGCGCCTGTAT
The DNA here is from genome assembly GCA_038318085.1 of Solirubrobacterales bacterium. GTDB lineage: Bacteria > Actinomycetota > Thermoleophilia > Solirubrobacterales > Solirubrobacteraceae > DATLGB01. Next base: position 2,795 of record JBBQBV010000024.1, read on the forward strand.
CCCCAGATGCTCGAGATCGCCTACGGCCACCAAGACGAAGGGCGGCCGATCTTCATCTGCACCGCCGCCTCGCAGGAGATGGCCGAGCTGATGGCGATCGTGCTGACCTTCGACGGGGCGATCGGCTCGGTCTCGGAGGTCGTCGACGGCGTCTACACCGGCCGCGAGGGCGGCCCGTTCACCTATCGCGAGGGCAAGGCCCAGGCGATCCGCGAGCTGGCCGAGCGCGAGAACATCGACCTCGACGCCTCCTACGCGTACACCGACTCGGAGTCCGACCTGCCGATGCTGCGGCTCGTCGGCCATCCCGTCGCGGTCAACCCGGATGCCGAGCTGGGCCGTGTCGCGGTCGCCGAGGGCTGGGAGGTCCTGCGCTTCGACCGGCTGGTGCGCCGGCTGCGGGTGGCGGGGGCGCTCACGGTCGCCGCGGCGCTTGGGGGCGCGGCCGTCCCGGTCGTGGCGAAGCGGGCCCGCTCGTGAGCGCCGCGCCGCGTGCCTGAGCTCCCCTACGGCAAGCGCGACCTGCTCGTGCACGAGCGCGAGCCGTTCAACGCGGAGACCACCCGCGCCGCGCTCGCCGAGGGCCCGCTCACCGCGACCGACGCCTTCTACGTCCGCGGCCACGGACCGGTGCCCGAGCCCGACCACGGCGCGTTCCGGCTGCGCGTCGGGGGCCACGTGGAGCGCGAGCTCGCGCTCTCGCTCGCCGACCTGCGCTCGGGCCTGTTGCCGCAGCACGAGGTGACCGCGACGCTGCAGTGCGCGGGCAACCGCCGGGCGGGGCTGATCGCCGTGCGCGATATCCCCGGGGAGGCGCCGTGGGGCCCGGGCGCGACCGGCACCGCGACCTGGCGCGGGGTGTCGCTCGCCGACGTCCTGGCTGCCGCTCGGCCCACCGCCGGCGCCGCCCACGTGGGCTTCGAAGGCCTCGATCGCTGCGAGGAGCCCGATCCCCCGCAGCTCTACGGCAGCTCGATCGGACTCGACAAGGCGCGGCGCCCGGAGGTCGTGCTCGCCTTCGAGATGAACGGCGAGCCGCTTGAGGCCGTGCACGGCGCTCCGGTGCGCGTCGTCGTGCCCGGCTACATCGGCGCGCGCAGCGTCAAGTGGCTCCAGCGCATCGAGCTGCGCCGGGACCCGTGGGAGGGCTACTTTCAGGAGACCGTCTACCGCATGCTGGCGCCCGACGCCGAGGTGGCGCCGGGCAACGGCTTCCCGCTCGGGATCGTCGCGCTGAACTCCGACGTGCTCGTGCCCGAGGACGGCGCGACCGTCGCCGCGGGACCCGTCGAGCTGCGCGGCTACGCCTTCGCCGGCGGTGAGCGCCACGTCGCCCGCGTCGACGTCTCAGTCGACGCCGGCGACGCCTGGCATCAGGCCGAGCTGCTCTCAGACCTCGGCAGCTGGGCCTGGCGCACGTGGCGGCTGACCGTGGACCTGCCGGCCGGCGCGCACGACATCCACGTGCGCGCCTGGGACTCCTCGGCCGCCACCCAGCCGGAGGATCCCGCGGGGCTGTGGAACCCCAAGGGCTACTGCAACAACGCGCAGGCGCGGATCGCGGTCACCGCGCGCTGAGGCGCGGGCGTGCCGGCCCGATCCAGCCGGCGGCAGGCATGATGGGCGGGTGAGCCGCCCGCTGCGCGTCGACCCGATCGCCGAGGCGCGCCGTCAATGGGCGGCGCGCTGGCCGCAGGGGCCGCTGGCCGCGATGGCGGCGGTCACGAGCATCATGCGCGCCCAGCAGATCCTGCTCGCCCGCCTCAACGACGCGCTGCGCCCGTTCGGGCTGACCTTCCCGCGCTACGAGGCCCTGATGCTGCTGCTCTTCACCCAGACCGGCGCGCTGCCGCTGGGCAAGGTCGGCGAGCGGCTGCAGGTGCACCGCACGAGCGTCACCAACATCGTCGACAAGCTCGAGCGCGACGAGCTCGTCCGCCGCGTGCCGCACAGCGAGGATCGGCGCACGACGCTGGCCGAGATCACCGGCGAGGGCCGGCGCGTCGCGCTGGCCGCCACCGAGGCGATGCACGCCGCCGACTTCGGCATGGGCGCGCTGGGCGTGGCCGAGCAGGACGCGCTGACGGCGCTGCTGACCGGCCTGCGGGTGGCGGCGGGGGACTTCGCGGAGGCGCCGCCGGAGCCCGGTGCCTGAGGTTGTCCCTCAGATACGGGGACAACCGCAGGAGGCGGGCCGGCACGGGCTCGGCGCCGACCTGCGACAATAGGTGGGCTTCCGACCTTCGTAGCTCCGAGGACTCTGATGACCGACCCCGCCTCCAGCACTGCCGACCTCTACGCGGCCTGGGAGGCCCGCTACCACGCGACGGCCGAGCGCGACGCCGACTTCCGCTCGCTCTCCGGCGAGGAGGTCAAGCCGCTGTACACCGAGCGCGATCTCCCGCAGGACCTGGCGGCGAGCGTCGGGCTGCCCGGCGAGTACCCCTACACCCGCGGCGTCTACCCGAGCATGTACCGCGGGCGGCTGTGGACCGTGCGCCAGTTCGCCGGGTTCGGCACCGCCGAGGAGACCAACGAGCGCTTCCGCTACCTGCTCGACCGCGGCCAGACCGGGCTGAGCACGGCCTTCGACATGCCGAGCCTGATGGGCCACGACTCCGACCACGCGATGGCGCGCGGCGAGGTCGGCCGCGAGGGCGTCGCGATCGACACCCCCGACGACATGGAGACGCTGTTTGAGGGCATCGACCTCGGGCAGGTTTCGGTCTCCATGACGATCAACGCGCCGGCGGCGATCATGATGGCCTTCTACGTGGTCGCCGCCGAGCGCGGCGGCATCGGCCCGGAGCGCCTCGCCGGCACGGTCCAGGCGGACATCCTCAAGGAGTACATCGCCCAGAAGGAGTGGTGCTTTCCGGTCGACGAGGCCATGCGCCTGATGGGCGACCTGATCGAGTGGTGCTCGACCCAGATGCCGCGCTGGCACCCGGTCTCGATCTCCGGCTACCACATCCGCGAGGCCGGCTCGACCGCCGCCCAGGAGCTCGCCTTCACCCTCAAGGACGGCCTCACCTACGTGCAGGAGGCGGTCGCGCGCGGCCTCGACGTCGACGACTTCGCCCCGCGGCTGAGCTTCTTCTTCAACGCGCAGATCGACTTCTTCGAGGAGATCGCCAAGCACCGCGCGGCCCGCCGCATCTGGGCGCGCGAGCTGCGCGACACGTTCGGGGCCAGGGACCCGCGGTCGTGGCTGATGCGCTGCCACACGCAGACGGCCGGGGTCAGCCTGACCGCCCAGCAGCCGCTGAACAACATCGTCCGCACGGCGATCGAGGCCCTTGCCGGCGTGCTCGGTGGCACCCAGTCGCTGCACACGAACTCCTACGACGAGGCGCTCGCGCTCCCGAGCGAGGAGGCCGTCCGGATCGCCGTCCGGACCCAGCAGATCATCGCCCACGAGACCGGCGTGACCTCGAGCATCGATCCCCTCGGCGGCTCGTATCTCGTCGAGTCGCTGACCGACGAGCTCGAGCGCCAGTGCTACGACTACTTCTCGAAGATCGACGAGCTCGGCGGGATGGTGGCCGCCGTCAAGGAGGGCTTCCCCCAGCGCGAGATCGCCGAGGCCTCCTACGAGCTGCAGCTGCGCATCGACCGCGGTGACCGCATCGTCGTCGGCGTCAACGACTACTGCGAGGGCGACGGCGGCGAGATCTCCACGCTGCGCATCGACAAGGCGCTCGAGCACAAGCAGCTCGACCGGCTGCAGGCCACGCGCGCCAGGCGGCGCGGGGAGCACGTCGAGCACGCCCTCGCCGCGATCAAGGGCGTCGCCGCCGGTGACGCCAACGTCATGCCGTCCCTGGTGGACGCCGCCCGGGCGGGCTGCTCAGAAGGGGAGATCGTGGAGGCCCTGCAGGAGGTGTGGGGGAGCTACCGCGAGACGCCGGTGTTCTGAACGCCGGGTAGGTGCGCACCGGGCGCCCCCAGCGGCCGGTCGTGCGCAGGTCGGCAGGGGTCACGGCGGTGGGTTTCATGCGGCCCTCGGGGATCGGGATCGGCGGTGTGCGGCGCTGGCCAGCTCCTCCGAGCTTTGGGCGAGCGCTTCGGGCAGCTCGACCGCCTCGGGCAGCGCGACCGGGTCCCAATACGCGCTGAAGCACAGCGCGTCCGAGAGCGAGAGCACGCCGAAGGACAGCGAATGGCCGTCGGTCAGCGGGATGACCGGGAAGGCCTCGAAGCAGCGGGCGCCGAGGAGGTAGACCGGCGTGCGCGGGCCGGGGACGTTGGACACGACGAGGTTGTAGGCGCGCGGAGAGGAGGCGTAGCGCGCCGCGGCGTTCTGCAGCGGGGCCGGAAGCAGCCCGACCGTCCCGATCAGCGTCTCTGAGCCCGACACGCGCCCGGAGGTCTTGAAGGCGCGCGTCTGGGCGGCGATCTCGTCGAGGCGGCGCAGGGGTGTGCGCACGTTGAGCGGCAGCGTCACCGAGGCGAACGCGATCCGGTTGCCGGTCGCCTCGCCCTCCCCGTCTCCGCGGCGCGACACCGGCACCATCGCCTTCACGGGGATCGGCACCGTGCCCCGGCTCACGGCGAGCCGGCGCAACGCTCCCGTGACGACGGTCAGCGCGACATCGTTGAGCGTCGTGCCGCGGGCGGCGCGCACCGCCAGCGCCTGGTCGATCCGGGTCCGGTGTCCGGCGAGGCAGCGGCGCTGGGAGATGCCCGCGTTGAGGTAGGACGACGGCGCGGCGCGCAGCACGTCCGCCTCGACCGCGAGCGCCGTCCGGCGGACGGTGTCGCCGATGCGCCGGCCGCTGCCGATCGCCTTCGCCGCGTTGCGCACAGCGCGCAGCGACTCCGAGCCGTAGTCCGCCAGCGCGTCGACGGCGAGCCGGACGGTGCCCGGCGCGGACTCCGGCTCCCACGCCGGCGCGTCGTCCCGGATCGCTCCGTTCGCCCGCACGTCGAGCAGCAGCATTCCGAGCGCGAGCGCCGAGACGCCGTCCACCATCGCGTGGTGGATCTTGAGCACGAGCCCGGCACTGCCGTCGTCGAGCCACGGTGCGAGGTAGATCCGCCACAGCGGCCGGCTGCGGTCCAGCGGCTCGGACAGCACGGCGTCGGTGAGCGCGGCGAAGCGGGCGAGGCCGAGCACCTCGTCGTCGGCCGAGAGCGCGACGACGTGGGCGCGCTCCTCGAAGGACTCGTCGTCGACCCACACGGGCGCGGACAGGCCGCCGGGCCCGAATGCGAGCCGCTGGCGGAAGCGCGCGTTGAGGTGCAGGCGCGAGCGCACCAGGGCGCGCACGCGGTCGAGCGTCATGGCCTCTCCCGCCGGGTCGGGCCGGAAGCGCAGGCGGCCGGCGACGTGCATGTGCGCGGTCGCGGTCTCGACCTGCAGGAACGAGCGGTCGAGCGGACTGAGGCGGTCGGGAGCCACTGGGTGAAGCCTCTTTGCGCGGCCGCTCGGGGAACATGGCCGCCCGGCCAGAATCTCGCGCCCCAATGTCGAGGGCGTAACGCTCCCGTGACCGCCGCGGCGGCGTGACCATTGCCGACCACGCGGGCGCCGTAGGGTGGAGGTGATGAGCGTGCATCCGCGATCCGCGCCTGTACGGCGCCAGCCGGCCGAGTGGCGGTCGGGTGCGTTGGTCGTGTTGCTGGTGACTGCCTTGGCGGGGATCGCTGCGCCCGTCGCCGCGGCGGACCATCGGCCGCGGGTTTCCGTCAGGTTCACCAGCGAAGGCAGCACGGTGCACAGGTCGATCCATTACCGTGAGGTGCTGTGGATCCACGGGCGCGTGAAGGCGCCGGGCAAGCACCTGCAGGCCGTGCTGCAGCAGCGTCAGGGGGCGAGCTGGGTGACTCGGGCGACGGACGAGGTCGCGGCTCGCAGCGGTCGCCTCCGTCTCTACTGGGGCATCACGCCGGACCGCGCGCAGCTGGCCCTCCGGGTTGTCGTGTCGCGGCGCCGGCACCGCGTCTGGGTGTCGAGCGTCAAGCACGTCGCTGTGCGTGGCCGGCCAGGCCCTGAGCCGTCGGGCCAGATCGCCACCGGGGTGTCGGCCGAGTACGACCAATCGTGCGCGGTGCGGTCGACCGGGGTCGTCGTCTGCTGGGGCTCCAACTCGGATGGAATGCTGGGGAACTCGTTTCTGAACCGTAGTCCGGTGCCCGTCGCGGTCTCGGGGCTCGGCGCGGCCACCGCGATCAGCTCCGGCGTCTACCACTCGTGCGCGCTGCGCTCGACCGCCGGCGTCGTCTGCTGGGGCTACAACCACGGACCGGGGAAGTGGAACAGTGGGGCGGTCTCGAGGCTCAGCGACGCCACCGCGATCAGCTCCGGATACGCCCATTCGTGCGCGTTGCGCGCGACCGGAAGCGTCGTCTGCTGGGGCGACAACAGCTTCGGGCAGCTGGGAGACGGGTCGAAGCTGGGCACTTACGGGGAAGGCGGATCCAGGCCGGAGAGCTCGCGCCCGCTCGCGGTCTCGGGCCTCAGCGACGCCACTGCCATCCACGCCGGGGACTTCGATTCGTGCGCGGTGCGGGCGACCGGAGGCGTCGTCTGCTGGGGCGGTCTCTACGGAGCGGATGAGGACTCGAGCTATACGTCGGTGCCGGTCGCCATCCCGGGGGTCAGCGACGCCACCGCCGTCACCAGCGGGGGGCCCTTCGACCTCAAATCAGCCTACGAAGTCCATACCTGCGTGTTGCGGTTGACCGGAGGCGTCATGTGCTGGGGCGACAACAGCGAGGGCCAGCTGGGAGACGGATCCAGGCGAAACCGCCGGCACCCGGTCGCCGTCTCGGGGCTCGGCGACGCCATCGCCATCGACGCGGGGGCGCGCTTTTCGTGCGCGGTGCGGGCGACCGGGGGCGTCGTCTGCTGGGGCGCCAACGACGACGGGCAGCTGGGGAACGGATCGAAGAGGCTGCGCCGCAGTCCGGTGCCGGTCGCGGTCTCGGGGCTCGGCGACGCCACCGCCATCGCCACCGGGTACGACCATGCTTGCGCGGTGAGGGCGACTGGAGGCGTCGTCTGCTGGGGCCGCAACTCCCAGGGAGGGCTGGGAGACGACTTCGCAAACGGGACGAAGGAGGACGTTCCGATGCCCGTCGGGGTGTTCGGGTTCCGCAACTGAACTACCATTCCTCCATGGCCGAGCCACGGAAGATCCGCGTCGTCGTCGCCAAGCCCGGCCTGGACGGTCATGACCGTGGCGCGAAGATCATCGCGCGCGCCCTGCGCGACGCCGGGATGGAGGTCGTCTACACCGGCCTGCACCAGACGCCTGAGCAGATCGTCGAGACCGCGCTGCAGGAGGATGCCGACGCGATCGGCCTGTCCGTCCTCTCCGGCGCGCACATGACGCTGGTGCCCAAGATCGTCGAGCTGCTCAAAGGGCAGGACGCCGGCGAGATCCTCGTCCTCGTCGGGGGGACGATCCCCAGCCAGGACATCCCGGAGCTCAAAGAGCTCGGTGTCGCCGAGGTCTTCACGCCGGGCGCGCCGACGCAGGCGATCATCGACTTCATCCGAGATCACGTCGGCGACAGCCGCACCGCAGCCTAGACCCGGCGCTCCCAGGGCGTAACCAAACTCCTACCAGGCAGTAACATGGGCACGGAGCCCGTCGATTGACTCGTCAGTCAATAGGATTCCGGGCCCCTCGCGTACCGCCGCATCGTCTCAGCCACAGGAGAAAGCCAGTGAAGATCTGCGTCCTGGTCAAAGAGGTCCCGGACGCCGCGGTCCAGAAGCGACTGGTCAACGGTCGCATGGATCGGGGCGGGGAACGCAACCTCAACCCCTACGACACGCACGCCATCGAAGAGGCGGTGCGCATCAAGGAGGCGGGGGTCGTCACGGTCGACGAGGTCGTCGCCGTATCCATGGGCCCCGAGTCCGCCGACCGCGCCATCCGCAAGGCGATCTCGCTCGGCGTGGATCGCGCGGTGCACCTCTGCGACGAGGCCGTCGCCGGCTCCGACGTCGCCGCCACGGGCCTCGCCTTGGCCAAGACGCTCGAGCGCGAGAGCCCCGACCTCGTTCTGCTCGGCCAGCAGTCCGACGACGGCGAGTGCTACACGATCGGCGCCGTCGTGGCCGACCACCTGAAGATGCCCTCGCTCACGCAGGTCATCAAGATGGACGTCAAGGTGGGCACGCTCACCTGCGAACGCCAGGCCGAGTACGGCTACGACACCGTCGAGATCCCGACGCCCGCCGTCATCTCCGTCGGCGACGCCATCAACGAGCCGCGCTACCCCTCGCTGAAGGCGATCATGGGCGCCAAGAAGAAGCCCGTCGACAAGCTCACGATCTCAGACGTCGGCCTCGACGCCTCCCAGGTCGGCGAGTTGGGCTCCAGGGCCCGCTGGTTTGACTCTGCGGCACCGCCGCCGAAGGCCGCCGGCGAGATCATCGAGGACGAGGACACCAACGAGACCGTCGAGCGCATCGTCGCGTGGCTCGACGAGAGAAAGCTCCTGTCATGACGGACATCCTGGTCTACGCCCTGCACTACGAGGGCGCGTTCAACAAGAACTCGCTCGGCGCGGTCTCGGAGGCCTCCCGGCTTGCCGCGCAGATCGGCGGCGAGGCGCACGCGCTCGTCTTGGGGCAGGGGGTCTCCGACGACCTGGCCGCCCAGCTGGGCACCTACGGCGCGGCCAAGGTCTTCCGGGCCGAGGGCCCCGAGGGGCTCGCGCAGCCCGTCGTCGACGCGATGGCGAAGGTCATCGGCGACCACGGGCACGGCTACGCGCTGTTCGGCGGCGGCCTGCTGGGCTTCGAGATCGGCGCCGGCCTCGCTGCCCGCATGAACGCGGGGGTGGTCATGGAGGTCACCCAGGTCAACGTCGAGGACGCAAAGCTCGTCGCCGAGCGCCCGATCCTGGGGGACTCCTCGATCTCGCAGGTCCGCTACGACGGCGAGTTGGGCATCATCATCGGGCGCCTGAACGCGTTCGAGGCCTCCCGCGAGGACCCCGCCGGCCCCGCGACGGTCGAGGACGTCGAGGTCGCCTACCAGGCGTTCTCGACGAGCGCGACGATGATCAAGCGCGGCGAGCAGCGCGGCGCCGACATCAACATCGAGGATGCCAGTGTGCTGATCGCCGGCGGCCGCGGCCTCGGCAAGGCCGAAGGCTTCGAGCTGCTCGACGACCTCGCCGCCGCCTTCGGCGGCGCGGTTGCCGCTACGCGCGCTGTGGTGGACGCGGGTTGGTTTCCGTACGCCGGCCAGATCGGCCAGACGGGCAAGACCGTCGCGCCGAAGCTCTACCTGGCCGCGGGCATCTCCGGCGCCATCCAGCACAAGGTGGGCATGCAGGCGTCCGAGAACATCGTCGCGATCAACAAGGACGCAAACGCCCCCATCTTCGAGTTCTCCGACCTGGGCATCGTGGGCGACCTCAACAAGATCGTCCCGAAGCTGACCGAGGCCGTGAAGGCCAAGAAGGGCTAGCCGCCATGTCGTCTGAGGGCAAGCGCCCGGCGCCGCTGGACTTCCCGCCCCCTGTGGACGCGCGCAAAGAATTCATCAGGCGCAACGTCGATCCCGAGGACGAGGTCATCGAGGTCGGCGTGGCGATCGTCGGCGGCGGGACCGCCGGGCTCGCCACCGCCAACCGGCTCATGCAGCGGCTGGGCGACGACCCGGAGCTGATGGAGTCGCTCGGCGAGGTGCCCGTGGCGGTCATCGAGAAGGCCAAGACGTGCGGCGGGCACAGCCTCTCCGGCGCCGTCATGCGGCCCGGGCCGCTGCTGGAGCTCTTCCCCGACCTCGATCGCGCGGGGTGGCGCGCACAGGGCTTCGCCTACGGCGAGGTGACCAAGGAAGCCGTCTACCTGCTGCCCACGGGCAGGCGGGCCCTGCGGATCCCGCCCCCGCCGCCGTTCAAAAACCACGGCAACGAGGTCATCTCGGTCTCGGCCCTCGCGCGCTACCAGCAGGCGCAGGCCGAGGAGGGCGGTGCCTACATCCTCACGGAGACCTCCGCGACCCAGCTGCTCGTCCAGGACGGCCGCGTGCGTGGCGTCCGGACCGGGGACAAGGGCCGCGGCAAGGACGGCGAGCCGCTTGGCAACTTCGAGCCCGGCACGGACGTGGTCGCCAGGGCGACGGTGCTGGGCGAGGGCTGCTGGGGCCATCTCACCGGCGCGGCGATCAAGGAGTTCGAGCTCTCCGCCGGACGCGAGCCTCAGGTCTGGGAGCTCGGCGTCAAGGAGGTCTGGAAGGTCCCCCGGCCGCTGGACCGGGTGATCCACACGATCGGCCCGTGGCCACTGAAGCTCCGCGCCTCCTACGGCCAGATCGGCGGCACCTGGATCTACCCGATGAAGGACTCAAAGACCGGGGACGACCTGGTCTCGATCGGCTTCGTGGTCGACCTCGACTACGCCGACGCCACGACCTCGGCCCACGACCTGTTGCAGCAGTTCAAGCTGCACCCGCTGGTCCGCAGGATTCTCGAGGGCGGCGAGCGCGTGGCCTGGGGCGCGAAGGCGCTGCCGGGCGGCGGCTACTGGTCGATGCCCAAGCTCACGATGCCGGGCGCGCTGCTGGTGGGCGATTCGGGCGGCATGGTCGACACCGTGGCGCTGAAGGGCGTACACCACTGCATCCGGTCGGGCATCCTGGCCGCCGACGCGATCTACGCCGCGCTGAAGGTGGGCTCGACGAACCTCTCGGCCTACGATGAGGCGGTCGAGGAGTCCTCGATCGGCCAGGAGCTCTACCGGGTCCGCAATGCCCGCCAGCCCTTCTCCCGGGGCTTCGTCAAGGGCGCGCCGCTGGTCAACCTGGCGATCGCCACCAAGGGCAAGCTGCCCCCGGGCAGGCTCTCCTGGCACCGCCAGGACGCCGCCGAGATGTTCGTCGGCAAGACCAAGGACGGCTATCCCAAGCCGGACGGCAAGTACACCTTCGACAAGCTGTCGAGCGTCTACATCACGGGCAACGCGACGCGCGACGACGCGCCGAACCACATCCGGGTCCAGAGAAACGTCGCGCGGGAGGTCGCCGAGACGTGGAAGTGGATGTGCCCCGCCGGCGTGTACGAGATCCCGGACGACGCGCCCGAGACCGGCAACGTCGACGTGATCGTCAACTACACCAACTGCGTGCAATGCGGGGCGATCACCGCCAAGGGCGGCCGCCTCACCGCTCCCGAGGGCGGCGACGGCCCGCTGTACCAGATCACCTGAGTCTTTGTGGCATCGTGTCGGGCGGGCCGCAACTTTGCGGGTACCGTTCGCGTTCACTGAGCGATGAAGCTCCTGTTCTCAGCCCTGCTCGTCGCGCTCGCCGTCTTTCCGGCCACCGCGTCTGCGCGGCGCGCCGGCCTCGAGCACTCCGAGGCGTCGCTGATCGCCTGCGACACGGACGCCCACACGGCGACCTTCCGTGGCAACATGGCGCAGACCCGCAAGGCCAAGCAGCAGCTGCAGATGCGCTTCGTCATCCAGACGCGCAAGCCGGGGGGCACGTGGACGAAGGTCCAGGCGCCGGCCCTCTGGGTCACCGCCCAGCCCGGCAAGACGCTCTACATCTACGACAAGCAGCTCGAGGCGCTGTCCGTCGGCGCGTCCTACCGCGCGGTCATCCACTTCCGCTGGCGCAGCCCGCGCACGAAGAGGGCCCTGGCCCGCGCCACGCGCGCCACCCCCGGCTGCAGGCAGCCGGACCTGCGCCCGAACCTGCGCCCCGTCAAGGTGCTGGTGACCGACGGGTCCTCGCCGAGCACCCGGTTCTACGACGTCACCGTCGTCAACACCGGGGAGGGCGACACCGCGGTCACCTCGGTCGGGCTCTTGGTCGACGGCCTCCGGCTCGCCGACCAGGCGGACCCAGGCATCGTCTCCGGCGATCGCACCGTGGTGAGCTTCGAGGGCCCGCCATGCGTCCCCGGCGACCAGCTCGTGGCGCTGGTGGACACCACGCAGGTCGTGGACGAGGCCGACGAGGCCGATAACGCTCTCAGCTTGCTGTGCCCGGAGTCCTAGAATACGTGTCCTGATGAAGACCGCCATCCACCCCGAGTACGTTGAATCTCACGTGCGTTGCACGTGTGGCAACCAATTCACGACCCGCTCGACCAAGCCCGAGATCCACGTCGAGGTCTGCTCGCAGTGCCACCCGTTCTACACGGGCAAGCAGAAGCTCATGGACACCGGCGGGCGCGTCGAGCGCTTCCAGCGTCGCGCCGCCAAGCGCGACGGCGCCGGCTCCGGCCGGTAAGCCGCAGGAACCGTCGGGTGAGCGCAATCGCAGACGACACGCGCCTGCCCGACGGCGCAGCGGCCATGCCATCGCAGCGGGATGCGCCCGTCGGGGGCCAGGCCGTCCTCGAGGGCGTGATGATGCGCGGCGTCTCCACCTGGGCCGTCGCCGTGCGCAAGCCCGTTCCCGAGGATCTCGACGCCGAAGGGGAGGTCGACCCCGAGAAGGGCGCCCACGGTGAGATCGCGATCGAGACGTTCCCGCTGGAGGCCTGGGCCAAGCGTCGCCGCGTCTACCGCCTGCCGATCGTCCGCGGCGTCGTCGCGCTCGCCGAATCGATGGCGATCGGCTTCAAGGCCCTCTCGATCGCGGCCAACCACATGCTGCCCGAGGACGAGAAGGAGATCTCCGGCGCGGTCTGGGCCGGCACCGTCGTGGTCGCGCTCGCCTTTGCCGTCGGCCTGTTCTTCGTCGTCCCGGTGGGCCTGACGTCGCTGATCAAGGACCAGCTCGACTCGAGTGCGCTGTTCTGGCTCGTCGAGGGCGTCGTCCGCACGACCATCTTTCTCGGCTACCTCGCGCTGCTGTCGCGCCTGCGCGACCTGCGCCGCGTCTTCGAGTACCACGGCGCCGAGCACAAGACGATCGCCTGCTATGAGGCCGGTGACGAGCTCGTGCCCGAGCGCGCCGGGCTCTACAGCCGGCTGCACCCGCGCTGCGGGACGAGCTTTTTGCTGATCGTCATGGTCGTCGCGATCTTCGTGTTCGCGCCGATCGGGCTCCCGGCCTGGTACCTGCTGCTCGCGACGCGCATCCTCGGCGTGCCGCTGATCGCGGGCATCTCCTTCGAGGTGATCAAGTTCGCGGGGCGCAACCGCTCGCGCGGCTGGGTCCGGTCGCTGATGTGGCCGGGCCTGCAGCTGCAGAAGCTCACGACCCGCGAGCCCGACCACGACCAGCTCGCCGTCGCCATCGCCGCCCTGCAGGCCGTCCTGGACCGCGAGGACCCCCGCGCCGCCCAAGGCGACGACCTGGTCGGCATGGAGGTCGTGGCGTAGCGGGACTCCGGCGGCTGGTTCGGCGTGCGCGCTTTACCTGGGGCCCCCGCGCGATGCTGGGCCGGCGTCACAGCATGGGCTGGTAAGGGGGGGCGGTTCGGTCCGTTGTGGACATCATTTGTCGCGCCGCGTCAGATCGGGGTCAGGACCCCGATAACACGCGTGAACACCCCCCCGGGCGGGCGGACCGTGCGGAACGAAAGCGTCCAGCTCTACCCAGCCCGGCCGTAGACGCCCGGCCCCTGCGGCTTTCTGTGCATTTTCCCCCCGTCAGGGGGGGGTGAAATGCACGCGATCGCTCAGCGCCCGCACCGTCTCGGCCGCCGGCCGGGGGACCGCGAGCGCGTGGGCCGTGCCCGCCCAGAGGTTGATCAGGCTCGCGTCGCCGCGTTCGCGCGCCGCCTTGCGCAGGCCGGCCGTGACGTGGTGGATCTCCGGATAGGCGAGCGGGGCGTGGGCGCCGTGCTCGGTCATGAACGCGTTGACGATCCCGCGGGCCAGGCGCCCGCTGAACGCGCGGGTCAGGGCCGTCGGCGCGCCGGAGGCCAGGGCGGCCCGGTGCGCGGCGGCCGTGCCCGCCTCGGGGGCGAGCATGAACGCGGTCCCGACCTGCACGGCGGCCGCGCCCGCGGCGAGCGTGGACGCGACCGCCTCGGCGCTGGCAAGGCCGCCCGTCGCGACCAGCGGGACGCCCACGGCTGCGTGGACGCGCGGCAGCAGCTCGAGCAGGGCGACGGGCGCAGCGTCCGGCGTGTCGACGAACGACCCGCTGTGCCCGCCGGCCTCAGCGCCCTGGACGACCACGACGTCGGCGCCGGCGGCGGCGGACGCCTGCGCCTCCTGCGGACTGGTCACGGTGACCCAGACCTGGGCGCCGGCGGCCTGCAGCCGACCCACGACATCCGGCGCCGGGCAGCCGAAGGTGAACGAGATCACGGCGGGCGGGGCCGCGGCGAGGAGGTCGATCTTGGCGGCGTAGTCGTCGTCGTCGAAGCGCGGCGTCGCGACGTCCAGGCCCGCCGCGCGCAGCCGTTCGACGTAGGGCGCGACCAGTTCGGGGTCGGCGGGCGCGGGCGACGGCACGAAGACGTTGACGCCGAGCGGGCGGTCCGTCAGCGCGTGCGTGGCGGCGAGCCGCTCGGCGGCCGCTGGCGCCGTCAGGTAGCCGAAGGCCAAAAATCCGAGGCCGCCGGCGTTCGACACGGCGGCGGCCAGCTCCGGCGTCGAGGGGCCGCCGGCCAGGGGCGCGAGGACGAGAGGGAGCTCGGTCAGCCACATGACTCGTCGTCGACAGGCTATCTGTCGGCTGCGTGAGGGCCGCCCCCTACACGCCGCGGGGTCCTCGCTTCATAGACTCGGTCGGAGTGATCGAGTCGCTCGTCGAACAGATCGAGGCCCGCCACGCCGAGGTGCAGGCCCAGATGTCCGACCCCGAGGTGATCGGGGATCGCGAGCGCCTGCGCGACGCCGGCCGCGCCTTCAGCCAGCTCGAGCCGGCGTGCAAGCTCGCGCAGGAGTGGCGCCACGCGCAGGACGACCTGGCCGGCGCCCGCGAGCTGATCGACGAGGGCGAGGAGGACCCCGAGGTCCGCGAGATGCTCGAGACCGCCCGCGCGCGCGTCTCAGAGCTCGAGGAGGAGCTGCGCCTCGCCATGGTTCAGAGCGACCCCAACGACGACAAGGACGTGATCGTCGAAATCCGCGCGGGCGTGGGCGGCGACGAGGCGGGCCTGTGGGCGGGCGACCTCTATCGGATGCTCACCAAGTACGCCGAGCGGCTCGGCTACAAGGTCGACACGATGGCGGCCGCCGACGGCTCCTACACCTTCGAGGTCGACGGGAGCGGCGCGTACTCGAACTTCAAGTACGAGGGCGGCACCCACCGCGTCAAGCGCGTGCCCGAGACGGAGTCCCAGGGCCGCATCCACACCTCCACGGCCACGGTCGCCGTGCTGCCCGCGGCCGAGGACGTCGACGTCGACGTCCAGCAGAGCGACCTGCAGATCGACGTCTATCGCTCCTCGGGCCCGGGCGGCCAGTCGGTGAACACGACGGACTCCGCCGTGCGCATCACCCACAGGCCGACCGGCATCGTCGTCTCGATGCAGGACGAGAAGTCCCAGCTGCAAAACCGGGAGAAGGCGATGCGCGTGCTCCGCGCCCGCCTGTACGACGCCGAGCTCGCGCGGCGCGACGCCGAGCTGGCCGCCGACCGCCGCTCCCAGGTCGGCACCGGCGAGCGCGCGGAGAAGATCCGGACCTACAACTTCCCCGAGCGCCGCGTCACCGACCACCGCATCAAGCACACCGCCCACAACCTCGACGAGATCCTGCAGGGCACGCTCGACGACTTCACGAGTGCGCTGCGCGGCGACGAGCAGCGCCGCAGCCTGCAGGCCCAGGCCGCCGGCAGCGCTTGACGCGGCCATGACGCTCGCCGAGGCGACCGCCACCCTGGTCGCCGCGGGCTGCGAGACTCCGCGGCTCGACGCCGAGGTCCTGCTCGCCCACGCGCTCGCGGTCGACCGGACGGCGCTGTTCCTGCGGCCGGCCGTCGAGCCGCCCGCGGGCTTTGACGCGCTCGTCGCGCGCCGCGCCGCGCGCGAGCCCGTCGCCTACATCGTCGGCGCGCGCGGCTTCCGGCACCTCGAGCTGGCCGTCGACGCCCGCGTGCTCGTGCCCCGCCCGGAGACCGAGCACCTGGTCGAGGCGGCGCTCGGGCTGCCGCACGGCGCCCGCGTGGTCGACGTGGGCACGGGCTCGGGGGCGGTGGCGCTGGCGCTGGCCCACGAGCGGCCGGACCTCGCCGTCATCGGGACGGACTCGAGCGCCGCCGCGCTCGCCGTAGCCGCGGACAACGGCGCGCGGCTGGGGCTCGACGTCGCCTGGGTGCAGGGGGACCTGCTCGCCGGCGTGGAGGGCGTCGACGCGGTGGTCAGCAACCCGCCGTACGTGGGCGAAGGCGAGACGCTGCCGCCCGAGCTGGCCTTCGAGCCGGCCGGCGCGCTCTTGGCCGGTCAGGACGGCCTCGAGGTCCACCGGCGCCTCGTGCCCGCGGCGCTGGCCTCCGGCGCGGCGTTCGTCGCGCTGGAGGTGGGGGAGGGCCAGGCCGCGGCGGTGGGCGCCCTCTTCGAGTCGCCCGTGGACGTGGTGGCCGACCTCGCGGGCATCGAGCGGGTAGTGGTGTGGCGATGCTGAGCGCCTTCGCAGCCTGCATCCGCGCCGGCGGGGTCGCCTTGTTCCCGGCCGACACCGTCTACGGGCTCGCCTGCGACGCGGAGAACGCGGCGGCCGTCGAGCGGCTCTACGCCCTCAAGGGCCGCGCGCCCGACAAGCCCGCCGCCGTCATGGTCTTCGACCCGGCCTGGCTGCCGCCGATGGGCCCGCGCACGACCGCCCTCGCGCGCCGTCTGCTCCCGGGGCCGGTCACGCTGCTCGTCCCCAACCCCGCCCACCACTTCCCGCTCGCCTGCGGCCCGGACCCGGACACGCTGGGTATCCGCCTCCCCGCGGCGTCGCCGCTGCGCGGCGCCCAGGTCGCCGTCCTGCAATCCTCGGCCAACCACGCCGGGGAGCCGCCGGCGCGCACGCTCGACGAGGTCCCCGGCGACATCCGCTCCGGCGTCCGGCTCGTCCTCGGCGCCGGCCCGCTGCCCGGCACGGCGTCGACGGTCCTCGACCTGCGCGGCTTCGAGGACGGGGAGTGGTCGGTCGTGCGCGCGGGGGCGGCGCCGGAGGGCGCGATCGCGGCCGCGGTGGACGCGGTCGGCCCCTGAGTACCCTCCCGCGACCGTGCCGCGCGTGATCGCTTCGAACCTGATCGCCGCGCTTGCGCTCGGCGCCGCGACTGCCGCTCCAGCGTCCGCGTCCGCCGTCCGCGGCGAGGTCGCCGGGCTCGCGGTGACCGGCCGCACGGCGGTGCGTCTCGTCGACACGGGCCAGGGCGCCAGGCCGTTCCGCCTCGTCCGCGGGCGCCGGGTGACGGCGGTCGGGGAGCCGCTCGCCGAGTTCCCCGCCCTGGCGGCCGACGCCGCCGGGCACCTGATCGCCGCCTGGGACCACGCCCAGTCCGGCGGCGTGCGCTACTCCGGCCGCGCGGCCGGCCGCGGCGGGATCGTCGCGCTCGGCCAGGGCACCGGGCCCGTCCGGCTCGCCGCGCGCGCCGACGGCGCGGCGGTGCTGGCCAACCCCGATCGCGACGGCGACATCGCCATCACGATCGTCCCCGGTGTCACCCGCCCGATCCGCGGCGACGCGGAGTACACGGCGCTCAAGACCTTCAAGCTGACCCGCACCGGGCCGCTGGTCCGTCACTTCGCGGCCGGCCTCGCCCTGCGCAGGGCCGGCCCGCTCGTGCTCGACCTCCAGCAGACCCGCCGCCGGTCGCGCCTGGTGCTGGTGGGCCGCGGGGCGCCCAAGGCCGCGCTGCAGACGGCGAGGGGCGTGCGCCAGCTGGGCGGCGCGCTCGCCGCCACCGAGGGGCGGATCGCGGTCGCCTATGTCCGCCGCGGCCGCCCGGTGCTGGCGACGGCGGCGCCCGGCGGCCCCTGGAGGCGCCGCGTCCTGCCCGGGCGGGGGGTCACCGGCGACCCGGCCGTGGCGATCACGCACGGGCGGGTCTTCGTCGCCTGGGCGCAGCGCACCCGCGCCGGCGGCGGCGTCTTCGCCGCCGTGGCGGGCGGCAGGCGCCGGCGCGTCAGCCCGGCCGGCGCCGGCACCGGCCCGCCGCTGCTGGCGGCGGGGCCCTCCGGGCGCGTGTTCGCGGCCTGGACGGCGGGCGGCAGGGCGCGGCTGAGGCGCCTTCGCTGACCGGTGGCGCTGCTAGCTTGAGCCGCATGCCCGACCTGCCCGCGGACTACTTCGAGCGCCCGCTCTCCGAGGTCGACCCCGAGGTCGCCGAGGCCGTCGACGCCGAGCTGCTGCGCCAGCAGCGCACGCTGGAGATGATCGCCTCGGAGAACTTCGTGCCGCAGGCGGTGCTCGAGTGCCAGGGCTCGGTGCTCACGAACAAGTACGCCGAGGGCTACCCCGGTCGCCGCTACTACGGCGGCTGCGAGCACGTCGACGTCATCGAGCAGCTCGCGATCGACCGCGCGAACGCGCTCTTCGGCTCAGACCACGCCAACGTGCAGCCCCACTCGGGCGCCCAGGCCAACGCCGCCGTCTACCACGCGCTGCTGCGGCCCGGCGACACGCTCATGGGCCTCGCCCTCCCGCACGGCGGCCATCTCAGCCACGGGATGAAGCTCAACCTGTCGGGCCGGCTGTACGAGATCGCGCCGTATGAGGTCTCGCAGGCGCTCGACTACCGCATCGACATGGACGAGGTCGAGCGGATCGCCTCCGAGCGCCGGCCGCAGATGCTGCTCGCGGGCTGGTCGGCGTACCCGCGGGTGCTGGACTTCGAGCGCTTCCGCGCGATCGCCGACGAGGTCGGCGCGCTGCTGATGGTCGACATGGCCCACTTCGCCGGCCTCGTGGCCGCGGGGCTGCATCCCAACCCGGTGCCCTACGCCGACGTCGTCACGACCACGATCCACAAGACGCTCGGCGGCGCCCGGGGCGGGATGATCCTGTGCCGCGAAGAGCACGCCTCCAAGATCAACTCCGGCGTCTTCCCCGGCCAACAGGGTGGGCCGCTCGAGCACGTCATCGCGGGCAAGGCCGTCGCGCTGAAGATCGCGGCGACCGAGCCCTTCCGCGAGCGCCAGCAGCGGACGATCGCGGGCGCGCAGGCCGTGGCCGGCGAGCTTTTGACCGTCGGCCACGGGGTCAACGTCCTCACCGGCGGCACCGACGTGCACCTCGCACTGGTCGACCTGCGCGACTCCGAGCTCGACGGCCAGCAGGCGGAGGACCGGCTGCACGCGATCGGCGTCACCGTCAACCGCAACGCCGTGCCGTTTGACCCGCGGCCCCCGATGGTCACGAGCGGCCTGCGCATCGGCTCGTCGGCGCTCGCGACCCGCGGGCTGCAGGTGGAGGACTTCAAGGAGGTCGGGCGCATCATCGCCACCGCGCTGACGCCGGACTTCGACGCCCAGCGGGCCGAGCTCGCGGAGCGCGTCACGGCGATCGCGGACCGCCATCCGCTGTACGCGCACACGGGAGCCACCGCCTCCGTATAGATGGTCGACGAAGCGCTCCTGGGCCTTCTCGTCGCCTTCGTCATCGGCGTCGCGGCCACGCCGGCGGCGGCGAGGCGAGCCTCGCCGATCGGCGCCGTCGACGAGCCGCGGGCGCGCGGGCTCGCCGCCAAGGCCACGCCGCTGCTCGGCGGCCTCGCGATCTTCGCGGCGACCGCCGTCGCCGGCCTGCTGTTCCTCCCCGACACCGATCGCTACCGCGCGATCCTCGGCGGGGCCGCCGTGATCACCGTGGTCGGCGCGCTCGACGACTGGCGGCCGCTGCCCGCCGCCTGGAAGCTGGCCGGCGAGCTGCTGGCGGCGCTGATCCTCGTGCTGGGCGGCGTCGCGGTCCACGACTTCACGCTGCCCTTCCTCGGGAGCGTCGCGCTCGGCGACCTGGGCGAGCCGCTGACCCTGATCGGGCTGGTGGCGATCATGAACGCCGTCAACTTCACCGACGGCGTCGACGGGCTCGCCGCGGGCGTCTGCGCGATCTCGGCCGCCGCCTTCTCGGTGATCGCCTTCGACCTCAGCCGCGACGGCGCCGGCGTGCTGGCGCTGATCGCCTGCGGCGCGGCGCTCGGCTTCCTCGTGCACAACTTCCCGCCGGCCTCGATCTTCATGGGGGACGCCGGGGCCCTGCTGCTGGGCCTGCTGCTCGGCGCGACGATCGTCGAGGGGTCGCTGAAGACCAACGCCGTGATCGCCCTGTTCGTGCCGCTGGTCGTCCTCGCCGTCCCGTTCCTGGACACCACCTTCGTCGTGCTCAAGCGGATGAAGTACCGGCGCCCGGTCTACTCCGCCGACGCCAACCACTTCCATCATCGCTTCGCCCGCATCGGCTTCTCGCACCGGCGGACCGTGGCCTACCTGTACGCCTGGACGGCGACGATGGCCGGCGTCGCGGTCGCCCTGCGCTTCGTCCCGTACTCCGACGACCACGGCCATCTCGACGCGGGCTGGTCGGCCATCATGGGCAGCTTGATCGTGCTGGCGCTGACGGCGTCGGTGTACGTCGTCTACACGCTTGAGATCCTCAAGTTCAAGCGCTTCCGGATGCGCGAGGACCCGGCCACGGACGAGCACGCCATCGAGGCGCGCATCGAGCACGAGCTCGAGACGGGCGAGTTCCCGTCGCTCGGAAAGCCGTGAAGCGAGTCGTGCGCCCCCTCTGCCTTTTCATCCTCTGCGTGGTGGCGCTCGCCGGCTGCGGCGACACGACCGCAATCCTGCGCGGCGGCCGCGTCGCCGGTCAGACGCTCACCGTGTTCTCCGTCCTCCCGCAGTCGGGGCCGCACGCCAAGGCGGCGGCGGACATCGTCCTCGGCGAGAAGCTGGCCCTCGCCCAGGCGAACGGGATGGTGGGGGATTTAGTGGTCAACTACGTGGCGCTCGACGAGCCCGTCGGGTCCGGAGGCGAGGCGGATCCCGAGCAGGTCGCGAGCACCGTTCGCGAAGCAATCCACGACCAGAGCGTGATCGCCGTGATCGGCGACATGGACGCGCGCACGGCGCGCGTGTCCGCGCCGCTGCTCAACGCGGCGGGCATCCTGCACGTCTCGCCGGGCTCGGGGACGATGGCCTTCCCGATGCCGTCGGACCGGCGGACCTTCGCCCCGCTGGTCCCGACCGACACCGCCCAGGCCGCGGCGATCGCGCGGCTCGCCCACGGCAAGGTCGCCGTCGAGGCCGAGGGCACCGAGGCCGCCCAGGCGCTGGCGGACGCCGTGCGGGCAAAGCTCCCGAGCGCGGTGGACACGGCGCAGGCCGACACGGTCGTCTACGCCGGCAGCGACCCGGTCAACGCGCGCGGGGCCGTCGAGGGCATCCTGAGCGAGAACCGCCACGCCCGCGTCCTGCTGGGGCAGGAGCTCGCCACGACGGACCTGCCCCAGCAGCTACGCGACCCGCGCGTGCGCTTTCTCACCGCCGTGCCCGCGCGGGCCCCGGCCGGCTTCGACGCCGCCTTCCGGCGCACCTACCCGGGCCGCGCGCCCGGGTCGCTGGCCCAGGTCGGCTGGACGGCGATGCACCGCGTGATCGAGGCCCTGCGCCGCGCCGGCCCCGACGCCCAGAGCCGGCAGGCGGTCATCGACGCCTACTACGCGACGGACCCGCTGGGCCGCGCGGCCGCCCGGCCCTTCCGCCTGATCAGCTGACCGGGAGCACGCTCTGCTAGTTTACGTGAACGTGAACTGGCGGAAGAGCAGATCCCTGGGCGTCGACTCCGGCCACGAGCACTACCGCTGGTGGGCGCTCTCGTGCACGAGTCTCGGCATGCTGCTCGCCGCGACCAACTCCGGGACGCTGATCATCGCCCTGCCCGACCTCGAGCGGTCGCTGCACACGAGCCTGCTCACGCTCGTGTGGGTGATCCTGGCCTACATGATCGCCTCGACGGTACTGGTGGTCACCGCCGGCCGGCTGTCGGACCTCTTCGGCCGCAAGCGCGCCTACGTGCTCGGCTTCGTGCTGTTCTCCGCCGCCTCGCTCGGCGCGGGCTTCGCCGCCGACGGGACCCAGCTGATCGTCTGGCGCGTGCTGCAGGGCATCGGCGGCGCGTCGCTGTTTGCCAACAGCTCGGCGATCGTGACCGACGCCTTCCCGAAGGAGCAGCTCGGACTGGCGATGGGCACGAACACCATGGTCGCGGCCGTCGGCCTCATCCTCGGCCCGGTGCTCGGCGGCGTGCTCGTGACGATCTCCTGGCACTGGGTGTTCTGGTTCAACATCCCGTTCGGCCTCGCCGGCAGCCTGTGGGCCGCGCTCGTGCTGCGCGAGCTCGCACGGCCGGACGCCGTCCGCGGCCTGGACCTCGGCGGGACCGTGCTGTTCGTGCTCGGGCTCACGGGGCTGACGCTCGGCATCTCCCGCGGCGGGCTGAGCGGCTGGGGGGACCCGGTGGTCATCGGCGGCCTGGCGGTCGGCCTCGTCCTGCTGCCGGCCTTCCTGTGGGTGGAGCACCGCGGCCGCGCGCCGATGCTCGACCTCGCGATCTTCGGTGACCGGCTCTTCTCGGCCGCCGCGGCCGCCGCGTTCATCAACGGCCTCGCGCGCTTCGCGCTGTTGTTCGTCTTCGTCTTTTACTACCAGGGCGCGCAGGGCGACGGACCCGTGCTGGCCGGCGTCAAGCTTGCGCCGCTGGCGATCGGGATGCTGGTCGCGTCGCCGCTGGCCGGCATCTGGGCGGACCGCCACGGGTCGCGCGTGCTCGCGGCCGGCGGGATGGCGCTCACTGCGGTCGCGCTGGCGCTGATGACCACCCTGCAGGCCGGGACCGGCTACCTGCAGGGCGCGATCCTGCTTGGGCTCGTCGGTGTCGGATCGGGCATGTTCAACAGCCCGAACACCGCCGCGATGATGGGCGCGGTGGCCCCGCAGCGCCGGGGCGTCGCCGCCGCCACCCGCGTGCTCGCGCAGAACAGCGGCGCGGTCATCTCGATCGCTTTCGTGATGGCCGTGATCACCTCCTCCATCCCGCAGAACGTGCTGTTCAAGATCTTCTCCGGCCTCTCCAGCGGGCTCTCGCCGCGCAACCTGGCGCCCTTCATCGCCAACATGCACACGGCGCTGTGGGTGCTGGCGATCACGTCGGTGATCGGGGTCGCGGTCTCCCTGATGCGGCCGAGCCACGTCCGCGCGCCCGTGCTGGCGGAGGCCCGCGCGTGAGCACGGCCACGCAGCTGCGCATCGGCGACGTCGCCGAGCGCGTCGGCACCACGACGCGGACCATCCGCTACTACGAGGAGATCGGGCTGCTGGCGGGGGGCGCCGGACGCGCCGCCGGCGCGCACCGGTCCTACTCGGAGGCCGACGTCGAGCGCCTCACGCACATCCTGCGCCTCAAGGAGGCGCTCGGGGTCTCCCTCGACGACCTCAAGACGCTCGTGGAGGCCGAGGACGAGCGCGCTGCGCTGCGCGCGGAGTGGCGCTCGGGCGCGCCGGATGCGCGCCGCCGGGCGATCCTCGACGAGAGCCTCGCGCTGATCGACCGCCAACTCGCGCTCGTCGCGAGCCGCCGGGCCGAGCTGGACCGGCTCAAGACCGAGCTGACCGACCGGCGGGAGCGCGTGCGCGACCGCCTCCACGAGCTCGAAGGCATCCGCGCGTCCTAGCCTGCTGATCCGGTGACCGACGAGCTGGCGATCGAGGTCCGCGAACTGCGGCTCAGCTCCGGGCCCGAGGGACGGTGAGCAGCCTGCGGCTCAGCGTCCTGGACCAATCGCCGGTCAGCGAGGGCTCGGCCGGCGCCGACGCCCTCGCCAACACCCTGGACCTCGCGCGGCTGGCGGACAGCCTCGGCTACCACCGCTACTGGCTGGCCGAGCACCACGGCGCCGCGATGCTCGCGGGCCCGGCGCCCGAGGCGCTGATCGGGCCGGTCGCCGCGGCGACCTCGCGGCTGCGGGTGGGCAGCGGCGGCGTGATGCTGCCGCACTACAGCCCGTTCAAGGTCGCCGAGACCTTCAGCGTGCTGGCCGGCCTGTTCGGCGGGCGCATCGACCTCGGGATCGGGCGGGCGTCGGGGACCGATGCGCTGACGACCTTCGCGCTGCAGCGCGACCGCTCCAAGCCCAGCGCTGACGACTTTCCCGAGCAGCTCGCCGAGCTGCTCGGCTACCTCTACGGGACGATCCCGGAGGAGCATCGCTTTCACCGCCTGCGGCTTCCGACGCAGCAGGTCCCGGACGTCTGGCTGCTCGGCTCCTCGGCCCAGAGCGCGATCTGGGCCGGCATGCTCGGCCTCCCGTACGCGTTCGCCGACTTCATCAACCCCGGCAGCGCGCGGATCGCGGGCCACTACCGCGGGCGCTTCGAGCCGTCGCTGGGCCTGTCGGCGCCGCGCGTGGCGGTCGCGGTGTGGGCGCTCGCCGCCGATTCGCTCAAGGAGGCCCGGCGCCTCGCCTCCTCGAGCACGATGTCCAGGCTCGAGCTGCGCCGCGGGAACCTGATCCCCGTCCCGCCGCCCGAGCGCGCCGTGGAGTACCTGGCCAACCTCCCGGCGGGCGGCGACGGGACAGCGCGCAGGGCGATCGTCGGCACGCCGGAGGCCGTCCGCGCCGGCCTCGAGGAGGTCGCGTCGGCCTACGGCGCCGAAGAGGTCATCGTCGTGACCATCACGCACGACCACGAGGCCCGCCGCCGTTCCTACGAGCTGATCGCCGAGGCGTGCGGCCTGCAGGCGGGACCGGTCGTCGCACGACCCAACTGTCACAATGTTGTTACAAGCTCCGATTTTCCCTAGAGTGACGCGCCCACGGGCGGCGCGCCGAGCACGAGCGCCGGGCGTGGACCCTTGCCCATGACCGCCGGCCCGTCCGTCCAACCCGCACCCCTGTCGCGTCCCGGCGTCCCGCTGCCCCTGCGCTTCTTCGACTGCCTGCTCGTCCTCGCCTTCCTGCCCTTCGCGCTGCTGGCCGGCCTGCCGGTGCTCGGCGCGCTCGCCGGGGCCGGAGTCTGGCTCTTCGCGCGCGGGCTCGGCGTGCTGATCGAGGTGGCGGCGGCGCGCAATCCCGATCCGCGCGTGGCCACGGGGATGACCTTCGCGGGGGGCATGCTGCGCCCGCTGCTCGTGGGCTTTAGCATCCTTGCGATCGGGCGGTTGGGAGAGCGCCAGGACGGCTTGACGGCTGCGCTCCTCGTGCTCGTCGCCTTCACCGTCTACCTAGCACTGTCCATGATCTTCCGACCCCAGAGAACCCCCTCCACGTGAGCCGGCGGCGCAAGCTCGTCCTCGGAGGCTTCGGCATCTACCTGCTGGGGATGATCCTGCTCGTCGCGATCTTCGGCGGCGGCACGAAGAACGACACCTTCCAGCCGCAGAACGAGTTCAAGCTCGACAGCTGGATCAGCCTCCCGGGCCCCCTGGACATCAACAAGGGCGTGCTCTACCTGTTCATGGCCATGGCCCTGACGATCGGGACGATGGTCTACATCGCCAACCGCATGCAGGCCCGGCCCAACCGCGTCCAGACGGCGGTCGAGGTCCTCTACGCGCTGATGCGCGACAACATCACCAAGGGCTCGATGGACGAGCGGATGGCCAAGAAGTGGTTCCCGTTCATCGGGACGCTCTTCCTGTTCATCTGGTTCTGCAACCTGATCGGCTACATCCCATTGCCGACCAACAGCGAGGAGACGGTCTCGATCTTCGGCCTGAAGTTCCCGGCCTTTGCGATCTACGCGGCGACGGCGAACGTCTCGATCCCGCTCGTGCTCGCCCTGATCGTGTTCATCTCCTACAACGTCGAGGGCGTCCGGGCCAAGGGCTTCGTCGGCTACACAAAGTCCCTGATCCCCGAGGGCGTGGAGGGCGGGATCCTCCTGCTGATCTTCCCGCTGGAGATCGCCTCGAACTTCATGCGGCTGCTGTCGCTGACCGTCAGGCTCTTCGCCAACCTGCTCGCGGGCCACCTGATCATCCTCTTCATGTCCGGCGGCCTCGCCGTGCTGCTCGGCCTGGAGGTCGTGGGCTGGGGCCTGCTGCCGTTCGGCGTGGTCCTGTTCCTCTTCGAGGTCGGCCTCGTCGCCACGCTTCAGGCGTTCATCTTCGCCACCCTGTCTGCCATCTACCTCGGCGGCGCCGTCGCCGAGGGCCATTGATCAAAGGAGCAGTCGTTGTCTGCCACCATCCTGAACATCTTCTTCGCGCAGGGCGCCGGGGGCCTCGACAAGGCGGGCTCTGCGGCGGGCAAGGCGATCGCCCTGGGCGTCGGCGGCGGGCTCGGCGCGGTCGGCGCCGGCGTCGGCATCGGCATCATCTTCGGCAAGGTCATCGAGTCCGTCACCCGCCAGCCGGAGATGCGCGACGAGATCACCTCGATCCAGTGGCTCGGCTTCGCGCTGACCGAGGCGTGCTTCTTCTACGGCCTCGTGGCGGGCCTGATCGCCTTCTTCCTCTAGGCCATGGTCACCGTCACCGCAGCCAGCAGCGGCAGCTTTCTGGTCTCGCCCGACGCCGGGCTGATGGTCTGGACGCTGATCGTCTTCGGCATCTCGATGCGCGTCCTCTCGAAGGTCGCCTTCCCCCGCATCGCGGAGGCCCTGGACAAGCGCCAGCACGCGATCGAGGATGCCATCGACACGGCCGACCGCACGCGCAAGCAGGCGAACGAGCTGCTGGCGGAGTACCGCGAGCGCCTCAGCGAGGCGCGCACGCAGGCCGACGAGATCGTCGCCCGCGCGCGCAAGACCGCCGAGCACCACGAGGCGGAGTCGCTGGCCGAGGGCAAGCGCAAGCGCGAGGAGCTGATGGCGCAGACGCAGCGCGAGATCGCGGCGGAGACCAAGCGCGCGGTGCAGGAGCTGCGCAGCGAGGTCGCCGACCTGACCGTGCTCGCCACCGAGAAGGTCACGCGCAAGTCGCTGACCGAGGACGACCAGCACCGACTGGTCGAGGACGCGCTGGCCGAGCTGGACTTCTCCTCGCTGGGCGCCGACGAGAAGGTCGGGGCCGCCGCCGGAGAGGAGGAGGACCGCTAGTGGCCCCTCCTGCAAGTCCCCGCGCGCTCGGATCGCCCGCTGATCACCGCCTGGCTGTGTCCTCGGTCGGGGCAATGGCTCCGCCATGGCACCCTCCCTGCGTCCTTGCCAGTCGGCGCCAGCGAACGCCCAAGCACGCGCGGACTCACAGGAGGAACCACTGATGGAGGACGTGGCCGCGGTCTACGGGCGCTCGCTCTTCGAGGCGGCGCAGGACGCGGACGAGCTCGAGGAGGTGCGCGAGCAGCTCGGCGAGATCTCCGACGCCATCGCCGGCGACCACGACCTGCAGGTCTTCTTCTTCTCGCCGTCGCTGACCTCCGAGCAGAAAAAGGAGGGCCTGCACAAGGCGGTCACGGACGCCAACGAGCTCGTGGCCAACTTCCTCGAGCTGCTGATCGACAACCACCGCATGCCGTCGCTGTTCAAGATCCGCGAGGAGCTCGACGCGCTGGCCGACGAGGAGAACCAGCTGCTGCCCGTGCAGATCGTCTCGGCGGTGGAGCTCGACAAGCCGACCGTCAAGCAGATCGGCGATCAGATCGCCCAGCAGACCGGCCAGCAGGTCCAGATCGCCACCGAGGTCGATCCGGACATCCTGGGCGGCCTGGTCGTGCGCGTCGGCAACACCGTGCTCGACGCCTCAGTCCGCCTCCGTCTCGACCACCTTCGCAAGGAAGTCGCGCGCGCCGCGTAGCGCGGCGCCGCGCCCACAGGAGAGATCATGCAGATCAAGCCCGACGAAATCACCTCCATCCTGAAGGCCCGGATCGAGGGGCTGGAGACCGACAAGGCCGACCTCGCCGAGGTGGGTACCGTCCTCTCGGTCGCCGACGGCATCGCCCGCGTGCACGGCCTGGAGAACGCGCAGTCCTTCGAGATGCTCGAGTTCCCCCACGACGTGACGGGCCTCGCGCTCAACCTGGAGTCCGACAACGTCGGCACCGTGCTCTTCGGCGACTGGACGAAGATCGTCGAGGGCGACACCGTCAAGCGCACGAACCATCTCCTCGAGGTGCCGGTGGGCGCGGAGCTGCTCGGTCGCATCGTCGACCCGCTCGGCCGCCCGCTGGACGGCAAGGGCGAGATCAAGACCGAAAAGACGGCGCCTGCCGAGCTCAAGGCGCCCGGCATCGTCCAGCGCCAGCCGGTGACCGAGCCGATGCAGACGGGCCTGAAGGCCATCGACTCGATGATCCCGATCGGGCGCGGCCAGCGCGAGCTGATCATCGGCGACCGCCAGACGGGCAAGACGACGATCGCGATCGACACGATCATCAACAACAAGGACGGCGGCCTGATCTCCGTCTACGTGGCGATCGGCCAGCGCATGGCCACGGTCGTGGCGCTCGCCAAGACGCTCGAGGACGCCGGCGCCCTCGACAACGCGATCATCGTCGCCGCCCCGGCCGACGAGGCTGCGCCGATCAAGTTCCTCGCGCCCTACGCGGGCTGCGCCATGGCGGAGCACTTCCTGCACGAGGGCAAGCACGCGCTCACGATCTACGACGATCTGACCAAGCACGCCTACGCCTACCGGCAGATGTCCCTGCTGCTTCGCCGCCCGCCGGGCCGCGAGGCCTACCCCGGCGACGTCTTCTACCTGCACTCGCGCCTGCTCGAGCGCGCCTGCAAGCTCTCAGACGACGAGGGCGGCGGCTCGCTGACCTCGCTGCCGATCATCGAGACCCAGGCCGGCGACGTCTCGGCCTACATCCCGACGAACGTCATCTCGATCACCGACGGCCAGATCTTCCTCGAGCCCAAGCTCTTCTACTCCGGCGTTCGCCCGGCCATCAACGTGGGCATCTCGGTGTCGCGCGTCGGTGGCAACGCGCAGATCTCCCCGATGAAGAAGGTCGCCGGCCGCCTCAAGCTCGAGCTCTCCCAGTACCGCGACCTCGAGGCCTTCGCCCAGTTCGGCTCCGACCTCGACCCCGACACCCAGCGCACGCTGGCGCGCGGCGAGCGCCTCGTGCAGACGCTCAACCAAAACGAGCGCTCGCCGATGGCCGTCGAGGAGCAGGTGGCCGCGATCTACGCCGCCACGCAGGGCCACCTGGACCGCATCGCCGCCGACCGCGTCGAGGAGTTCCAGGAGAAGCTCGTCGACCGGGTCCGCTCCAGCGGTGAGGACACGCTCGCAAAGATCGCCGAGGGCGAGTGGGGCGACGACGTCCAGAAGGAGCTCGACAAGATCATCAAGCAGTTCGCCGAGGACTTCGGCTACGACCTCGACGAGGAGGGCAATCCGACCGGCGAGGACGACGAGGACGCGGCGACCTCCCGCGGTCGCAAGGAGTCCGACGGCGACGACGGGTCCGAGGACTCCGACGCGGAGAAGGCGGCCTAGCCGCCGCTGCCCCATGCCCCAGAAGGAAGTCAAGCAGCGGATCGGCTCCGTCAAGAACGTCCAGAAGATCACGCGGGCGATGGAGATGGTCGCCGCCGCCCGCCTGCGCCGCGCCGAGCAGCGCATCGCCGACCTGCGCCCGTACGCCTCGGCGATCCGGCGCATGACCAAGCAGGCCGCGGCGGCCGCGCAGAACGTCCCGAACCTCCCGATCCTGCAGGACCGCGAGAGCCCGAAGACCGTCGGCATCATCGTCATGAGCGGTGACCGCGGGCTGGCCGGCGCGTTCAACTCGCAGGTGATCCGCGCGGCCATGCGCTCGACCGCCGAGCACGAGAAGGAGGGCCGCAAGGTCGTCTTCTACGTCTCCGGCCGCCGCGGCGCGTCCTCGCTGACCTTCCGCGGCCACGAGGCCCGGGAGGCCTACACCGGCCACACCGACCGGCCCTCCTACGCCAACGCGCGGGAGATCGCCGACGACGTGGTCGCGGCCTACGTCGACGAGGAGATCGACCGCGTCGAGGTCTATTACAACGCCTTCGAGTCCGCCCTGACCCAGGTCACCACCTCCGAGGTGCTGCTGCCGATGCAGCAGGCCACCGTCTCGGAGGCCGAGGAGATGCAGGAGGACCTCGAGGGCGGTGAGGAGTCCGGGCACACCGCGCTCGTCGAGTACGAGCCCGACCCCGGCGAGATCCTCGAGCGCCTCGTGCCCGACTACGTGGAGATCTCGATCTTCCGCGCGCTGCTGGAGTCCACGGCCTCCGAGCACGGCGCGCGGATGACCGCGATGCGCAGCGCCTCCGAGAACGCGTCGGAGCTCATCGACGACCTGACCTTGCAGCTGAACCGCGAGCGCCAGGCCGACATCACCCAGGAAATCATGGAAGTCGTCGCGGGCGCGGAGTCGCTCACCTAAGGAGATCCACATGGAAGCCAGCACCGAAGAGCGAAACGACGAGACGACCGAGGAGGCCGACGGCGACGAGAAGCAGAAGGTCGGCCGGATCGAGGAGATCCAGGGCGTCGTGCTCGAGGCCGTCTTCGACGACGGCCTGCCCGAGATCTTCAATGCGATCGAGGTCACCCGCCCCGGCGTGGGCGACGCGGACGACGTCACGGTCGTGGTCGAGATCCAGCAGCACCTCGGCGACGACCGCGTCCGCGGCGTCGCCATGGACTCCACCGACGGCCTCGCGCGCGGCATGGAGGTGCGCGACACGGGCGGGCCGATCACCGTGCCCGTCGGCAAGATGACCCTCGGGCGCATCTTCAACGTGCTCGGCGAGACGATCGACGAGGCGGGCGACCTCGAGGAGGGCGAGCGCTGGCCGATCCACCGGCCCGCCCCCACAGTGAGCGACCTGACGCCGACCTCGGAGATGTTCGAGACCGGCATCAAGGTCATCGACCTGCTCGCGCCCTACGCCAAGGGCGGCAAGGTGGGCCTGTTCGGCGGCGCCGGCGTCGGCAAGACCGTGATCATCCAGGAGCTGATCAACAACCTCGCCCAGGAGCACGGCGGCCTGTCGGCCTTCTGCGGCGTCGGCGAGCGCTCGCGCGAGGGCAACGACCTGTGGCTGGAGATGAAGGAGTCGGGGGTCATCGACAAGACGATGCTCGTCTTCGGGCAGATGAACGAGCCGCCCGGCGCGCGCATGCGCGTCGCGCTGTCCGGCCTCACCATGGCGGAGTACTTCCGCGACGAGGAGGGGCAGGACGTCCTCCTCTTCATCGATAACGTCTTCCGC
>JBBQBV010000025.1:0-32767 GCA_038318085.1 Solirubrobacterales bacterium
CTAGACCCGCTCGGTCCGGATCTCGGGGTCGACGTCGGCCTTCAGCCATGGAGGGGCCGTGGTGCCGAGCTTGGCCACGAGGAAGAGGTGAAAGCCCATCATGGCCGCCAGGATCCCGGGTATGAGCAGCATGTGGATCGAGTAGAAGCGCGGCAGCGAGGTCGCGTTGAACTCGGCGCCGCCGCGCATGAAGTCCGACAGGAAGGGGCCGACGAAGGGGCCGGTGCCGTTGATGTTGACGCCCACGATCGTCGCCCAGTAGGAGCGCTGGTCGAACGGCAGCAGGTAGCCCGTGAACGACATGACCATCGTGAGGATGAGCAGGACCACGCCGATGACCCAATTCAGCTCACGGGGGTATTTATACGCGCCGAAGAAGAAGGTGCGCGCCATGTGCAGGAACACGAGGATGACCATCACCGACGAGCCCCACTTGTGCATGCCGCGCACGAACTCGCCGAGGAACACCTCGTTGGTCACGTGGCGGATCGACTCGTACGCGCCGCCCGCAGCGTCGGGCTGGTAGTACATCGCCAGGAACACGCCGGTGACCGCCTGCGACAAGAAGGCGAACAGGCACGCCGAGCCCAGGGTGTAGAACCAGTTGGTCCCCTTCGGAACCTTGCGGAACATCGCCCAGCGCAGGCCGCCCGACAGCGACG
Organism: Solirubrobacterales bacterium; assembly: GCA_038318085.1. Lineage (GTDB taxonomy): Bacteria > Actinomycetota > Thermoleophilia > Solirubrobacterales > Solirubrobacteraceae > DATLGB01. Next base: position 663 of record JBBQBV010000025.1, read on the forward strand.
TGCGCTCGTCGACCCAGTCGACGGCGGAGATGCCCGCCTCCTTGAGCTGCTCGCGGGGATTGCGGGCCGGCTCGGAGCCCGGGCGCTTGGGCGCCGGGAGCAGCTTGTCCGGGAGGGGGGGAACGGGAAGCTTGGGCATCTACGTCACTTCTTGGGGGTGGAGAAGCGGCCGGGATAGATGTACTGCCCGATCCCGTCGAGATCCTGGCCGGGATCGCGATACTTGTCGTGGCGCTGGAGCTGGCTATTGACGGAGTAGCGCGGGCCGACCTCGAGCTGGCCGTTGCGGATCCGCAGGTAGAAGCGGTCGAGCGGACGGACCGGCGGGCCGCCGGAGCGCTTGCCCGCGAAGTCGTACACGCCGCCGTGGCACGGGCAGATGAAGCGCTTGGCCGCGTCCACGTAGCGGACCGGACAGCCCAGGTGCATGCAGCGCGTCGAGATCGCGACGAAGTTCATGCCGTCCGGGAAGGCCTCCGGCGGGTCGATCTTCGTGTCCGGGTTGCGGGCGCGGATGTAGACGGTCGACTTGCCGATCTCGCCGACGCCCGCGGTCGTGGTGACGACCTTGGGGATGTAGGTGTCGTTCGGGAAGTCCTTCGGGTCGCCCACCGGGGTCCAGATCGCGGGGGGGCGCTCGAAGAGCGGCGTGCCGAAGGCGAAGGCGAGGGCGGGCAGCGTGAAGCCCATCATGGCGACGGCGCCGGCGCCGTGCACCGTGCCGACCATGAAGCGGCGCCGCGTGACCGTCTCACCCTCGTAGGCGCCCGGGATGTTGCGGTCCGCCGTGTACTTGGACTTCGGCGTCTTGCGGTCTCGTGATGCGGACATGTCAGAGGTCCTTCGGGAGGAAGGGCTGCAAACAATACCGCCGCCGCCACGTCCACAGGTGCCCGGTACGGCGGCGGTGTGTGCGCCCGGTCACAGTGTGCCGCCGCGGGCGGCGACGGCCGCGGCGCCGCGGCGCCATGCCTCGGCGGCGTCGGCCGTCTGACCTTCGGCGTGCGCCTGGGCGCAGCGGGCGATGACCCCGGCGAGCACGACGACCGACTCGAGGTCGCCGGCGTCGGCGAGCCGCTGGAGGCCCAGCGCGTAGAGGTGATCGCCCGCCAGCAGGGCGAGGTCGGGGTCCCCGTCGCGCAGCAGGCGGCCGCCGCCGTAGTGCTGGAGCTCTCCCTCGCGGATCGCCTCGACGAGCAGCGCGTAGGCGGGATCGCCCGCCGCCGCCGCCTCGCCGAGCTCGGCGCGCGCCGCCGCGGGTGGGTCGACGATGGCGGCGGCCAGCAGCCCGTCGTCGCCGCGCAGCTGCGCGGCGAGCTCGTCCAGCGTGCTCATCGGATCTCCTCGAACGCAGCCGTCGCGGCCTCGAGCGTGCGGGCCACGTGGTCGGGGCCGTGGGCCAGGGACGGAAACCAGGCCTCGTACTGCGACGGCGGGGGATAGACCCCACGGGCCAGCAGCGCGCGACACCACGCCGCGTGCGCGGCGGAGTCACAGGCCTGGGCGCAGGAGTAGTCGGTCACCGGGGTCTCCGAGAAGAAGACGGTGAGCAGGCCCGTCGTGTGACAGACCTGGACGGGCCGCGTCCCGGCCGCCTCGGCCAGCCCCTCGGCAAGCGCGGTGGTCGTGGTGCTCAGGCGCATGTAGGCGTCGTCGTCGAGCAGCGCCAGCGTGGCCAGGGCGGCGGAAGTCGCGAGCGGGTTGCCCGACAGGGTGCCCGCCTGGTAGACGTCGCCGGCGGGCGCGATCCGCTCCATCAGCTCGACCGCGCCGCCGTAGGCCGCGGCCGGCAGCCCGCCGCCGATCACCTTGCCCATGATCGTCAAATCCGGCAGGACGCCGGTCAGCTCCTGCGCCCCGCCGGGCGCCACGCGGAAGCCGGTGATGACCTCGTCGAAGACGAGCAGGGCGCCGTTGGCGGTCGCGCCTGCCCGCAGCAGCTCCAAAAATCCCGGCTCAGGCGGGACGAGGCCCATGTTGGCCGGATAGGGCTCCGCCAGCACCGCCGCGAAGGCGTGCTCGGCGAGCGCGGCCTCGACGGCCTCGGGGTCGTTCCACGGCACGATGATCGTGTTGGCCGTCGCCGCGGCCGGCACGCCGGGGGAGGACGGGATCCCGGCCGTGGCCAGGCCCGAGCCGGCCTCGGCGAGCAGGCCGTCGACGTGGCCGTGGTAGGCGCCGGCGAACTTCAGAAGCTTCTCGCGGCCCGTCGCCGCGCGGGCGAGGCGGATCGCGCTCATGCTCGCCTCGGTCCCGCTGGACGTCATCCGCAGCATGTCGACGGACGGCACGCGGGCGGCGACGGCCTCGGCGAGCAGGACCTCGCTTTCGGTCGGCGCGCCGAACGTCGTGCCCTCCACGGCCGCCGCGGTCACCGCGGCGACGATGTCCGGATGGGCGTGGCCGGCGATCAGCGGGCCCCACGAGCAGACGTAGTCGACGTAGCGGTTGCCGTCGACGTCGACGATCTCCGCGCCCTCGGCGCGCTCGACGAACAGCGGGTCGCGCCCGATCGCGCGCATCGCCCGGACCGGCGAGTTCACGCCGCCGGGCAGGACGTTGACCGCGCGGGCGTACAGCGCGGCGGACCGGGTGTCTTTCAACGACGACGTCGCCACGGTCGCCGGCTCGATCTCAGATCCCGGCGTGCTCGCGCTCCCACTCCCGGAAGGCGTCCGTGAAGTAGAGCATGCGGATCTTCTTGTACTCCGTGGAGGAGTACAGGGTGGCGCGCTCGCGGATCCCGGTCGCCTCGGAGATGGAGTCCAGGATGGCGTCGCACTCCTCCTTGGAGCGCCCGTGGGCCATCGTGAACAGCGCGTAGGGCCAGTCGGCGTAGGTCGGGCGCTCGTAGCAGTGCGAGATGCCGCGCGTGGCCGCCATCTGCCGGCCCAGCTCAAGCACCTGCCCGCCGGGCACGACCCAGACGCCCATGCCGTTGGCCGAGAAGCCGGCCCGCCGGTGGTAGAGGATCGCGGCGACGCGGCGCAGGCCCTTGCGGTCGCGCAGCGACTCGAGCCGCGCGAAGAGCTCCTCCTGGGTCACCCCGAGGCGCTCGGCGCTCGGCGCGTAGGGCTCCTGGACCGCGGCCATCGGGCCCTGCGCGGCGCGGATCGTGGCGATGTCGTCGTCGGAGACCTCGATCGGCTCGAGCTCGAGCGGCTCCTGGGCCTGGACGGCCTTCGACAGCGCCTCGGTGCCCTCGACCATCTCGAGGTCCATGCGGATCTTGAACAGCTTGAGGGTCGGCAGCTGGCGGATCGACTCCGCGCCGGTCTTCTCCTGCAGCACGTCGAGCGTGCCCTGCATGCCCAGCGGCGAGCCGGGCTCGACCGCGAGCGTGAACCAGAGGTTGAAGTCGTGGTTGCGCAGGTAGTTGTGCGTCACGCCGGGGTGGCTGTTGATGACCTGGGCGGCGCGGTGCGGGTAGCGCGTGTCGACCTTGGCCGCGACGAGCATCGACTCGTAGCCGAGCGCGCGCGTGTCGAAGATCGGCGTGATCTCGCGGATGATGCGCGACTCGAGCAGGTAGCCGGCCCGCCCGAGCACCTCCTCCTCGGTCAGCCCGGCGATCTGAGCCACGTGCTCGAACGGACGCCGCGCGATCGGGAAGTGCCCCTGCAGGAGGTTGAGGAGCTTCTTGTCGGTCTCGTCGAGCGGGACGGCGGAGCCGTCCTTGCGGCTGCGGACCTTGGCTACAGCCATCCCGCCACATCCTTTGCGTGGTAGGTGATCACGATGTCGGCACCCGCGCGGCGAATGCCGGTGAGGGTCTCGAGCACGGCGGCGCGCTCGTCCAGGTAGCCGGCGGTGGCCGCGGCCTTGATCATCGCGTACTCGCCGCTCACGTTGTACGCGGCCACGGGCATCTCGGTTGCGTCCTTCACGCGGCGGATCACGTCGAGGTAGGGCAGGGCGGGCTTGACCATGATGATGTCCGCGCCCTCGGCGACGTCGAGCCGGACCTCGCGCAGCGCCTCGTCGGCGTTGGCAGGGTCCAGCTGGTAGCCGCGGCGGTCGCCCTCGGCCGGCGCCGAGTCGGCCGCCTCGCGGAAGGGCCCGTAGAAGGCCGAAGCGTACTTGGCCGAATAGGCCATGATCGGGACGTCGGAGAACGCGTGGTCGTCCATCGCCGCGCGCAGGTGCCCGACGCGGCCGTCCATCATGTCGCTGGGGGCGACGATGTCGGCGCCGGCGGCGGCCTGGGAGACGGCCGTGCGCGCGAGCAGCTCGAGCGTCGCGTCGTTGTCGACCACGCCGCCGCGCAGGATGCCGCAGTGGCCGTGGCTCGTGTACTCGCAGAGGCAGAGGTCGGCGATCACCAGCAGATCGGGGTGCGCGGCCTTGATCGCGCGGGTGGCGAGCTGGACGATGCCCTCGTCGTCCCAGGCGCCCGAACCCTCCTCGTCCTTGGCCGCGGGCAGCCCGAAGAGCACCACGCCCGGGATCCCGCGGACGGCGCACTCGCCGGCCTCGGCGACGGCGGCGTCGATCGAGAGGCGGTCGACGCCCGGCATCGGGCCGATCGGCGCGCGGGGGCGGGACGCGCCGGCCTGGATGAACATGGGGTAGAGCAGGTGCCGCGCCGCGAGATCGGTTTCGCGCACGAGGTCGCGCAGGACCCCGGTGCGGCGCAGGCGGCGCAGGCGTGTGGCCGGGAAGGACACCGGACACAGGCTAGAGGGCCCATGTCGGCCACCAAGCGCCGGGGGCGCCGGCGGGCGACTCGAACACTTGTCGGCCCGACCGGCAGGAGGTTTGTGCATTTCACCTCCTCAACGCGGGGCAAAATGCACAGAACACGGGCGGGTCAGCGGGAAGCGGCACAGAAATGCCGGCGTCGCACCCGGGACTTCTCGCGAGGCGTCAGCCCTCGCGGGCAGATTCGGGTGCCCGTGAGCGAACCGAACCGCCCCTGCCCAGCCCAGCGCTACGAGGCCGACCCGCTCGCGCGTTCTGAGCCCCGAGCCACCGCTGTGCCTCAGGCGAAGCGCCGCAGACCCAGGCGCGCCACCCCGGTGAACACGACGGTGAGGACCGCCAGGTGCACCAGCGGCAGGCCGAGGCTTGGCTCGGCATCGTTGATGGCCGCGTCGAGCGCCTGCAGGGCCCACTTGAAGGGCAGCACGAAGTTGACGACCTCGATGACCTTGTACGCGCCGTCGCCCACGGCGCCCGTCGGCACCAGCGCAAGCGCCGCCATGGGCAGCGACAGGGCGAAGACGAGCAGCGAGGCCGAGCGCACCTCGCGGGCCAGGCAGCCGACCGCCACGCCCATGCCCGCGAACCCGAGCGCCCCCAAGGCGAGCGCCGGGACCCACAACGGCGCGCGGGCCCAGTCGAGGTCGACGAACAGCGCGAGCACGATCAGCATCAGCCCCGTCACCGCGAAGGCGCACAGTGCGGCGAGCGCGACCTTCTCCGCCACGAGCCCGAGGCGCGACACGAGCCCGCGGACGAGCCGCCCGAACGCGTGCTCCTCGCGCTCGAGCGCCAGCATCCCGGCCGCGAGCAGCAGCGTCACGAAGGTCAGCGCGACAGTGACCGTCAGCGGCGCGACGAAGGCGTCCAGCGAGGAGCTCTTGCCCTTGACGATCGTCGTCTTGACCTGCACCGGCTTGCCGATCGCCTGCAGGATCGGCTTGGAGACGTCGAGGTTGTCCGAGGCCAGCTTCGCGAAGCGCGCGACCTGCACGAGCGCGCCGCGGGCCGGATCGCGCTTGGGCAGCGTCGCGAGCTGCCCCTCGATGATCCGCTGCGAGTTGCGCAGGCCGAGCACGTCGAACTTCTGGCCAAACAGCGAGAACTGGCCGCCTTCGACGATCACGCTGATGTACTGGGCCGTGATCTGGGTCAGCCGTTTCGACAGGGCGTTGTTGGCCTCGCCGAGGCGGGCGTTGATGGTCGACGCGACGAAGCGCTGCTTGGCCGGGTTGTCGGCGTTGTAGAGCACCTCGACGGTCGGCGGGTCCGAGCCCGCGAGGTTGATCGTGCTCTGCAGGCGCTCCGTGGCGTCCTTGGGCAGGATCAGCGCCCCGAGGGCCCGCCCGGAGCGGACCGCGTCGACCGCCTCCTGGCGCGTCTTGACGCGCAGCGGCTCGATCGACTTGAAGATGCGGTTGGCGTACTTGGAGGCGTCCACGCTCTCGCCGCCGATGGAGAAGTTGTTCTTCGCCTTGGGCACGAGGTTCAGGAACGCGACCTTCGGCTTGCTCGGGCCCGCGTTGGTCGCGGCCCCCACGAGTACGGCCAGCGCGGCCGGGTAAGCCACGAGGATCGCCACTAGCAGCGGCGATCGGCGCAGGATCTGGAGGTCCTTGAGCAGCAGCCAGCGCACTCAATGGCCTCGGGTGTGCAGGAAGCGGACGAAGGCCGCCTCGAAGTTCGCGTCGCCGTCTTCGGCGCCGGCGATGCGCAGCTCCGCGGGCGTGCCGGTGAACAGCAGCTCGCCGTCGGCGAGCACCAGGACGCGGTCGGCATAGTGCTCGGCCTCGCCGACGTTGTGCGTCGAGTAGACGACGGTGGTCCCGCGCGTCGCGAGGCCGCCGACGAAGTCCCACAGGACCTCGCGCTGGCGCGGGTCAAGCGAGGCCGATGGCTCGTCGAGGAGCACGACCGGCGGCTCGGAGAGCAGGCCGACCGCGATGTTCAGCCGCTGGCGGTTGCCGCCGGAGAGCTGGCCGACCTCGTCCTTGGCGCGTTCGCGCAACCGGGTCTGGTCGAGCATCCGGTCCACCGTCGCGCCGACGTCTGAGACCTTCTCCAGCCGAGCGAAGAGCCGGAGGTTCTCCGCCACCGACAGCTTGGAGTAGACCGCCGGCTGCTGCGGGACCCAGCCGATGGCGTGCGAGGAGTCGACGCGGCCGCCGGTCGGCTCCAGCGAGCCGGCGACGATCTGCAGCAGCGTGGTCTTGCCGGCGCCGTTGGGCCCGATGATCGCGATCAGCTCACCGGCCGCGGCCGTGAAGCTGACCTCGTGCAGGGCTCGGCGGTCGCCGTAGCGCTTGGAGACACGGTCGACCAGCAGGGCCTCCGAGGCGGCAGTGCGGACGGCGCCCATGCGCGCCAGGGTATTGCCAAGACCATCTTTCGGCCGATGAGCGGCCTCGCGCGGCATCGCTCACTCAACGAGGACGTCGACCTGGCCGTTCGCATCGTCGAGTACGACTCTCGCGGGCGTTGACCGAGCCGGGGTGTGGCACGTTGTGGTCGACTGTCGGCCTCAACGTTCCTGGGTGGTTCCCCTGTGGAACGACGTGGTCGGTATACAGCCACAACGTTCCAGACGCCCATCCCTCAGCGGGTGTGTGGAACGAAGCGGGCGCCGACCGTAACCTGAACGGCCGGAGACGCGACTACCCGGGCGCTGACGACCTCGCAGCCGCACGTGCGGCCGCGTCGGGCAGCTCGGTGCCGCAGGCCGGACAGGCGGCGGCGTCCGCCGGCACCCCGGCGCCGCACTCCGGGCAGTCCTGGGCCGCCGGGTCGGGCGGACGCTCACCGTCGTCGGCGGCGATGTCCAGCCCGACCCCCGCGAGCGGCGCGCTCGGCCACGGCTCGAGGACGAGGTGGCGGCGGAAGTAGACCACCGTCTCGCGCAGGATGGCCGCGATCGGCAGCGCGATGAAGGCGCCGATGATCCCGTAGATCTGGGCGCCCATGAGCAGGGCGAAGATGACGAGGATCGGGTTGATGCGCAGCGCCTGGGCGAAGATGTTCGGGGCGACGATGTGACCCTCGAGCTGCTGCAGGGCAGTGAAGGCGATCACGAGCCAGAGCCCGTCGATCGGGTGGGTGCCGAAGAGCGCGATCAGGATCGGCGGGCCGGCGCCGATCGCCGGGCCGACGTACGGGATCAGCTCGGCGAAGCCATAAAAGGCGCCGAAGGCGAGCGCGTAGGTCTTGCCGTCCGGGAAGACCCCGAGCAGGCCGAGTCCGAACAACAGCACTCCCGCACTCGTACCCATGATCAGCGAGAACAGCAGCTGCCCGCGCACGTAGCCGAGCACCGCCTGCTGGATCCGCGTCGGGAAGTCGTCCTCGGGCGAGCCGTCGCCGCGGGGGACGAGCCGGCGCACGCCCGCCCCGATCCGCTCGCCGTAGAGCAGCAGGTACACGCTCAGCACGAGCACGAGGATCACCGCGAAGGAGGCCTCGACCAGCGTCGTCAGCGCGTCGCGCGTGAAGCGCACGATGCTCCCCGAGCCCTGCGCCAGCCGATCGCCGAGCGTCTGCAGCGCCGTGCGGCCCTGGTCGGCGATCTTCACGTGGATGCCGTTGTCGTCGAAGAACCGCTGCACGTCGGCCAGGCTGCGGTTGGCGTCGCGGACGTAGCTCGGGACGTTCTTCTGAATCGAGGAGACCTGGTCGGCGATCGGGTTCGCCAGCAGGGCGACGATGCCGGCGATCACCAGCAGCAGCCCGAGGAAGACGATCACGACCGCGATCCCGCGCGGCAGCCGTGTCCGCCGCAGCAGGCTGACGAACGGGTTCAGCAGCAGCGCGATCAGCCCGGCGATCAAGAACAGCAGCACGACGGCGCCGGCCGCGCGGATCACGCTGTAGGCGCCGAGGACCGCGAGCGGGAGGGCGACGAGCTGGACCCAGCGCGGGACGACGACGGGCGCGATCCGAGCCGGCGGCTCGGGCGTCGGCGCCTTCAGCGTCTCGGTGGCCTCGGTCTCCGGCTCAGCCATGGCCCAATAGGTTCTCAGGCGTGACGGTCATCCTCTTCGTCGGCGACGTCGTCGCGTCCCCGGGCCGGCGCACGCTGCGCCGGCTGCTGCCGGCGCTTCGCGAGGAGCTCGGCGTGGACTTCGTGGTCGTCAACGGGGAGAACGCTGCGGGTGGGGTGGGGATCACGGCCAAGACCGCTGGGGAACTCTTCGACGCGGGGGCCGACGTCATCACGCTCGGCAACCACACGTATCGCCATCGCGAGGTATACCGCTACCTGGACTCCGAGCCGCGGATCGTACGCCCCGCCAACTTCCTGCCCTCCCAGCCGGGGCACGGGACCTGCGTGGTCGAGCGCGCCGGCGTGTCCCTCGGGGTCGTGAACCTCAGCGGCAACCTGCACATGGACGCCGGGCGGCCGGCCTTCGTGGAGGTCGAGAGCGCCCTCACCGAGGTGCGCGGCGCCGACCACGTCCTGGTCGACATGCACGCCGAGGCAACGAGCGAGAAGGTCGCGATGGGCTGGCACCTCGACGGTCGCGTGACGGCGGTCGTCGGCACCCACACGCACGTGCCGACCAACGACGCGCGGGTCCTCCCCGGCGGCACCGCCTACATCACCGACGTCGGGATGACCGGCGCGCGCGGCGGCGTGATCGGGGTGCTCAAGGAGGACTCGATCGAGCGGCTGCGCACTCGCATGCCCGTCCGCTACGGGACGGCGGAGGACGACCCGTGGATCAACGCCGTGCTCGTGCGCTGCTCGACCGCGGGCAGCGCGGACGCCATCGAGCCGGTCCTGCGCCCGTACGACGGCTCGTAGATCCCGAGCAGCGCCACGAAGGCCACGGGCGCGAACCACACGATGTAGAGGTAGAACCAGTGTGCGGCCCCCAGTTGAACGGCGATCAGCACGGCCGCCGAGAGCGCGGCCAGCGCGAGCGGATCGCGGCGCTGGCGGGAGACCGCGACGGCGACCGCGAGCCCGGCCGCGGCCAGCTGGACGAGCCGCTGGGCGAGCCCGAGGTCGTACAGGCCCCAGACCGAGAAGGGCGAGTCGCGGTCCGCCTGGAAGCCGACCGTGCGCTGCCACAGCTCCCCGAGACCGCCGTCGAGCCCGGCCACCAGCCCCAACGACAGCGCCAGCACCGCCACCGCGCCGAGGGCGGCCCGCCGCGAGCCGGCTAGCAGCGGCAGCAGGGCGAACGGGGCGAGCTTGGTCAGCGCCGCCGCCGCCGCCGCGGCGCCGCGCAGCGCCGGCCGGCCGGCGAGCGCGACCGCGCCCAGCACAAGCGCGCCGAGCAGCGCGTCGTTGGCGCCCGAGTTCGCCGCGAACAGCGTGAACGGGAACGTCAGCCAGAGGTAGACGAGCAGCAGGCCCAGCAGGTTCCCGCGCAGCCGCCGCCCGACGGCGTACAGCAGGCCCACGCAGAGGAGATCGAAGACCGCCGTCGCCGCGTGCGCCGACGGCAGGTCGTCCCACGTGCCGTGCCAGGGCCAGACCAGCTCGAACGGGACGTACGCCAGGTAGTTGAGCGGGCCGTAGGTGTCGCCGCGCGCGTTGTCGGGCGGGAAGTGGCCGTACAGCGCGGTGGCGTGGGTGATGTGGTCGGCCCCGATCACCCCGGCGTAGCCGACGTCGATGACGTTGGAGGCGACGATCTGCAGCGCGATGCGGAAGCCGAGCAAAAAGACGATCGCGATCAGCAGGAAGTCCCGGCCGACGAGCAGGCGCAGCGGGACCGGCGGCCCGCGCCCGCTGTAGCCGCGGGCGAGCGCCAGCAGGCGCACCAGCAGGTAGACCAGCGGCGGGTAGGCGAGCGGGACGGAGGCGCCGATGTCGCCGTGGCTAAAGAACGCCAGCGAGACCGAGAAGGACGCCAGCACGAGCAGATCGAGGTGCAGCATCCGCCACGGCCGGCGCAGGAAGGGCAGCAGGAAGAGCGCGAGCAGAGGCAGCCAGACGTACACGGCGCCCGCCTGGCGACCGAAGGCGCCCTCGTAGCCGCGCGCCATCGTCCAACGGACCTGGATCCCCGTCCAGGCTTCGAGGACCTTCCCGCTGCGGTCGCTGAGGATGACCTGCGCGATCTCCCGTTCGCGCCTGCCGGCGCGAACGAACCACGAGACCTGCCAGCGGGCCCGGTCGCGCAGGTAGGCCTGCGCGTAGGCGCGCGGGTTGCGGCGCAGCACGGCGGCGACCTTCGGCGCCCTGCGGGCCGTGGCGATGATCGCCCGCGGCAGGGTGCGGCGTCCGGGGACCCGCAGGTCGGCGGCCACCGGCGCGAGCCCGCCCGACCCCGGCACGCTTCCGGCCGTCGAGCCGGCGGCGGCCGCCGCGGGAGGCAGGCACAAGGTCACCGCCGCCATCACCGCGACGGCGAGGCGGCGGTTCAGGCCCGGAAGCTCCAGAGCCGGTTGCCGAGGAAGCTCAGGGGTGTCGCGCTGACGATGGCGACGGCCTGGGCCGTGAGCTCCGCGACGTTCGCCTCGACGACGAGGAGCTCGAGGATGCCGAGCGAGAAGAGGAATGCCGCCACTGATACCACCAGAAAGCGCGCGGCCTGAAAGCCCGCGTGCCCGTCGCGCGCCCCCACGAAGGTCCAGCGGCGGTTCCAGAAGAAGTTGTTGGTGATTGCCACGAGGAAGGCCGCCACGGCGGCGACGCGGTGCCCGCCGCCGCCGTGCACGACGAGGGCGAAGACCGCCAGGTTGACGACGTAGCCGCTCGCGCCCACCAGCGAGAAGCGCATCAGCTGCAGCCACGCCCGCAGGTCGCGCAGCGCCCGGACGGCGGTCATCGGGAGACTCTGAAGTGGTCGAGGACCATCGGTGCCACGTCGTCGAGCGACCACTGCGCCTTGGCGTCGGCGGGCGGCCCGGTGCCGCACCACAGCAGCACCCCGTGGGAGTCGTTGGCGTGCAGCGAGCCGTGCGAGCCGCCGCCGACATGCCCGCCGCCACCCCAGTCGAGGAACTCGTAGCCGGGCTTGGCGGAGAGCAGCACCTCGCCGGACTGCCGACAGCGCAGCGCCGACCAGATCCGACCGAGCGCGTGCGGGTAGGTGGCCGAGCCCACGACCCCGTCGTCGACGCTGAGCTCGAGCGTCTCGAGGTCGCCGTCGACGCTCCAGCGCCCGCCGCGCAGGTCGGCCAGGTCGCCGCCGGGCGAGAAGCGCAGCTCGCCGCGCCCGCTGCGCACGAGCGCCTCTCCGTCCGGGTGGTCGGTGAGGCGCATCACGAGGTCGATGCCCTCCAGCGCCAGCACGGTGCGCTCCACGCGGCCGATCAGCCCCGCCTGGTCGGTGCCGTCGAGCACGTAGACCTGAGCCGAGCGCGAGGCCGGGCACAGCGCGATCTCGGCCTGGTCGGGCTTGGCCCCGCCCGGCGGCAGGACGTTGAACCCGTCGAAGGCGCCGAAGAGGTCGATCACCGCCTCGACGGCGGACTGGGAGTGGTCCGAGCAGACGATCACGGCGTGCTCGGCGAGGAACGCGTCGGGCCCGCCGCCGGCGTGCATGAGGCGCTCGAGCTGCCGATCGGCCTCGGCCAGCGAGCTGACCTGCGCGAACGGCCCGTTTCTGTGCGAGTGCGTGTCGTTGTCGGGGAGGGAGAGCAGCAGGAAGTCGAAGAGGTCGCGCTCGACCATGAACGCGCCCACGCAGCCGGAGTGGCGGTCGCGCACGCCCGGCAGCCCGAGCGTCGCCTTGCAGCCCGTCTTGCGCGAGGCGAACAGGTCGGCGTAGAAGAACTCACGCGGGCCGCGGACGGGCTTGCGGAAGACCTGCGTCGCGATCCGCGCGAGGGCGGTGTCGACGTTGGGCTCGTGTGTGTGGCGCCCGCGGTACATGAGGTAGGTGGTCCCGGCGGTGCGGACATCAGCATCGTCAAGGCTCTCGAAGACCGTCTGTACGTCGCCTGAAAGATGCTCGCCGTTCATGTTGTAGACCGTGTCGATCAGCGAGCGCCGGATCCCGAAGGCGCGCGAGGCGCCGAAGCTCGTCCCGTACTCCACGTAGCGCGCCTCGGCGCGGTGGTACCAGTTCATCGACGGGATCGCGTGCCGGTGCGGGCCGCTTCCCGTGGCGATCGACGCGGCGCAGACCGGCGTCACCGACGGGTACGCGGCCACGCAGTCGTCGCGGTAGTGCCCGCGCTCTTTGATCAGCTGCATCGCCGGCGCCCGGCCGGTGGAGATCGCGCGCTCGAGCATGGCGGGCTTCATCGCGTCCACGACCGCGAGCACCAGCTTCGGCGGCCGGCTCACCGCAGGATCCGCAGGCCCGCGTACTTCTCGCCCTCACGGCGGCGACCGCCCGAGAGCAGCCAGAGCAGGCCGACGACGACCACGATGGCCAGCGGCGGGAACAGGACGCACAGGGCCGCGGCGACGAGGGCGAGCGCCTCCCGAAACAGGGGCAGCAGCGCGGCCGCCCCGGGATCCAGCCGGGACCGCACGCGGGCGAACAGCGGCCGCACCGCCACCAGGCCCAGCAGCGCGGCGGCCACCGCGACCGCGATGCCCGCGACCACCGGATGCGCACGGTCCGCGAGCGTTCCCGCCCCCTCGAGGCCCGCCACGACGGCGGCGACCAGGCCGGCGGCGTAGAGCCCGGGCACGGCATCCAGGCGGTCCTCGCCGAGCCGCCGGCGGACGACGTCGAAGGCCACCAGCCCGAAGATCATCGCGAGCAGGAAGGGCGGCGCCTCGAGAAACGCGAAGTCGGTCCCGCCGTAGTCGACGCCGAGGTTCCCGGCGGCGAGGGCGCCGAGCAGCAGGGCCGGCAAGAAGGGCCGGATCCCGATGGCGGCGCCGATCCCGGCGGCCTGGAGGATGTCGAGAACCGTTTCCAACGTTGCGGTACCGTGCCGCGGGGGTCCGGTGCGGCCCTCCGAGGCGGCATGACTGTAGAAGACGAGACCCCCAGGGGCCCGCGGCCCGGCGTCGAAGTCCCCGGACGGATGGCCCGCCCGACGACCCAGCACGAGCTCGCGCGCTACGCGAGCCTGTTCGCCGCGCGGACACAGGTCATGAAGTCCTCCGCCATGCGCGACCTGATGGCGATCACGCAGCGCCCGGAGGTCATCTCCCTCGCGGGCGGCCTGCCGGACACGAGCACCTTTCCGCCCGGCTCCTTCGCGGCCGTGATGGGAAAGGTCGCCTCCGAGCGCCTCGCGCTCGCGCTGCAGTACGGCCCGACGGAGGGGCTCGACGGGGTCAAGGCCTGCATCGCCGAGGTCATGGCGGCAGAGGGGATGCGCGTCGACGGCGACGACCTGCTCGTCACGACCGGCGGCCAGCAGGTCATCGACCTCGTCTGCAAGACGCTGATCGACCCGGGCGACGTCGTGGTCGCGGAGGCGCCGACTTACCCCGGCGCCGTGCCGACCTTCTGCTCCTACCAGGCCGACGTCGTGCAGATCGAGATGGACGGCGACGGCATGCGGATGGACGTGCTCGAGGCCGAGCTGGCGCGGTTGGACGGCGAGGGCCGGCGCGCGAAGTTCATCTACACGGTGCCGAACTTCCACAACCCCGCCGGCGTGACGCTGTCGCTCGAGCGCCGCGAGCGGCTCGTCGCCATCGCCCGCGAGCGTGAGCTGCTGGTGCTCGAGGACAACCCGTACGGCCTGCTGCGCTTCGAGGGCGAGCCGCTGCCCACCCTGCGCTCGCTCGACGGCGGGGAGTACGTCATCTACCTCGGCACCTTCTCGAAGATCCTCTCAGCCGGGCTGCGCCTCGGCTGGGCCGCGGCGCCCCGGCCCGTACTCGCCAAGATGAACCTCGGCAAGCAGGCGGCGGACCTGTGCACGTCCTCGCTGACGCAGTACTTCGTGCTCGGCTACTTCGAGGACGGGGACTGGCGCCGCTATCTCGGCGACCTCGTCGGGCTCTACCGCCGGCGCCGCGACGTGATGCTCGAGGCGCTCGAGGAGCACCTGCCGGCCGAGGCGAGCTGGACGCGCCCTGCGGGCGGGCTGTTCATCTGGGCGACCCTGCCCGACTACATCGACACGACCGACCTGCTGGCGCGCGGCCTGCGCGAGAACGTCGCATTCGTCCCCGGCCGCGCGGCGTTCCTCGACGGCCGCGGCGGATCCTCGATGCGGCTGAACTACTCCGGCGTCGACGAGGCGGGCATCCGCGAGGGGGTGCGCCGGATCGGCAAGGTCGTCCAGGAGCAGATCGGCCTGTACTCGACGCTCACCGGCCGCCCCGCCGCGCCCGCGCGGACGGCGGCCGACCCGGCCGAGGCGGCGCCGGCCGAAGTCCTGCGACTGCGCCGGCGCGCATGAGCGGGGTCGCCGTGCTCAAGGGCGGGCGCTCGCTCGAGCGCCAGGTGTCCCTGAGCTCGGCGGCCCGCGTGGAGGATGCGCTCGAGCGCCTCGGCCACGAGGTAACGGCGATCGACGTCGGCGGCGACTTCGTGGCGCGGCTGCGCGCAGCGCGGCCCGAGGTGGCCTTCGTGGCCCTGCACGGCGAGGACGGCGAGAACGGCACCGTGCAGGAGCTGCTCGAGCTGCTGGACATCCCGTACACGGGCTCCCGCCCCGGCGCGTGTTCGCGCAGCTGGAACAAGGTGCTGGCCAAGGACGTCCTGCGCGACGCCGGCGTGCCCACGCCGGACTACTGCGCCTTCGCCCAGGCCGCCTTCCGCGACCTCGGGGCCGGCGAGGCGCTCCCGGAGATCGAGCGGCGCCTCGGCTTCCCGATCGTTGTGAAGCCCGCGCGCGGCGGCTCGGCCCTCGGGATCAAGTTCGCCCGCACCGACGCCGACGTCCCGGGCGCGCTGGTCGCCGCCTTCGCCTACGACACCAAGATCCTGCTCGAGAAGCACGTCGCCGGGCGCGACCTGGCGGTCTCGCTGCTCGACGGAGAGCCGCTCCCGGTGATCGAGGCGGTCCCGGCCGACGGGCGGCCGTATGACTTCGAGGCGCGCTACGAGATCGGGCGCACCGAGTTCGTCTGCCCGGCGCCCCTGCCCCCGGACGTCACCGTCCGCGCGCAGCAACTCGCCGTGGCGACGTGGCGCGCGCTGGGCTGCGCGGGCTTTGCCCGCGTCGACCTGATGCGCGACGAGGCGACCGGCGAGCTCACCGTCCTCGAGGTCAACGCGGTCCCGGGCCTCACGGAGACCAGCCTGCTCCCCATGGCCGCCGATGCGGCGGGGATCGCCTTCGACGACCTCGTCGCGCGCATCGTCGAGCTGGCCGACGTTTCACGTTTTTCCGCCCGGTGAAACACGTAGGCTCTCCTGTATGGGCGAGCTGACGGACTTCGAGCGGGGCCTCGTGATCGGCCTGCTGGTCGGGCAGGGACACTTCGGCGGCGACGGCCGTCAGCCCCAGATCACCGTGAAGCTGCACGTCCGCCACGAGCAGCAGCTCCGGCGCCTCCAGACGCTGTTCCCCCGCACGAGGCTCTACGGGCCCTACGAGCACGGCGACCGCCACTTCTTTCAGTGGATGGCCCGCGGGCGGGCGCTCGTGCAGGATGTCCTGCCGGTCCTCGACCCGGCCGTGGTCGCCGAGGTCGACGACCACGCCGCGGGGCGGCTCGCCCAGATGCGCGAGCGCTACGCCGACAGCATCGCCCGCCACCGGGCGGCCGGCGAGATCGTCTAGTGGTTCATCCCTACGGGATGGGCCACTACTAGGAATCGTCGTCGGCGAAGTCCTCGGGGGTGACCTCGTCGAGGAACTCCTTGAACTTCGTGACCACTTCCTCCTGGTCCTCGACCTCGTGCTCGAACTCGATCGCCGATTCGGCCATCACGTCCTCCCCGGCGAAGATCGGCGCTCCGGCGCGCACGGCGAGCGCTAGCGCGTCGCTCGGCCGCGAGTCGATCTCGACCTCCCGGCCGCCCACGGTCAGCGTGATCGTGGCGTAGAAGGTGTTCTCGCGCAGCTCGGTCACGGACACGCGCGTGCAGTTGACCTCGATCTCGCCGAGCAGGTCGAAGAGCAGGTCGTGGGTCATCGGCCGCGGGGTGGTCGCCCCCTGGAGCTTCATCAGGATGGCGGCGGCCTCGGGATGGCCGATCCAGATCGGCAGGAACTTATTGGTGTCGACAGCCTTGAGCAGCACGATGGGCTGCTTGCCCACCATGTCGAAGCTCACGCCGTAGATGACCATCTCCTGCAAAAGCGCCCCTCCAGAAGACAACGCCGGGAATCGCCGCCAGTATAGGTGGGAACCCCCACCGCGCACCGCCTGCGGCAAAGCCCCGGCCGGCCTCTAGGTTGGGTCTCTCGTGCGGCGAATCCGCCTCGCTTTAGCGCTCTGCGCGCTCGTCTGCCTGGCGCTTCCCGCCGTCGCGGGCGCCCGGCCGAACGTCCGCGTCAGCCGGCTCGGCGCGGCGCCCGCCACGCTGCGCCCCGGCCAGTCGCTGGCCATCACCGGCCGCGCGGCCGCGCGCCGCCGGCGCGTGCGGCGGGCGCGGGTGACCGTCCGCCTGCGGCGGGCAGGCAACTCCCGCACCC
This sequence comes from Solirubrobacterales bacterium, assembly GCA_038318085.1. GTDB lineage: Bacteria > Actinomycetota > Thermoleophilia > Solirubrobacterales > Solirubrobacteraceae > DATLGB01. The sequence continues at coordinate 17,823 of JBBQBV010000025.1, forward strand.
TCGGAGCCGAGGTCGTGCGCCGGATCGCCGCCCGGCGCTCCAAGCGCTTCAGGGTCCATGCGGTGGTGCCGGCGCACGTCGCCGGCGGCGGCTACCGGCTACTCGTCTGCGCCCGCAGCGCCTGCAGGACGCTGCGCCTGGTGACCGTCGACACGGCGTCGGGACCGCCGTCCGGCGCCCCCGCGTCCGCCCCGGGCTTCGCGCCAGGCGCCGAGAGCGTCGGCGACCGACTCTTCCCCGCGCTGGGCAACGGCGGCTACGACGCCCAGCGCTACGACCTCGTCCTCGCCTACGCGCCGGCCGCGCGCACCCTGGCCGGCACCACCACGATCACCGCCCTCGCCACCCAGAACCTCAGCCGCTTCAGCCTCGACTTCCAGGGCTTCGCGATCTCGTCGGTCACGGTCGACGGCGCGGCGGCCGCGGCGGCACGGGCCGCCACGAAGCTGCGGGTCACGCCGCCGGCCGGCATCCCGAAGGGGAGCACGTTCAGCGTCGCGGTCACCTACGCCGGGACACCGCCGGTGATCACCGACCCGGACGGCTCGACCGAGGGCTTCCTTCAGACCGGCGACGGCGCTTTCGTGGTCGGCGAGCCGATGGGTGCGCAGGGCTGGTTCCCGAACGACAACCACCCGACGGATAAGGCCACGATGAAGGTCTCCATGACCGTTCCGGCCGGCCTGACGGCGATCGGCAACGGCCGCCTGGTCTCCAGCGTCGCCGGCGGGGGGTCGCGGACCTGGGTGTGGGAGGAGGCCGCTCCGATGGCGACCTACCTCGCGACGGCGACGATCGGCCACTTCGGCGTCAGCCGGCGGAGCGTCGCCGGCCTGGACTACTACGACGCCGCCGACCCGGCCGCGGGACCTGCCACCGGCGTGGCCGGCGAGCCGGGCGCCGTGGCCCTCTTCGCCGACCGGTTCGGCCCGTACCCGTTCGACGTCGCCGGCAGTATCGTCGACAACGCGCCCGGGGTCGGCTACGCGCTGGAGGCGCAGACGAAGCCGCTATATCCGTCAGGCGCGGCGGCCGACCCAACCACGGTCGGCCACGAGCTCGCCCACCAGTGGTTCGGCGACAGCGTCTCGGTGGCGCAGTGGCAGGACATCTGGCTCAGCGAGGGGTTCGCGACCTACTCCCAGTGGCTCTACGACGAGGCGCGCGGGGCCGGCACGACCAAACAGCACCTCGACGCGGGCTACGCGAAGCCCGCCGGCAGCGGCCTCTGGCAGATTCCGCCCGCCGTGCCCGCCTCGGCGTCGGAGATCTTCGCCCCCGCGATCTACGAGCGCGGCGCCATGACCCTCGAGGCCCTGCGCGAGATCGTGGGCGACGGCGCCTTCTACGCGATCATGCGGACCTGGGCGGCCGAGCACGCGTACGGCAACGCGGCGACGCCGCAGTTCATCGCGCTCGCCGAGCGCGGCAGCGGGAAGCGACTCGGCGCGTTCTTTGCGGACTGGCTCTACGATGCGGACAAGCCCGCGATCACTCCGGCGACCTTCGGCGGCTGACGCGACGCAGAGTCAGCACCCGAGACGGGCGCATGGCCGGCGCTGCGGATTGCGATGCGACGCCTCCTCCTTCTCCTGCCCGCCCTCATCGCCGCCGCGCTCGCGACCGACCTCGTCGGGCCGATGGCGGCCACCGCCACGCCCGAACAGCTCGCACGGTGCGCGTCCTCACGCAGGGCCACCTGGCGCAGCACATGTTCTTTCACGTCTACCACGGCATCGACCTCCGCACCGACGCCCAGAGCATCTTCGGCCTCAGCTCCGACTCGTACTACGCGATGCGCAAGGCCGGGCGCACACCGCACCAGGCCGCGGCCTTCGGCGGGCACCCGGACGCAGACGTGCTCGACGCCATGCAGGCCGCGTTCGTGACCGACTACGACGACGGGCTGCGCATCGGCGTCGCGGACGAGACCGAGCAGCAGATCCTGCTCGCCCGCCGCCGGGCCCAGCTCGGATGCTGGCTGAACCGGCCGCTCCCCGTCTTCGACAGCGGCCATCCCTACGGCCACAGGTACAAGTTCCACGGCCCGCACAAGCAGTCGTTTCCCCGCAGCTTCCGCGACCGGGCGCTCGACAGCGCCCGCGTCAACCGCGACCTACGCGGGCTGACCCGCTCGTGCTGGAGCCCGCCGCCGGTCTGGCACGGCGAGAGCGCCCGCTTCAACCGCGCCGTGCGGCGCTTCGCGCGGCGCCTCGGACCCGCGCCGGCGGCCTTCGCCTCAAGGGCGGCCGGCGGGCACGAGCTGGTCTGCCACGTACCGATGCCCTGAGTCGGGAGGGTTCGGACTTCGCTTACCTTCAGGGCGTGATCTCGCGCTTCACCCCATTGCATCGCGGCGGCGCCGGCTCGCCGATGGTGTGCCTGCACGGCTTCACCGGCACCTGGCGCGCGTGGGAGCTGGTGTTGCCGATGCTCGAGCGCCACCACGACGTGCTGGCGCCCACGCTGCCCGGCCACGCAGGAGGCCCACCGATCGCGGCCGACGTCTCCTCGGAGAAGATCCTTGATGCGCTCGAGGACGCGATGGACGAGGCGGGTTTCGCGACCGCGCACCTCGTGGGCAACTCCATCGGCGGCTACCTCGCCCTCCGGCTCGCCGCGCGCGGCCGGGCAGAGAGCGTGGTGGCGCTCGCCCCGGCGGGCGGGTGGGCCACGGGCGACGAGTCCTACAAGGACACGCTTGCGCTCTTTGAGACCTGGCAGAAGCAGCTCAAGACGTTCGCGCCACAGGCGGATGCGCTCGTGCAGACCGCCGCGGGCCGGCGGCAGGCGACGCAGGCGATGACGACGAGCTTCGAGCACATCCCGCCCGAGCTGGTCGCCCACCAGATGAACGGCACCGCGAACTGCACGGGCGTGGCGGACATGAACGCGATGGCGCTGCGCGAGGGCTATCACGTCGAAGCGGAGCGGATCACGTGTCCGGTCCGGGTCGTGTGGGGCACCGAGGACGCGCTCCTGCCCTGGCCGTCGGCCGCCGCGCGCTACCTCGAGGACTGGCTGCCGCACGCGGACTGGGTCGAGCTCGACGGCGTCGGGCACTGCCCGCAGCTCGACGTCCCGCTCGAGACGGCCCAGCTGATCCTCGGGTTCACCGCGTGGTGACCGTGCGGCGTGACGTCCCGAGATGGGCGATCCAGGACTCGAACCTGGGACCTCTTCCTTATCAGAGAAGCGCTCTAACCGACTGAGCTAATCGCCCCTGCGGCTCTGCAACAGGGCATTGCCGCTGGGATGATACCTACGCCGGATACGCAGGTGGGCCACCAGCAGGAGCCTGCGCAGCGGCTCGGGTTGCGACCGCGTCACAGGGGGGACGGCCACTGGACCAGGTCGGCGTCATCTGTGAGGCGCGCCACTCGCACCCGGGCGTTACGTGCGTAGCAGCGCAAGGCAGCGCTCGGCGCGATCGGCGACCAGATCGACGAGACGGCCGGGCAGCAACCGTCCGAGGGCGACGAGCTCGGGAGCGGACGCAGCGTCAGCGAACGAAGCGGAGGCTCGTCCAGCGAGTGATGCGACGCGCTCGAGTACGCGCTCAGAGTCGAGGCCTAGATCCTCGGCGGACGCCGTCCAGGGGTTGCGGTGTGGAAAAACCCGATAGTCGCCGCCGATCTTCATCGCGAAGCGCAGCTTCTTCTCGTGAGTACCGTACGGCAGGGCCGATGCGATGTCGTAGAGCGGCGCCAGACGGACCTCGCCGGCCGCGAGAAGAAGGGAGTAGTTCTTCGCATGAGCATCGGTGCCGGCGATGAGCCAGTTCCAAGCGAGCGCATCGAGAAATCGCCAGAGTGCCTCGCCGGCGACGCGGGAGGGCATCGCTCCACGAAGCAGACGCGCGACCTCCCGCGGGCCTGGGCCTCCCTCGTTCTGGTACTTGCGTGACGGCGGAACAGCAAGGGCCTGACAGACGTCCTCCTGGTGGATCCGGGCCAGCCGGCCGTCGAGAGGGCGTCGGTCGTAGCGGTCGACGACGATCGCGCTCTCGTCGCCGAACCGGGCGACGTGCGTCCGCGCGACCACAAGGCCCGCGCGGCGGGCCGCGTCGAGGCAGAGATGCTCGTTGAGGTCGTGATCGTCAAGCCCAGCGACAGCCGGCTTGAGGATGTGACTGGTGGCCATGGAGCCCGAGGGGACGCCCCAGCGGCCGTCCTGGTGCAGGAGCGCGGTCTTGGCCTGTGCTCCTGCGAGGCTGAAATGACCCCTGAACTCGCGGTCAAGCCACGCTGTGGCGTCCTCCCGCAGCTCGCGCAGACGGTGAGCCACGTCCTGGTCAGTCAACCAGATGACATCACCCGGGCGGCCGATCACCTCATCGATGGCCTCGGGGGCAGTGAAGCGAACTGCCCCAGCGCAGTCATGGCCGATCGGGGTCGCCAGCAGCGAGAAGGGCGATGACGTCGACGCATGGAAATCGCGCGCCCAGCGTGCCAGCACCGCCTCGTTGTCAGGGAGCAGGCCCCAGAGCCAGGGCGTGACCACGCCGTCGGGGTGGGAGCGCACTTGCGTCGGCATCGAGACCGACAGCGGGGTCGCGTTGCGGCTCTGCCGATACTCCTCGTGATAGTCAAAGCGGAGACGACCGCCGGGAAGCCGCGTGAGCTCTCCGACCATCGCGTCCTCGAGGACGACGACCAACGTGTCGGTCATCGGCCGCGATGCTCCTCGAGAAGCGCGTCGAGGTCGACCGTCTCACCTTTGTCCCCCGAATGGGTTGTATCGGAGCGGGGCGCGAGCTCGAGAGCGAGGCCGAGCTCGTCAAGGACGCGCAGCAGGAGACCGAACTCCGCTGTGGGCTTGCCGGCCTCGAACTCGTAGATCCACTTTCTCGAGACCCCGGCGCGCTCGGCGAGCTCCGCCTGGGTCAGTCCCAAATCCTTGCGGCGGCCGCGTACAGCGGCTGCCAGATCTCGGATGGAGCGAACCGTCATGCCATCTCCCTTGCCACTGTTCGGTAGCGAGTCTAGCATGACACCGCTCGGTAGCAATGCCTAAATGAACCCGTTCAGTGGCATCCTTCTCAGGCTTCCCGAGCTGGACGATGCGAGCCCTCTGGTCTGCTCAACACGGCCGCTCAGCCCTCGAAGCGGCGAGCGAGCGCGAGCGCGGCGTCGTGGGAGGCGACCGTCAGGGTGACCGCGTAGCCATCGCCCTTCGGGGTCACGCGGACCGGCGCTCCGAGCGAGCGCCCGAGCGCGTCGGCCAGCTCCGCGGCGGCGGCGAGCTGGTCCGGATGCACGCCCGTGCCCCGGCGCGCGCGGATCGGCTGGGCGGCCTCGTTGGCGGCGCGCGCCTCGTCCTCGGTGCGCCGCACCGACCACCCGTCCGCGGCGGCGCGGCGGGCCAGGTGGCGGCGCACGTCGTGGTCGCCGGCGAGCAGCAGGGCGCGACCGTGACCCTCGGCCAGAGCGCCGGTCCGCAGGAGGTCGAGCGCCTCGTCGGGCAGGTCCAGCAGGCGCACGAGGTTCGAGACCGCGACGCGCGAGCGGCCGACGCGGCGGCCGAGCTCCTCCCGCGTCAGGCCGAGCTCCTCGACGAGCAGCGAGCAGGCGCGCGCCTGCTCGACGCAGTTCAGATCCTCCCGGACCATGTTTTCGATCAGGGCGAGCTCGAGCGAGGCCACGTCGTCGTGCGGGCGCACCACGGCCGGGACCGTCTCGAAGCCGGCGAGCCGGGCGGCGCGCCAGCGGCGCTCGCCGGCGATCAGCTCGTAGGTGCCGCCCGCGATCGGCCGCACGAGCACGGGCTGCAGCACGCCGCGCTCGGCGAGCGAGATGGCCAGGGCCTGCAGGGCGGCCTCGTCGAAGGCGCGGCGCGGCTGGTGCGGGCTGGGGGCCACCAGGTCGACCGGGATCTGACGCAGATCCCCGCTGATCGGGCCGGGATCCCGGCCCGGCGGGCCGGTCGCCGTCAGGATCGCCGCCAGGCCGCGGCCCATGCCGCGCGCGCCGCTAGCCACGGGCGGCCACCTCCTTCGCAAGCTCGAAGTACGCCTCCGCCCCGGGACAGTGGGGGTCGTGGTGGATGACCGCGCGGCCGTAGCTCGGCGCCTCGCCGAGCCGCACGTTGCGGGGGATCACGGTGTCGAATACGAGCGTCGGGAAGTGCCGGCGCACCTCGGCCTCGACGTCCTGGCCGAGCTTCGTGCGCGCGTCGTGCATGGTGAGGAGCATGCCGGCGATCGTCAGTCGCGGATTGAGCTCGCGCTGGATCAGCTTGAGCGTGTCCAGCAGCCCCGCGAGGCCCTCGAGCGCGAAGTACTCCGTCTGCACCGGGACGATCACGCGGTCCGCCGCCACCAAGGCGTTGACCGTCAGCGGCCCCAGCGACGGCGGGCAGTCCAGCAGCACGTAGGCGTAGGCGCTGCGAATGAGCGCGAGGGCGGCGCGCAGGCGGCCCTCCGAGCCGGCGATGCGCGGCAGCTCCATGTTCGCGCCCGCCAAATCCGCGGTCGACACGAGCAGGTCGAGGTGCTCGATGTCCGAGGGCTGCACCGCGTCCGCGGCCGCGACGTCGCCACCGAGCACGTCGTACAGGCCCGGGGGCTCGCGAGCCATGCCGAGGCCGGTGGTCGCGTTGCCCTGCGGATCCACGTCGACGAGCAGGGTGCGGTAGCCGGCCTGCGCGATGCAGGCGGCGACGTTGACCGCCGTGGTGGTCTTGCCCACCCCGCCCTTCTGGTTGACGATCGCAAACACGGTGCTCATCCGGGGCGTGACGGTACCTGCGGGGGCGGCGGATCCGGGCGCATGCGGCCTTCGCCCGTCGGGCCTGTCGAGGCGCGCCTCGTGGCCGCTGCGAGCGGCCGCTTGGCGGCCATGCCGGCGCGCCGCGGGAACCGGTCGGGCACGTCGGACACGCGTCGGAAGACCCACAGGGTCCGGCGTGCCGAGCCGGCGTACGGCTTCACCGGCAGCACCTCAGGAGCCGAGAGGCCGAGTTGGTCGGCCGCCGCGCGCCCGTCGGCCTCCTCCGCGGCGTCGACGGCGCCCTTCCAGCAGACCAGCGCGCCCTCCTCGCGCAGCAGCGGCGCGGCGTACTCGCACAGCACCGGCAGGCCTGCCACGGCGCGCGCGGTCACGACGTCGCAGGCGCCGAGGCCATCGCGCCACTCCTCGGCCCGCATCCACACCGCCTCCGCGTTGGCCAGGCCGCAGCGCCGCGCCGTCGCCGCGATCCACTCCGCCTTGGAGCGCACGCTCTCCACGCAGACGACGCGCGCGCCCGGCAGCTCCGCCGCCAGGACCAGTCCGGGGAGCCCGGCGCCCGACCCGAGGTCCGCGAGCACGCCGGCGGCGCGGATCTCGGGGACGAGCAGCCCCGCCCGGGAGTCCGCGACGTGGACGCGCGACGCGCGCTCGCGCTCGTGTACAGCCGTCGGCGCCGACTGCTCGGCGAGCGCGTCCAGCAGCGTCTGCAGCCGTGCAGTCAGCTCAGCTCAGCGGGGCGACGACGAGGTGGCGCTCGGGCTCGGTGCCCTCGGAGAACGTCTCGACCCCGCCGCGCTCCTTGAGGTGCTCGTGGACCACCTTGCGCTCGATCGCGCTCATGGCGTCCAGCGCCACCGGCTGGCCCGTCTGCGCGACGCGCTCGGCGGCCTCGTCGGCCTGGCGCTCGAGCACGACACGGCGGCGATCGCGGTAGCCGGAGGCGTCGATGTTCACGCGTGGACCCGGGGCGTGCCCGCCGCCGGCGGCCTTGTAGGCGAGGTGCTGCACGGCGTCGATCGTCGAGCCGTGGCGCCCGATGAAGGCGCCCAGGTCATCGCCCTGCACCCGCACGTTGATCTCCTCGCCCACCATCTCGACCTCGACCTCCGCCTCGAGGTCGAGCGCGTCCACGACCTCCTCGATGAGCTCGCGGACCCGATCCTCGGCGGACGCGCTCATCGGCGCCGGCCCGAGCGCTTCTTCTTCTTGCGCGGCGGCGCGGGCGGCGGACCGGTCGTGCGCGCACGTGTCCCGCCTCCGGAGCCTCCGCCGCCTCCGGAGCCTCCGCCGACGACCACGGGTTCGCGCGACGGCAGCCCGAGGGACTTCAGGAAGCCGCCCCCGTTCGACGCGTCCTTTTTCTCGTCGGGATCCGGTGGCGGGCGCATCGGCCCCAGGCGGCGCTTGACGATCAGCTGCTGCGCGATCGTCCACAGGTTCGTGGTGATCCAGTACAGCAGCAGGCCGGCCGGGAAGTTGATCACGAACGTGACGAAGAAGAACGGCAGCCCGTACATGATCAGCTTCTGATTGCGGTCGACGCTGACCGTCGACATGATCGTCGAGACGAGCTGGGACCCGACGTAGAGCACGATCAGGGTGATCAGGACCGCGCCGGTCGCCTTGTTCGTCAGATCCGGGATGAACAGGAAGCCCGCGTCCGGGTTGCTCGCGCCGCAGGACACCGGCTCCTTGGCGCCCTTGAGGAAGGCGATGATCTGGGTCGTCGGGCAGATGTCCTCGCGCAGATCCTTGCGCAGCATGTAGAAGAGGGAGATGAAGACCGGGATCTGCGCCACCAGCGGCAGGCACGAGGCCAGCGGGTTGATCTTGTTCTCCTTGTAGAACTTCATCAGCTCCTGGTTGAGGCGATCCTTGTCCCCCTTGTACTTGGCCTGCAGCTTCTTCATCTCGGGCTGGTGGCGCGCCATCGACTGCATGGACTTGAACTGCTTCAGCGTCAGCGGGAGCAGCAGGACGCGCACGATCAGCGTCAGGACCACGATCGCCAGGCCCCAGCCGAGGCCGGCGTTCTCGTGAAAGAACAACAGCACGGACTCAAAGACGTCGATCAGCGGCTGCAGGGGGTTGGTGGCGAGGACGGTGGTCAGCATGAGGCGGATGGGGTCTTAGGGGGGGACGCGGCCGCGCCGCCGAAGAGGGTCTGGGCCTCCAGCGGGTCGTACCCCCCGTGGCTCCACGGGTTGCAGCGCAGGACGCGCCAGACCGCGAGGACGAACCCGCGCAGTATGCCGTAGCGCTGCACGGCCTGCACGGCGTACGACGAGCAGGAGGGGTGGTACTTGCACCGCGGCGGCAGCAGCGGTGAGACGAAGCGGGCGTAGAAGCGGATCGGGGCGAGCACGACCGTCCTCACGGCGCGTCCCCCCCGGCCCGATCGACGAGCTCGGCGAGCGCCCGGCGCAACCCCGGCATGCCCTCGCGCTCGGACAGCTCGCGCGCGTCGGAGCGCGCGACGACCACGTAGTCCGAGCCGGCCGGGAGGCGCTCGGCCTCAGCCCAGAAGGCCTCGCGCAGGCAGCGCTTCACGCGCGTGCGGTCGACGGCTCCGCCGACCTTGCGCGACACGGAGAGACCCAGGCGCGGCCCATCGCCGCCGGTCTCGCCGGGAACGCGGGGAAACGCGTGCAGCACGAGGAAGCGGTTGCTCTGCGAACGGCCCTGCCGGTAGACCCGATCGAACTCCGCGCTGCGCGAGAGGCGCCGGCGCTTGGCAGCCACCCCGCGGCCCTCAGACGGTGAGCCGCTTGCGGCCCTTGTCGCGGCGGCGCTTGAGTACGTCGCGACCGGCGCGCGTTGCCATGCGCGCGCGGAAACCGTGGGTCCGGGCGCGCTTGCGCTTTTTGGGCTGATAGGTCCGCTTCATGAGGCGAGGGAGAATAGTGGACGCCGGTGTGCACAGCCTGTGCACACCGCACCGGGAGGACATTTCCCCGCGCTTTGCGAGACGCCCGCTTTGGCCGGTCAAAGGCCGCGGTAGCCTCGCCCGGCCCCGTGCCCGACGACGCGCTCGCCCATTCCTGGACCCGCATCCGCGACGAGCTGCGCGACGCCGTCCCCGATGCCACCTGGCACTGCTGGCTTGAGGGGCTGACGCCGCGCGAGCTGGCCGGCGAGACCCTCATCGTCGAGGCCCCCGACAACATCCGCGCGTGGGTGAGCGAGCGCTTCGGCCGGCTGCTGCAGGCCTGCGCGGCCGCCGTCCTGGGCCCCGACGTCCGGATCGACCTCGTCGCGCCCGGAACGGGCACCGCCCCCGCCGCGCCCGGCCGGCGAGGGCCGACCGCAGACGTCCTCAATCCGCGGCTGACGTTCGACCAGTTCGTGATCGGCGACGCCAACCGGCTCGCGCACGCCGCCGCGCTCTCGGTCGCAGAGCTCCCGGGCCTCGCGTACAACCCGCTGTTCATCTGCGGCTCCCCCGGGCTCGGCAAGACGCACCTGCTGCACTCGATCGCCAACTACCTGCGCGCCTACGGGGAGGGCATCGCCGTCCGCTACACGACCGCGGAGGCCTTCACGAACGCCTTCATCGGCGCGGTCAAGGGTGGCCGCGACACGGATGCCTTCAAGGACGCGCACCGCAACGTCGACGTCCTGCTCGTCGACGACGTCCAATTCCTGCAGGCCAAGGTCAAGACGGTCGAGGAGTTCTTTCACACGTTCAACGCGGTGCACGCCGCCGGCGCCCAGATCGTCCTCACGTCAGACCGCTCGCCTCGCGACCTCGGCGCGCTCGAGGACCGCCTGCGCGCGCGCTTCGAGTCGGGTCTCGTAACCGAGCTCGGACGCCCCGATCCCGCCACGCGGCGCACGATCCTGCGCAAGCGCGTGCTCCAGGACGCCATCGAGGACGTCGACCCCGGAGCGCTGGACTTGATCGCCGCGCGCGTGACCGGAAGCGTCAGAGCCCTCGAGGGCGCCCTGATCCGCGTCGTCGCCTTCGCCTCGCTGACCGGCCGGGCCGCGACCGCCGACCTCGCGGCCGAGGTCCTCGCCGACCTCTACCCCGATCTCGAAAAGCCGGGTGGCCGCGGTCGCTGCACCGTCGAGGAGATCCAGCAGCGCACCTGCGACGCGTTCGGCGTCTCCTTCGCGCAGCTTCGCTCGCCGAGCCGGGCCGCCGGCGTCACCTGGGCCCGCCAGGTCGCGATGTACCTGTCGCGTGAGCTCACGGACGCGACGCTCCCCGCCATCGGCCGCGCGTTCGGTCGCAACCACACGACGGTCATGCACGCCTGCAAGCGCACGTCGGAGCGCATCACAGTCGACCGCGGCGCCTATGAGGCCGTCCACCGGCTCATACAGGAGCTCGGCGGCTGATGTGCACGATCGTCGCGTCCGCCGTCGCTGACAACCTCCGTGGGCTGGATGCACACCCTCCGCACAGGCCGAAAGGCCGCACCGAGCGGGGCGACGACGGACTTCTGCACCTATCGACAGGCACTACTACTCCTAGTTCTTTGTCAATAGGAACGATCACCTTTCTCAGGAGGAGGAGCCGATGAAGCTCTCGACGGGCCGGGACGACCTCTTCAGCCAGCTGCAGACCGTGACCCGCGCCGCCTCGACGCGCAGCGCCATCCAGGCGCTCTCCGGTGTGCAGCTGCTCGCCCGCAGCGACGGCATCGAGCTGCGCGCGACCGACATGGAGATCGGCCTGCGCGTCCCGCTGGAGGGGGAGGTCGTCCGGGAGGGGGCGATCGTGCTGCCGGCCCGCCTGCTCGTCGACGTCGTCCGCGCGCTGCCCGGCTCCGACGTCTCGCTGGAGCTGCGGCCGGCTGAGCAGGACGTCGAGCTCAAGGGAGGCAACGCCACCTTCCACATCCGCACGCTGCGCCTCGAGGACTTCCCGCCGTTCCCCGAGGCCGAGGAGGGCTCGCGCGTCCAGGTCCCGGGCGCCGCGTTCATGCAGACGGTGGCCAAGGTCGCGCGGTCGGCGTCGCGGGACGAGACGCGTCCCGTGCTCACCGGCATCCTGGTCTCGGCGGCCGGCGAGGAGCTGCGGATGGTCGCGACGGACTCGTACCGGCTGGCGGTCAAGGAGACCAGGCTCGAGACGCCGCTGGACGGCACGGTCGAGGCCAACGTGCCGGCCCGCGCCCTGCAGGAGCTCACGCGCATCATCGGCGCCGCGGAGGCGGAGGCGCTCGCCGTGTCGGTGCGCACCAACCAGGTCGTCTTCGAGGTCGGCGGGACCGTGCTGTCCTCACGGCTGATCGACGGGCAGTTCCCCAACTACCGCCAGCTGCTGCCCGACGCCTACGAGCACGAGCTGCGCCTGGCCGCGGGTGAGGTCGGCGACGTCGTTCGCCGCATCTCGCTGCTCGCGCAGAAGAACGCGCCGCTGCGCCTGGCGTTCCAGGAGGGCGAGCTGACGGTCTCGGCCCGCACGCCGGACATCGGCGAGGCGAGTGAGACGGTGCCGGTTCCCTACGCGGGCGCGCCGCTGGAGATCGGCTTCAATCCGGACTTCCTGCGCGACGGGCTGGAGAGCATGGACGGCGCCGACGTCCTGCTGAAGCTGATCTCCCCGCTGCGCCCCGGGCTTTTGACCTCGGCCGACGACAGCGGCTTTCAGTACCTGCTGATGCCGATTCGCTTGAACGCATGACCGACCGCGAGGGGTAGCTGCGGTGCTGGTCACGCGCGTGTCCGTGCGCAACTTCCGCTCCTACGAACGGGCGGAGGTCCGCCTCGGGTCTGGCATCACCGTGGTGGCGGGGCGCAACGGCGCCGGCAAGTCAAACCTGCTCGAGGCGCTGTACTTCGCCTGCACGGGGCGGTCGTGTCGGACGGCCAACGAGCGCGAGTGCGTGCGCTTCGGCGCCGGGGTCCTGCGCCTGGAGCTCGACGCACGCAGCGCGGAGGGCAGGCACCGCCTCACCACCGGCTTCGAGCCCGGGGAGGCCAAGCGCTTCACGGTCGACGGGGCGCCGGTGGAGCGCCTCGCGGACTCCGCCGTCCGCCCGCTCGTGTCGGTCTTCCTGCCCGACCGCCTCGAGCTGATCGCCGGGACGCCGTCGCTGCGCCGCGCGCACCTCGATCAGGTCGTGATGGCGCTGTGGCCGGCGCGGTCGGGGACCCGCCGCGCGTACGCCGCCGCGCTCGCGCAGCGCAATGCCCTGATCGCCTCGATCCGCGCCGGCCGCGCCGGGCGGGGATCACTGCCCGCCTGGGACACCCAGCTCGCCCAGCACGGGATCGCCCTGATGGCCGACCGCGCCGCCACCCTCGACCGCCTGCGGCCGCGCTTCGCCGAGCACGCGCGGGGACTGAGCCTCGAGGGCGAGGCCGCGCTCGCCTACCGTCCGCGCTCGAAGGCCGCCACGCCAGAGGAGCTCGCGGCGGAGCTGGCCGAGCGCGTCGACGGGGACCTGCAGCGCGGCTTCACCGGTCACGGCCCGCACCGCGACGACGTCGGCTTCACGGTCGAGGGCCGCGACCTGCGCACCTACGGCTCGCGAGGCCAGCAGCGCCTGGCGCTGCTCTCACTGCTGCTGGCCGAGCGCGAGGAGCTCAGCGCCGTGCGCGACGCCGCCCCGCTGATGCTGCTCGACGATCCGATGTCAGAGCTCGACGCCGGCCGCCGCGAGCGTCTTGTGGACGTGCTGCGCGGCGGCGGCCAGAGCGTCATCGCCGCGACCGAGCTCGGGTTCGTTCCAGGTGCCGACGACGCCGAGGTGACCCGCGTGGCGATCGTCGACGGCGCGGTGCTGCAGCGAGCCGACGACGCCGGCCACCAGGACGCCGCCTGATGGGCATGCGCCGGCGCCCCGCCCCGCGCCCCTTCGCCCCCGCGCTTGAGCGCGTCGCCGACGACGTGATGCCCGACACCCTGATCGCCGAGGTTCAGCGCGTGTGGCCGGCGGCGGCCGGCCGGGCGCTCGCAGTCGTCGCGACGCCCCATTCCGAACGCGCCGGGGTGGTGACGGTCCGGTGTGGATCGGCCGTCTGGGCGCATGAGCTCGACCTCCTGTCGCCGCGCGTCGTCGCGGCCCTCAACGAGCAGCTCGGCCGCCCTGCGGTCAGTGGCCTGCGAGCGGATGCCCGGCCGGGACCCAACTGACGCACTTTTTACGCCATTTTGCAGCACTTTCGTTACGATCTGGAAGGCCCTTCGACGGGGCCCACCTGCTAGACTGCCGGACATCATCTTCTCGCCCCGGCCGCGGTCGCATGCAGTACGCGACGGTCGCCGGGGCGTCGTGTGCAGACGGAGGAATACTTGCCCGATGTTCCCAACGGCGCCGCCGATGAGCGCGGCCGCTATGACGCACAGGACATCACCGTCCTCGAGGGTCTCGAGGCGGTGCGCAAGCGACCTGGGATGTACATCGGCTCGACGGGTCCCCGGGGGCTGCACCACCTCGTCTGGGAGGTCGTCGACAACTCCGTGGACGAGGCCCTGGCCGGCGAGGCCGACAGCGTGGAGATCACCGTGCACCCTGACAACTCGGTCACCGTGGTCGACAACGGCCGCGGCATCCCGGTCGCCAAGATGGAGAAGGAGGGCAAGTCGGCCCTCGAGGTCGTGCTCACGGTCCTGCACGCCGGCGGGAAGTTCGGCGAGGGTGGCGGCTACAAGGTCTCGGGCGGCCTGCATGGCGTCGGCGTCTCGGTCGTCAACGCACTGAGCGAGAAGCTCTGGGTCGAGATCTGGCGCGACGGGTTCACCTGGACGCAGGAGTATTCCCGCGGCGCGCCCCAGGGGACGCTGGTCAAGGGCGCGGCCACCAAGAAGACGGGTACGAAGATCACGTTCCTGCCGGACGCCGAGGTCTTCGAGACGCTCGAGTTCGAGTGGGCGACGCTCGAGCAGCGCCTGCGCGAGACCGCATATTTGACCAAAGGCCTGCGCATCGTCATCCAGGACCTGCGCGCTGAGGGCCACAAGGCCGAGTTTCACTACGAGGGCGGCATCCGCGACTTCGTCGCCTACCTCAACCTGAACAAGGACCCGGTCCAGGAGAAGGTCATCTACTTCGAGTCCGAGGGCAAGGAGGGCGCCGTCGAGGTGGCGCTGCAGTGGAACTCCACCTACCAGGAGTCGATCTTCTCCTTTGCCAACAACATCAACACGCACGAGGGCGGCACGCACCTGTCGGGCTTTCGCGGCGCGCTCACCCGGACGCTGAACAAGTACGCGCGCGACAAGGGCGAGCTCAAGGAGAAGGATCCGGCGCTGTCCGG
>JBBQBV010000026.1:0-32537 GCA_038318085.1 Solirubrobacterales bacterium
GGCCACGCCCTCGCCCGAGACGGTGGCGACTTTCACGCCCACCACCACTCCGACCCCCGTGGCCACGTTCACGCCCGGCCCAAGCGGCCAGGCCATCCCGCTCGGCCCACCCGGCGTGGACACCGCCGCCGACTTCGTCCAGCACGAAGCCGAGCGCCAGGCGAGCAACGCCGGCAAGGGACTGAAGACGGGCGAAACCGCGGAAGAGCGCTCAGCGAACGCGAAGAAGCTCCCGACGACAGGCAAGGACGCGAGCCTCGCCGGTAATGTCAGCAAGGTCGCGGGCGTGACCCAGGCGGCGGTGGACACCTACAGCTACAGCCAGAAGGGACACTCGACCGCCGACTCCCTCTGGTACGCCGGAAGCAAGCAGGCCGGCGGCAAGGGTCTCGCCACGGTGGCCTCCCCAGGCTGCGCGCTCACGGTCGTCGCGGCGCCGGGCTGCCTGGCCGCCGCCAATTGGCTGGGCGGTGAGGCCACCGGCTGGCTCTACCAGCGGACAGACGGGGTGCGCAAGAGCATCGGCAAGAAGTTCAGCGACAACGACAAGGTCAAGCAGGTCAAGAACATGACCCTGTGCGACACCGGCCTGGCCCGCTGCCCGCGAAACTCCACAAGTGGCTTCCCCGGCTGGGGTGGCTACTAGCCAGCTGATGCGTATCCGGTTCGCTCCATTCGGGTGGTGACGTAGCTTCGCCGGGGTGGCGCGGCCGGCGTCTCTGGACTCGCGCGCCGCCGAGGCCTTTCGTGCCCCTAATGGTGCCCTAGCGGTGCCCTGGAGGCGAAATGGAGGCCCCGGCGGGGAAACCGCGTTCGCCCTATTTGGCTCTGCGCCGCTGGAAAACCTCTGATGGCGAGACCCGGACTCGAACCGGGGACACCACGATTTTCAGTCGTGTGCTCTACCAACTGAGCTATCTCGCCGAGCGGGCCAAGGGTAGCGTCAGCCGGGCGTGACGCTGCCGATGCTGGGGTACCGCTTCAGGATATGGCCGACGGTCTCGAGCGTCTGCGTGAGCTGGTGGAGCACGTGGCGCGCGCCTCCAACCCGGAGGCGGCCCTGCGCGCCCTGTCGGCCATGCGAGGCGAGCTCGAGGGGGCCGAGCTGGCCGAGGCCGCGCGCGCGCTCGCCAACGGCAGCTCGTTCGGCGCGATCGCCCGCGCGCTTGGGATCTCGCGCCAGGCCGCCCACCGCCGCTATCGCCATCTTGCCGGGGCCGAGCCGCCGCCGGATCCGCGCTCGCGCGGGCGGGTGGTCGTGAGCAACGAGGCGCGGGCGGCCGTCGCCTACGCGCGCGAGGAGGCAGTCGAGCTCGGGGTCGGGACGATCGGCAGCGAGCACCTGCTGCTCGGGGTGCTGCGCTGCGAGCGCGCGCCGGTGACGGCGCTCCTGCGCGAGCTCGGTGTGGACCTCGAGACCGCCCGCGAGCGGGCGCAGGTCACCATCGAACGCGGGCTCCCGGAGGTCGAGGCGTTGGGTCGAGCGGCGCCGAAGGGGATCTCCAGCTACGCCAAGAAGGTCTTCGCCCAGGCCCTGCAGGCCGCGTCGGATCGCGGAGACGGCTACGTCGGGGTCGAGCACCTCGTGTACGCCGCCATGCAGGACCCCGACGGCGGAGCGGTGCGGACGCTCGAGGCCCTCGGCATCGCCCGCGACACCGTCTACAACCGCCTCGCGCAGTAGCGCCCGGTCATCATCCGTCGGCCGGCTAATGGTCGGGACGGCGCGCCCCGATGAGTAGTCCATGGCCAGGTGGCGGACACGGACGCTCCTCGTCGGCGCCCTCGCCACCGTCGCTGGCTGCTCGGTCGTGCCGCCGGGGTCGGTCGTGATCCCCACGCTGTCGCCCCGCCGCGAGGCGCTCTCGTACTTCCCCGCCGGCGCGCCCGTGGTGGCCGTGGTGGCCACGGACCCGCAGGATCCGGAGGTGCGCCGGCTCGCGGGCTCCGGGCTGCTCGCGCCGTTGCAGCGCGCGGCAGACGCCCAGGGCGTCCACTACGCGCAGCTGCGCTCCCTGCTCGGCCACGACCTCGTGGTCGGCCAGCCGTACGTGGGCGCCCCGCCGCTGGCGGTCCTGTTGACCGACGACGCGAGCGGCCTGGGGGCGCTTGCCAAGGCCCTCGTGCGCGCGGGCCGGGCGACGCCCGCCGGCCAGTACCGCGGCGCGAACCTCTTCGCGGCGCGACGCTTCGCGTTCGCCGTGCGAGGAGCGGTGCTGCTGGCCGGCGCCTCGACGGCGCAGCTCGTGAAGGCGCTCGACACCCGCGTCGGCGACGGCGGCTTCGAGGCCTCGCAGCTGAACCGCGAGCTCCCGGCCGGCGGCCGTCCCGGCGCGCTCGCCCACGTGTTCGCCGATCTTCGGCCGCTCGTCGCCCGCGCCCCGCCCGCCGTGCGCGCGGTGCCGCTGGTGCGCGCCCTGGGTGCCGCCGGGATGACCGTGCACGCCAGCGCCACCGGCCTCGACGCCGTCGCGCAGGCCGACACCTCCGGCGTCGGCCTCACCGAGGCCGACCTGCCCGCCGCCGGCGGATCGTCGGCACGCGTGCCGGTCCCGCGCGGCGACTCCACGCTCGCCGTCGCCGACCTCGGCCGCTTCCTGCAGGCCGCCGAGCGCGCCGCCCGCGCGGCGCTCCCCGTCGGGATCCTGCGGCTGGACGCGTTGCGCGAGCGACTCGACATCGTGGGCGTCGCGCTCTCCGCCGGGCTCTTGCAGGGCCCGGCGAGCCTGACGGCGCTCGGGGACGCGAAGCTGCTGCGCCTGCAGCCCGCGCACCCGCGGACGCTCGCCCTCGCACTCAGCCGGGCCGCCCGCCGGCTGCGCGCGCCGCACTGGACGATCCGGCCCGAGGATGGCCTCTACGCGGTCCGCGACCGTGGGCAGGTCGTGCTGCGCGTCGGCCTGGTCGACGGCGTCCTGGTGGCCGGGCGGGCCCGCGCCGCGACGCTCACGCGCTTCGCCGCGGTGCCCGTCAGCGCCGTGCGCGGACCCGTCGCCCTGCGGATCCCGCGCCTGGGCGCGTGGTTCCCGCGGCCGGTCGTCGCGACGCTGGAGGGCACGCCCGACGCACTCCGCGTCGACGCGCACGCCGGCTTCTAACCCGCCGCCCAGGCCTCGAGGGTCGGGCGCGGGTCGATCGGCGCCGAGCCCGCGGCGTACCAGCCGTCAGGCCAGAGCTCGAAGTGCAGGTGCGCTCCCTGGGCGTCCCCGGTGTCGCCGACCTGGCCGATCCTCTGCCCGGCCGCGACCGCGTCGCCCTTGGCCACCAGCTCTGACCCGGCGACGAGGTGCATGAAGGCGTAGTCTGTCCCGTCGGCGCCGCGGATGACGAGGTAGTGGCCGGCGCCGCTCGCCTGCACGGCGCGCCAGTAGACGCTGCCGGCGACCGGGCTCACCAGCGGGGTGCCCTCGGCGGCCGTCACGTCCTGACCCTGGTGGGCATGACCGTCGCGCCCGGCGCCGAAGCGGGCGTCCGCGCCGCCGAAGGAGTACGGGCCCACGACGGGAAAGACGCCGTCCGCCGCGGCGGGGAGCGGCGCGGGCGGCGGCGCCGCGGTGATCGTCAGCGGGAACCGCCCCGCGGTCGCGGACGCCCGGACGAGCCGGCGGCCGCGCCCGTCTACGGCGTGCAGGCGCGCGGTGTAGGCGCCCTCGGCGAGGCCGGAGGGCTGCCAGCGGCGGTTCACGGTCACGCCGGTGCGCAGGCGGCCGAGCTTGAGGACGGCGACGGGCCGGCGGGTGCCGGTGCGGACGAGGTCGACCCGCACGCGGACCCGCCGGGCGGGGCCGACGATGCGCAAGCTGACGGTGACGGGCGCGCCGGCGACGACGCTGCCGGGAGCGACGCTGAAGGCCGCCGGCCGGATGCCGGTGACGACGCCGGCCTGCGATCCGCCGGACCCCGCGCCGGACGGCGGGGCCGCGGACTGGGCGCCGGCGGCGGCCGGGACGGCGAGGGTCGCGAGCAGCGTGGCGTACAGCGTCCGTCGCATGACCCAGTCAGGATCGGGGCGCGGCGCCCTGCGCGCGACCCGTGCAAGCGGTCGTGCGCGCTCAGCCCGGCGGGCCGGCGCCGGGATCCGGCGAGCCGGGCGCGAGCATCCGCCCCATGAGCTCGGCGGCGCCGCGCTTGTGCAGGGGCTCGTTGAGGTTGCCGCACTTGGGCGACTGCACGCACGACGGGCAGCCTGATCTGCACGGGCACTCCGTGATCAGCCGGTGCGCGTCGGCGACGAGCGCGTCGAAGACCAGATACCCGCGGCGCGTGATGCCGATGCCGCCGGGGTGGCCGTCGTAGATGAAGATCGTGGCGCCGCCCGTCTGCGGATGCAGGTTGGTCGACAGGCCGCCGATGTCCCAGCGGTCGCACATCGCCAGCAGCGGCAGCACCGCGATCTGGGCGTGCTCGGCGGCATGCAGCGACCCGAGCAGGGCACCCAAGGGGAAGTCTTCGAGCAGCCCGTCTGGAAGCTCGTACCAGAGCGCCTGGGTGGAGAACGAGGTCGTCGGCAGGTCGAGCGCGATCAGGTCGATCTGCTTGTGGTCGGCGTGGCTGCGGCGCTGGTAGGCGATCACGGTCTCCGTGACCCGCACCACGCCGAAGGACAGCGTCACCCCGAGGTGCTCGCGGCGGTCCAGCAGCCGCTCGATCTGCGTATCGGTCTCCTTCTTGGGCTGCGTGTACCAGGTGCCGTCGAAGGGCTTGACCACCGCGTGGCGCGCCTCGAGGTCGAGCGCCACGACCTCGTAGGAGCGCGCCATGTGCAGGTAGATCGCGCCCTCGTGCACGGTGGTGAAGGCGCGCGCGGCCTCGACGGTGCCGAGCAGCTCGCCCGACTCCGAGTCGACGATCGCGAAGCTGTCCGGACTCGCCGAGCGCAGCGAGACGTCGCCCGCGGGGTAGCCCTCGGCGCGGCGCAGGACGTAGCGGCCGTGGCGATCCCGGCGCAGGTGCCCGCCGGAGACCAGGCGCTTGGCGTGCCACTCCCAGTCGACTCCGAGCGTCGCGCCGTCGCCCGGCACGAGCGGCGCCTCGTGCGCCGCGCACAGCAGATGCCCGGCGTAGATCTGCTCGTTGGAGTGGTCGAGGATGGCCGACTCCACGGGGCGGTCGAGGAACTCGTCGGGATGGCGGCAGAAGAACTGGTCCAGCGCGTCCTCCCCCGCGACGTACACCGCCAGCCCGCGGCCGCGCCGGCCCGCGCGGCCCCACATCTGGCGCAGCGAGGCGACGGTCCCCGGGAAGGTGACCACGACGGCCGCGTCGAGCTCCCCGATGTCGATGCCCAGCTCCAGCGCGTCGGTCGCGATCACCCCGAGCAGCTCGCCTGCGACGAGGGCGCGCTCGAGCTCGCGCCGCTGCTGGGCGGTATAGCCGGCGCGGTAGGGGGCGATGCGCGCGCCCAACAGCGGATGGCCGAGCGCCTCGAGGCGGTCCCTGGTGAAGCGCGACATCAGCTCGACGGCGCGCCGGGACTTCATGAAGCAGATCGTCCGCGCGCCGCCGGCCACCAGCTCGGCGACGAGATCCGAGGCCTCGGCGAGCGGGGAGCGCCGAGCCCCGAGCGCCACGTCGGTCAGCGGCGGGTTCCACATCGCGATCGTCCGGCTCGCGCCCGGCGAGCCGTCGTCGTCGACGAGCACGAAGTCCTCCAGGCCCGTCAGCCGCTGCGCGAGCTCGACCGGGTTGGCGATCGTGGCGCTCGCGAGCACGAAGCGCACGTCGCGGCCGCTCACCCGCCGCAGCCGACGCAGGACGTTGGCCACGTGCGAGCCGAAGACGCCGCGGTAGACGTGCGCCTCGTCGACGACGACGGCCTGCAGGTTGGCGAGGAAGTTCGCCCAGGCCGGATGGTTCGGGAGGATCGCCAGGTGCAGCATGTCGGGGTTGGTCAGGATCAGGTTCGCGTTGCGGCGCAGGGCGGCGCGCGACTCGCGCGGCGTGTCGCCGTCGTAGATCGCAGGCCGCAGGCCGGGGATCTTCAGCGCTGCCAGCGCGCGCGCCTGGTCCTGCGCGAGCGCTTTGGTGGGGTAGAGGTACAGGGCGCGGGCGGTCGGGTCGCGGCACAGCGCGTCGAGCACGGGCAGGTTGAACGCGAGCGACTTGCCCGACGCCGTGCCGGTGGTGACGATCACGTCGGCGGCCGCGGAGGCGTCGAACGCCTCGGCCTGATGCGACCACAGTCCGTCGATCCCGCGGGCCGCGAGCGCGCCGGCGACGGCGGGGTGCAGATCGGGTGGGATCGGGACGATCCGCGGCTCGCGACCGTGTTGCGCGCTGCTCTCGACGAGCCGCTCGTCCTCACGCCCGGCCGCCAGCAGGCTGTCCCACGGCTCGACTCGGCGGGTGACGGACACGGCTAGATGGGTGATTCCACGACCAAGCGCCCCCGGATCACGACCCTGGCACGTCGCCGGATCGCGCCCGGAACCACGGATCTCGTGGAATCATCCATCTGGGGCAATACTACGAGCGTGGTCCGCACCTTCCACCACTCGAGCTACCCGGTCGAGCGCCTCGCCGTCGAGCGCTCGGCGACCGTGTCGGTCGTCGTTCCGACGCGGGAGTGCGCGACCACGATCGGCCCGATCGCCGCGACCCTGATGGACCTCGTGCGGCGCGGCGCGGTCGACCAGGTGCTGATCGTCGACGCCGACTCGACGGACGGGACGGCGCGCGCCGCCGCCGCCGAGGGAGCGCCCGTCGTCTCTGAGCGGCGGCTGCTCGCGCAGTACGGCCCCGTGCGCGGGAAGGGCGACGCCATGTGGCGCGCGTTGTCGGCCTGCACCGGCGACGTCGTGTGCTTCTTGGACGGGGACTCGGGGCACTTCGGCGAGCACTTCGTGACCGGGACGCTGGGCCCGCTGCTGCTCGAGCCCGACGTCGCCTTCGTCAAGGCGTTCTTCCGCCGCCCGTTTCGCACCCTGCGCGACGAGTCGCCCGAAGGCGGCGGCCGCGTCACCGAGCTGACCGCCCGGCCGCTGCTGCGGCGCTTCTGGCCCGAGCTCGCCGACGTCCGTCAGCCGCTCGCCGGGGAGATGGCCGCGCGCCGCGAGCTGCTGTGGCGGTTGCCCTTCTCCGTCGGCTACGCGGTGGAGACAGCGCTGCTGCTCGACGTCTACCGCGAGGTCGGGGCGGCAGAGGTGGCGCAGGTCGACCTTGACGTGCGCCAGAACGCGCACAAGCCCCTGGCCGAGCTCGCGCCGATGGCCGACGAGGTCCTGGCCGCCGTCATGGTGCGCCTCGAGCGCGAGGGGCGCCTACAGGACGCCGGGACGCCTGGCCCCGTCGAGCGCCCGCCCATGGGCGACGTGCTCGCGGCCGCCGCCTGAGCTCACGGCTCCGCCCGGGCGTCTACCGCTGCGCTGGGTGGGAGCCGGGAGCGCTCGTTCCCCACGGCCCGGACGGCAGCAAGGTATGGAACGTTGTGGTCGGCTGTCGGTCGCTTCGTTTCACACCTCCGCCCTGCTGGGAGGTGTGAAACGCTGGCGATCTGTGGCTCAGCCGCGCCGCGACACGGCGCGCGACCACCAGCCGGCGACGCGCGCCCAGCGCCGCCGCCACCAGGTCCCCGAGCGCGCGGCGAAGCGCGCGGGCGGCGGCGTCGTGGTGCGCACGCGCTCGACCCACTCGTCGAGCGGCAGGTCGCCGGAGATCAGCCCGGCGAGGGCGGACACGATCGGCGCCACGACCCCGGCGCGCTCGAGCGCGCGGTGAAGCAGCGGGACGAGGTCGAGCGCCTCCACGGCCTGGCCGATGCGCTCGGAGATCTCCGCGGCGGGCACGCCCTGGGCCAGCAGCTCGCCCGCGCGGCGGTTGCGGCTCAGCGGGGCGAGCGCGGTCCCGACGAGGTCACCGGTGCCGGCGAGCCCGATCAGCGACTCCGGTCGCGCGCCCTGCCTCTCGGCGAACCGCCAGACCTCGAGGAAGACGTGGCCGGCCGCCGCGCCGGCGGCGTTGAGGCCCTGGGCCTCGGTCGCGCTCGCGGCGAGCGCCGCCGCGTTCTTGGCGGCCCCGGCGAGCTCGACGCCGATCGGGTCGTTGGAGCGCTCGCAGACGACCCCGGCGCGCTGGAAGACGTCGGCGAGGGTGAGCGTCAGCCGCTCGTCGGTGCCGGCGGCCACCAGGGCGGCTCCCTCGGTGACCATCTCACGAGCGTGGGCGGGCCCGCCGATGCACGCCACGCGCTCGGGGCCGAGCGTGGACGCGAGCAGGACGGTCGGTGCGATGCCGTGCGGCGGGACGAGCCCCTTCGCCAGCGACACCACCGGCGTACGCGGGCGCAGGCCCGCGGCGGGCAGTCCGGCGATCACGGGTTCCAGGCCGCGCGAGGGCACCCCGAGGAAGACGAGGTCGGCGCGCGCGAGTCCCGCGGAGACCGCCTCCACGCGCAGCTGCGAGGGCAGCTCGATGCCGGGGAGGTAGGCCTTGTTCTCGCGGTCGGCCGTGAGCAGGTCCGCCTGCTCCTCGGTGCGCGCCTGCAGCGTCGTGCGGAAGCCGCCGCGCGCCAGGAGCACGGCGACTGCCGTCCCGAAGGAGCCCGCGCCGATGACGACCGCGCGGCGGGTGCCCGGCGACGGGAGGCTCAGGTGCGGCCGCGGAGGCATCCCCTGGCGTACACCAGCGCAGCCGCGGAGTCACGGCGCCCCGGGGAGCGCGCCCCCTGCACGCCGCGGGTCCTCAGTCCCGGCCGGCGCGGATGAGCTCGCCGAGCCCTTCGGCGGCGGCCTCGATCTCCTCGGCCGTCGACGCCTCCAGGACCCGCTGCAGATCGATCATGCGCGCGCCGAAGCGGTCGAGCGCGTTGCGGCCGACGATGGCGTGCAACGGCACGCCCGCCTGCCGCGTTCGCGTGCCGATCTCGCCGACCACCTTGCCCTGCAGGGTCTGCTGGTCGAGCTTGCCCTCGCCGGTGATCACGCAGCGCGACGCGCGCATGCGCTCGTTGAAGTTCAGAGCGTCGAGGATCCAGCTCGCGCCCGGCTCGAGCACGGCGCCGCGCGCGGCCCACAGGCCGCCGGCCAGGCCGCCGGCGGCGCCGGTCATCGGGACGCCGCGCGGGTCGCGCCCGCGGGCGGCGTGGCGCTCGGCGAGGTCGTCCAGGCGCGCCCCGAGCCGCTTGACCATCGCCGCGTCCGCGCCCTTCTGGGGCCCGAAGACCGCGGCGGCGCGCTCCCACGGCGTGCGCACGTCGCACAGGACGACGAGCCGCGCCGCGCGCAGTCCGCCGTGGTCGGCGATCGCCTCGAGCGCCCCCGCGCCGCCGTCGGTGGTCGCCGAGCCGCCGACGCCGAGCAGGATCACCTCCGCGCCGGCCTCCGCCGCCGCGCACAGCAACTCACCCGTGCCGTAGGTGCTTGCCGCCCAGGGATCGCGCTCGTCCTCGGCGACGAGGCCCAGCCCGCTCGCCTCGGCGGCCTCCACGATCGCGGTGCCGCCGCCCTCGACCAGGGCGAACCCTGCCCGCAGCTCGCGGCCGAGCGGGTCGTGGGCGTCGGCGCCGGCCGTCTCGCCGCCGAGCGCCGTGAGCAGCGCCTCTAGCGTCCCCTCGCCGCCGTCGGCGACCGGGCACAGGTCGGGCGGCACGAGCCCCGCGCGCTCGATCCCGCGCCCGATCGCGGCCGCGACCTCGGTCGCTCGCAGGGTCTCCTTGAAAGAGTCGGGTGCGACGAGGATGCGCGGGGATTGTTCGTAGTCTTGCGGCATCGCGAGCGAGACCTTCGAATTCGACGGCCGGGAGGTGCGCCTGTCCAACCCGGACAAGGTGTACTTCCCCAAGGCGGGCATCACCAAGGGTGAGCTCGCCCACTTCTACGTGCAGTGCGCCGACGCCGTGCTCAACCACCTGCGCGAACGCCCGACGGTGCTCAAGCGCTACGCGGGCGGCATCGAGGCCAAGCCCTTCTACCAGAAGCGCGTGCCCGACAAGCGACCGGACTGGCTGGAGACCGTCGAGCTGAAGTTCCCGTCCGGCCGCACGGCGCTCGAGCTCGTGCCCATCGACGCCGCCCATCTGGTCTGGGGCGTCGGCCTCGGCAACGTGGACTGGAACCCGCACCCGGTGCGCCGATCGGATCTCGACCACCCCGACGAGCTGCGCGTCGACCTCGACCCGATGCCCGAGGCGCCGTGGGACTTCGTGCGCAAGGTCGCCCTGATCGCCGACGAGGTGCTGCGCGAGCACGGCCTCACGGGCTTTCCGAAGACGAGCGGCTCGCGGGGGATCCACATCCCCGTCCGCATCGAGCAGCGCTGGGACTTCACGACCGTCCGCCGCGCGGCGCTCGCCCTGGCGAGGGAGATCGAACGGCGGGCGGAGGGGATGGCCACCAGCAAGTGGTGGAAGGAGGAGCGCCCGCCCGGCGCGGTCTTCGTCGACTACAACCAGAACGCGAAGGACCACACGGTCGCCAGCGCCTACAGCGTCCGGCCCGTGGCCGACGCGCGCGTCTCGACACCGCTGGAGTGGGGTGAGGTCGCCCACGTCGACCCCTCCGACCTCACGCTGCGCACGGTCCCCGCCCGGCTGCGCGAGAAGGGCGACCCCAGCGCCGACATCGACGCCCACGCCGGCTCGCTGGACGACCTGCTCGCGCTCGCCGACGCCGACGAGGCCGATCGCGGTCTGCAGGACGCCCCCTGGCCGATGCACTTCGTCAAGCAGCCCGGAGAGCCCAAGCGCGTGCAGCCCAGCCGCGCCAAGAAGGAGTAGGCCTCACATGCCGGTGATCCGATCGACCGCCGCGCGCAGCCAGTCCGGATCGTGCCCGTCGCGGACCAGTCCGTCCAGGACCAGCCCGTCCAGCGCCGCGACGACCGCCGGCGCCGCCTCCGCGCCGACGCGCTCCGCCGCCGCGGCGACGAAGCGCTCGCGGGCCCGGACCAGCGCCGGGCGCAGCGTGGCGTTGCGGGCGGCCATCAGAAACAGCTCGTAACGCGCGAGCGTCAGCGAGCGGCCCGGGCCGATCCAGTGCTCGAGCACGTCCGCGGGGGTCCCGCCGACCGGGCGGGTCTCCCGCTCGGCGAGATGGTCGAACAGCGCGGCGACCATCCCGGCCCGGTCGCCGAAGTGATGGCGCACGGACCCGTGGGGGAGGCCGGCGGTGTCCTCGGTGGCGCGCACCGTCAGGCTCGCCGCGCCGCATCGGCCGAGGTGCTCGAGCGCGGCGTCGAGCAGCCGGTTCCGTGACGAGTTCTCCACTCGGAGAAGAGTAGGTGATAGGGTCTTCTCCATGTGGAGAGTCGAGTCCGAGCTGGACCACGCCGGCGCCCCGTACGACCGCCGGGCGGCCGTCTATGACCGGCTGGTGCGCTCGCGCACCTACAACCGGCTGGCGTGGAGCACGAGCCCGGAGGACTACCGCCAGTTCGCCGCGGCGGCGATCGCCTCGGCCGAGGGGCCGCTGCTGGAGGTGGCGGCCGGATCGGCGGCGGCGACCGCGGAGCTGCACACGCAGTCGCGGCGTCCGACGGTCCTGGTCGACCTCTCCCGGGGGATGCTCGAACGCGCTGCGCGCCGCCTCTCCGCCGTCTCCGACGGCGACGAGGGCGCAGACCCCGCGCGCATCCGCCTCGTGCAGGCGGACCTCTACGCCCTGCCGTTTCCTCCGAACCAGTTCACAACGGTCGTGGGCCTCGGGCTCACCCACCTCTTCGACGACGTGGCCGCGCTCGTGAGCGCGTTGCGCGTGCACCTCACCGCCGACGGGGAGCTCCACCTCGCGGGCCTCGTCTCTCAGACGCGCCGAGGCCGGGCCTACCTGAAAGCCCTCCACCGCGCCGGGGAGGTCGCGGAGCCCACGACCGCCGGTGAGCTCCGCGCCGCGCTCGGCCGGCCGGCCGCCTTCAGCACGGCCGGCTGCATGGCCTACGCGACGCTCCCGGCGTCCTCGCGGGAGCGAGCGTCGCCGTAGGCCGCGGCCGCCGGCGCAGGCGTGCTAGTCGGCAGCCACCGGCGCGGCCGCACCGACGCGGCCCTGCGAGCGCCGCCCGGTGGTCGCGAAGACGACGACGGCGAGGATGACCACGACGCCGGTGATCTGCAGGGCGCTCGGGGCCTCCCCGAGGATGACCGCCGCCAGCGCCACAGAGGACACGGGCTGGACCAGCAGCAGCAACGACGTGACGGCGGCGGGCAGCCGCGGGAGCGAGATCGAGATCAGCAGCCAACCGACGACCTGCGAGGAGAGCGCGAGCAGCGCCAGCCAGCCGTGCGCCGGCCACGACGGCACGACGTCCACGGCGCCGTAGATCCCGCCGGCGACCAGCGCCACGACGGCGGCGGCGGCCGTCGCGTCGAACAGCGGCCCGGCGGGGCGCCGGATGTCGGCGTTGGTGCGCCGCAGGACGAGGATGAACGCCGAGTAGGCGATCGTCGTCAGGACGCCGAAGATCGTCCCGCGTCCTGGATCGGAGCCGAAGGCGCCCGACTCGAGCAGGCCGGAGATCAGCATGGCGCCGAGCAGCGCCACAGGCACGGCGATCATCATGCGGTTCGCGGGCCGCTCGCCGAGCAGCCCCCAGGCCAGGAAGGCGACGAGCACCACCTGCAGGTTGCCCAGGACCGTCGCCAGGCCGGCGCCGACGTCGGCGATCGCGTGGTGCCAGAAGATCAGGTCGGCGGCGAAGCACGCGCCGGCGGCGACGCCGAGCAGGCGCTCTGTGCGCGGGCGCGGGCCGAAGCGGCGCCGCTCCGACCAGGCCAGCGGCGCGAGCACGGGCAGCGCGTAGACGCAGCGGAACACGGCGGCGGTCTCCGGCGACACGTCGGCGAGTCGCACGAGGATCGCGGAGAAGGCGATGATCGCCGCGCCCAGGACCCCCGCCGCGATAGGGCGCTCCCGCAGCCGGCCCATTCAGGTCAGCTGGTCCAGCGTGCAGGCCTCCGGTGGCTTATCGTCGCGCCAGCGCAGGACCTTCGCGTTGTGGCGAATGCGGCCGTTGCTCATGTGGTCGAAGGCGATCTCGACGACGAGCTCGGGCCGTAGCGCGATCCACTCGAGGTCGCGGCCGGCCGACCACCGCGACGGTTCGCCGCTGCCGCGCTCGCCGGTCTCGAAGGGGGCCAGGCGCGCCGGCAGCGCGCGCTTCTCGGCGGCGGTGAAGCCCGAGGAGTGGCCGATCTCGCGCAGCTCGCCGTCCGTGCCGTAGAGGCCGAGGATCAGGGCGCCGAGCGTTCCCTCGGCCTTGCCCGGGCGCCAGCCGCGCACCACCGCGTCGATCGTGCGGACGCGTTTGATCTTAACCATGCCGACGCGCTCGTCCGGCCGGTAGGGCGCCTCGAGCTGCTTGGCGATGACGCCCTCGGCGCCGCGCAGCCACGGCTCGGCCGCGGCGGCGTCGAGGGTCGTGGGGGTGAGGTCGACGGGCGCCTCGACGAGCTGCTCGAGCCGGGCGCGGCGCTCGCGCTGGGGCAGCTCGAGCAGCAGCTCGTCGTCGATCGACAGCACGTCGAACGCGACGAAGCGCGCCGGGGTCCTCTCCGCCAGCATCGCCACCCGCGACGTGGCGGGGTGGATCCGCTGGCCGAGCAGGTCGAAGTCCTGTCCGCCCTGCTCGTCGAGGATCACGATCTCGCCGTCGAGCACGTAGCGGCCGGGCGGGAAGCGCAGCTCGGGGAAGTACCGCGTGAGCGACTTGCCGTTGCGCGACTGCAGCTCGACCGCCTCGCCGTCGACGAAGGCGATGCAGCGGAAGCCGTCCCACTTCGGCTCGTAGGACCACGTGCCCCCCGTGGGCAGCGCCTTGGCCGTCTTGGCGAGCTGGGGCAGCAGCGGGGGCTTGAGCGGGAGCGCCATTGCGCGGAGACTGTGGCAGATGGCGCGATCCTCGGCCGGTAACCTGCTCGCCATGCCAGACGAGGCGACCGAGGCCGAGGAGGAGTACCTGCAGTCGATCTTCTGGCTGCAGGAGGCCGGGCTGCCGATGACCGCCGCGAACCTCGCGCGCGCCATGCAGCTCTCGGCACCGACGGTCCACGAGATGATCGGCCGGCTGGAGCGCGACGGCTACGTCAGCCGCGACAAGGGCAAGCGCCTGGAGTTCACGTCGTCCGGCCGCGGGCACGCCGAGGGCATCGTCCGCCGCCACCGCCTGATCGAGCGCTTCCTCACCGACGTCCTGAACATCCCCTGGGACGAGGTCCACGAGGAGGCCGAGCGCCTCGAGCACGCGATGTCCCCTGTGCTCGAGGAGCGGATGCTCGCCGCCATCGGCAACGCCAAGACCTGCCCGCACGGCCACCCGATCGACTCGGCCAACCGGATCGTCGGCGTCCCGCTGGCCGACGTCGCGCAGGGCGCGTCCGTGCGCATCCTGCGCTTCGAGAACGAGGCGGAGGACCTGCTGCACTACCTCAAGGCCGCGGGCATGGAGCCCGGCCATCGGGGCGAGCTGACCAGCGCCGACGCCGACGACATCACCGTCACCTTCCCCGAGGGCGAAGCGACCGTCACCCGCTCCGTGGCGGAGACCATCTCGGTCACGGCCGACCCCTCGCCGCCGCCCCGCGCCGCCCTGCCCGAGCAGATCGTGCTCGGCAAGGACCGCTACGGGCGTTAGCCGTCAGCGCTTCGCGCGCACGACGACCCGCGCGCCGCCGGCGGGGATCATCGTCACGTTGCGGTGCCGCGCGCGCTCGGGCGCCGGGTCGGCCGCCGCCAGGTCGCAGCGGCGGGCGATCGTCTCGAGCACGATCCGCTGCTCGGCCATCGCCAGCGCCGCGCCCAGGCAGCGGCGGATGCCGCCGCCGAACGGGATCCACGTGTAGGTGCCGGGCTTGCGGCCGACGAAGCGCTCCGGCCGGAACGCGAACGGCTCGGGGTAGAGATCCTCGCGGTGGTGCAGCAGCAGGATGCTCATGAGGACGATGCCGCCGGCCTCCACGCCGCGCTCGCCGAGGCGCCACGGCACGGTCACGCGGCGGCCGATCAGCGGGATCACGGGCCGTGAGCGCATGCTCTCGTGGATCGTCGCCTCGATGTAGTCCTCGGCGTCGGGCGTCCCGGCGCGGACCGACTCGACGAGGCGCTCCAGCGCCGCGGGCGCGCGCACGAGGCGCTCGAAGGTCCAGGCGAGCTGGTTGGCCGTCGTCTCGTGCCCGGCGAGCACGAGGGTGAGCAGCTCGTCGCGCAGCTCGCGATCGGACAGCAGGTCGCCGTCCTCGGTCTTCGCGGTCAGCAGCAATGAGAGGATGTCGCCGCGCTCGGTGGCGTGCGGGTCGGCGCGACGCTTGGCGATGACCTCGTAGACGTAGCGGTCGAGCACCGACAGCGCGTAGCGCGTGATGCCGACGGGCTCGTCCTTGCCGGTGTTCATCAGCTCGCCGAGCTGGCCGATCAACTTCGTCGACAGATCGGCGATCGTGCGGATGCAGCGGCGCAGTCCGTGCTCAGGCGTCCCCGGCTCCGGCGTGCCCTCGACGCCGAAGATGCCGGCCATGATCACGTCGAGGGTGATCGCCTGCATGCGCGGCGCGAGCGCCATCTCCGCGCCGACGGGCCAGCCGTCGACCTCCCGCTCGGCGGCGTCGGCGATCATCCGCGCGTAGCGCTCGACGGCCTCGCCGTGGAAGGGTGGGAGCAGCAGCTTGCGCTGGCGCATGTGGCGCGCGCCGAGCGCCGTGAGCGTCGAGCTCGGCCCCACGATCGGCCGCAGCGGGGACTCGCCGGTGACCGAGGGCGCGAGCTCCGGCCTCGCGGTGAACAGCGACCGCACGTGGTCCGGATGGCTCGTGACCGTGAACGGCTCGTCGCGGAGCAGGCTGTTGACCCGGAACGTGTCGCCGTGCTCGCGGCGGGCGCGGAAGACGAACTCGATCTGGCGGATGCTGAGGCGCAGCGTCTGCGCCACGCGCGAGCGGGGGATCATCGGCGCCTGCGGACGCGGGGCCTCGCCGGCGGCCAGGGGCCCGGCGGGCGACGGCGGGGCGGAGGGCGGGTCCTGCGCGGGTGCGACCGGGGATGCGATGCCGGCAACGGTAACTTGAAACCGCCTGCTCCGCAGGCGTACGGTCGCACCATGGAACCCATCGCGACCGCCAACGAGGAAGCCATCGAGGCCTGGAACGGGCCGCTCTTCGACCGCTTCGTGCAGTTCCGCCACCTCATCGTCGGGGGGCTGGCCGCGCACGGGAACGAGGCGCTGCGCCTGCACCCGCCCGCGCCCGGGGACCGGGTGCTCGACATCGGCTGCGGGTTCGGGGACACGACCGCGCAGCTCGCGGCGCTCGTCGGGCCAGAGGGCCACGCGCTGGGCAACGACGCGGCGCCCCGCTTCATCGCGTCCGCCCGCGCGGAGTTCCCGGCCCGCAACGTGCGCTACGAGGTCGCCGACCTGCAGGCCGTCGAGTTCGACGAGCAGTTCGACTACGCGTTCTCGCGCTTCGGGACGATGTTCTTCGCAAGCCCGGTGGCCGCGCTGCGAAACGTGCGTCGCGCCCTCGTGCCCGGCGGCCGCCTGACGATGGTGGTGTGGCGGCGCAAGCTCGACAACGACTGGATCCACCGCGCCGAGCTGACGGTCAAGCACCACCTCGAGAAGCCGGAGGAGTCCGACGAGCCGACCTGCGGGCCCGGCCCGTTCTCAATGGCCAACGCCGACATGGTCACCGACGTCCTGATGCACGCCGGCTTCGAGCAGGTCGAGCTGCGCCGCAGCGACCTCCCGCTGCTCATGGGCGGCGACCTCGACGAGGCGGTCGCACTGATGATGTCCCTCGGCCCCGCGGGCGAGGTGCTCCGGCTGCTGGGCAGCGACGCCGACCACGCGCGGCCGACGATCGACGCCGAGCTCCACGCCGGCCTGGCGGACTTCGTCGCGCCGGACGGCGCCGTCTACGGCCCGGCGTCCACCTGGATCGTCTCCGCCGTGGCCTCAGAGCAGGACGCGTAGCCGGTCGGGTCAGGGCGTCGGCGCGGGTCGGCGTCAGGCCCGCCAGCGCTCCAGCCAGTCCGCGGCGGCCTGCCACATCGCGTTGTCGGGATCGAGGTGGCCCATGTGGTCCTCACCGGCGAAGACCTGCAGGTCGCAGTCGCCGCCCGCCAGCCGCTGCTTCTCCGCGAAGCGCTCGCTCATCGCGGGCGGGACGACGGCGTCCTGCGCTCCGTGGACGCACAGCAGCGGCACGCCGATCGGGACGCGCGCGGCCGGGGAGGCCTGCGCGTAGACGTCGGGTCGTTGCTGCGGCGTGCCGCCGAGCAGCCGCCGGACGACCCCGCCCGAGAGGTCGAGCTCGGCCGCGTAGGTCAGGTCGAGCACGCCGGCCTGCGCGACGGCGGCGTGCACCGGGACCCGCGCGTCCTGCCGCGCCGCCACCCAGGCCGCCAGGTGCCCGCCGGCGGAGTGCCCGAGGGCGACGACCCTCGAGGTGTCCACGCCGGGCAGCGTCTCGAGGTGGTCGACCCCGGCCGCGACGTCGTCGAACGTGTTCGGCCAGCCGCCGCCGGAGCGCAGCCCGAGGCGCCGGTACTCGAGGTTCCACACGGCCCAGCCGCGCTGCAGGAGGTCGCGGCACACGGGCCACATCATCCGGCGGCCGTAGACGGCCTTCCAGAACCCGCCGTGCAGCACGACCGCCACGGGGTGCGGGCCGTCGCGTTGCGGGGCCATCAGCTCCCCGTACTGCGACGGGCTCCCGCCGTAGCGCGTCTTACGCGGTGACGCCAACCGAGCGGACGGCGTCGGCGAGGCGCTTGACGCCCTCCTCGACCCGGTCCGCGGTCACGCCGGAGTAGGCCAGGCGCAGCGTGTTGGCGCCGCCCTCGAGCAGAAAGTCCGAGCCCTTGACGAAGAGGACGCCGCGCTCCTGCGCCGCCTTGGCGACCTCGGCGACATCGACCTCCTCCGGCAGCTCGACCCACATGAAGTAGCCGCCGGACGGGGGCTCGAACCGCGCCTCGGGCAGGTGCTCGCCGAGCGCCTGGACGAGCAGGTCGCGCCGCTCGCGCAGCGCGTTCTTGACGGTCTCGATCGCCGAGTCCATGCGTCCGGAGCGGGCGAACTGGTTGACGATCGACTGCGCGACCATGTTCGGCGAGATGTAGGTGTTGG
Source organism: Solirubrobacterales bacterium (assembly GCA_038318085.1). Lineage (GTDB taxonomy): Bacteria > Actinomycetota > Thermoleophilia > Solirubrobacterales > Solirubrobacteraceae > DATLGB01. The sequence continues at coordinate 18,049 of JBBQBV010000026.1, forward strand.
TCGCCACGCCCTGGACCTGCTTGATCAGCGCGGCCGGGCCCACCAGGTAGCCGACGCGGATCCCCGGGCAGACCGTCTTGGAGAACGAGGAGGCGTAGACGACCTTGCCGGAGCCGTCCTGCGAGAGCATCGTGGGCAGGCCCTCGCCCTCGAAGCGGATGTCGATGTACGGGTCGTCCTCGAACAGCACGAAGTCGTGCTCGGCGGCCAGGCGCAGCAGCCCGGCGCGCTTGTCGGCGCTGAGCGTGTGGCCGGCCGGGTTCTGGAAGTTGGGGATGACGTGCGCGAGCGTCGGCTTGACGCCGCCGTCGAGCAGCTCCTCCAGCGCGGCGACGTCGATGCCGTCGGTCTCGAGCTCGACCATGCGCACGTCCGCGCCGCGGTTGCGCAGGTTCAGCAGCGTGCGATCGTAGGTCGGGGACTCGACCACCACCGCGTCGCCCTCGCGCACGAGCAGCTCGAACAGGAACGCGTCGGCCTGCATCGAGCCGTTGGTGACCAGCACCTGCTCGACCGCCACGCCGTGCTTGGCGGCGATCCACTCGCGCAACGGCACGTAGCCGACCGACGTGCCGTAGGCGGTCGTGCCGCCCGGGTCCTCGTCGAACGCGCGGTTGGCGGCCTCGCGCAGGCCCTCCACGTCGACGATGTCCAGGGACGGTGCCCCGCGGGCGAAGGAGATCGTGTCGGGCATGGCTCGCAGGCTATCCGCCCGGCCGCCGGTCATCCGAGCGACGCGGCGATCTCGGCGGCCAGCTCGGCCACCTCGGTCGGCGACTCGCCGACCTTGACCCCCACGGCCTCGAGCGCCTCCTTCTTGCCCTTCGCCGTGCCGGCGGAGCCGGAGACGATCGCGCCGGCGTGGCCCATCGTCTTGCCCTCGGGGGCCGTGAACCCAGCGATGTAGGCGACGACCGGCTTGCGCACGTGGTCGGCGATGTACACGGCCGCCTCCTCCTCGGCGGAGCCGCCGATCTCCCCCGACATGACGATCAGCTCGGTCTCGTCGTCGGCCTCGAAGAGCTCGAGCACGTCGATGAACGACGTGCCCGGGACGGGGTCGCCGCCGATGCCGACGATCGACGAGTTGCCGAAGCCCTTCTGCGCGAGCTCGTTGCCGATCTGGTAGGTCAGCGTGCCCGAGCGCGAGACCACCCCGACGTTGCCCTCGGAGAAGAACGCCGCCGGGATGATGCCGACGTTGGCCTTGCCGGGAGACAGGATGCCGGGGCAGTTGGGGCCGACGAGGCGAGTGCCGGAGCCGCGCAGGTGGTTGTAGACGCGCAGCTCGTCGTGGGCGGGGATGCCCTCGGTGATGCAGATCACGAGCGCGATGCCGGCGTCGGCGGCCTCGAGGATCGAGTCGGCGGCGAAGCGCGGCGGCACGAAGACCATCGCCGTGTTCGCCCCCGCCTCGGCCACGGCGGCGTGAAACGTGTTGAAGACGGGGATGCCCTCGACGTCCTGCCCGCCCTTGCCCGGGGTAACGCCGGCCACCACGTCGGTCCCGTAGGCGCGGTTGTTCAGCGTGTGAAACGTGCCCTCGCGGCCCGTGATGCCGGACGTCACGAGCCTGGTCTCCTTGCCGACGAGGATGCTCATCTGGCCAGCTCCACCACCTTCTGCGCGGCTCCGAGCATGGTGTTCTCGGGGTGCACGTTGGGCAGGTCGGCCTCCGCGAGCAGCTTGCGACCCGCTGCGTCGTTGGTGCCGTCGAGGCGCACGACGAACGGCACCTGCGGCTCGATCTGGGCAAAGGCCTCGATCAGGCCGTTGGCGACCTCGTCGCAGCGCGTGATGCCGCCGAAGATGTTGAACAGCACGGCGGTGACCTTGTCATTTGCGAGGATCACCTCGACGGCCTGGGTGATCTGCCCGGCGCTGGCTCCGCCGCCCGCATCGAGGAAGTTGGCCGGCTCGCCGCCCGCGTAGGAGACGACGTCGAGCGTGCTCATGACGAGGCCGGCGCCGTTGCCGAGGATGCCGATGTTGCCGTCGAGCTTGACGTAGGTGATGCCGAGCTCGCGCGCCATGCGCTCCTGGGGATCCTCCGCCTCCGTGCTGCGCAGCCCCGCGTTCTCCGGATGGCGGTAGAGGGCGTTGTCGTCGAGCGTGACCTTGGCGTCGAGCGCCATCACCTTGCGGTCGGTCGTGACGATCAGCGGGTTGACCTCGGTCAGCGTCGCGTCCTCGCCCACGAACGCGTCGTAGAGGCGGGCGATCAGCGCGCCGACGGGCCGGACGACATCGGCGTCCACGCCGGCCTCGAAGGCCAGGCGGCGGCCGTGGAAGTCCTGGAAGCCCAGCAGCGGATCGATGTGCAGGCGGGCGATGGCGTCGGGGTCGGCCGCGGCCACCTCCTCGATGTCGACGCCGCCCTGCGTCGAGAGCAGGACCAGAGGGCGCTTGGCGGCGCGGTCAAAGACCACGCAGGCGTAGTACTCGGCGGCGATGTCCGACGCGGTCTCGACCCAGACCTCGTGGACGGTGTGGCCGCGGATGTCCATCCCGATGATGTCCGCGGCGTGCTGCTGCGCGTCCTCGCGGTCCTTGGCGACCTGGATGCCGCCGGCCTTGCCGCGGCCGCCGACCTGCACCTGCGCCTTGATCACGCAGGGATAGCCGATCTCCTCGGCGGCCGCGACGGCCTCGTCCACGGAGGTGGCGGGCCGGCCGGCTGGCACCGGCACGTCATGGCGGGCAAACAGCTGTTTGCCCTGATATTCGAGGAGGTCCATGGAGCGCCAGACCCTATCGGCGGGCGCTCGGTGGGCGCTTTGAGGCACAATGGCCGCCGCATGCCGCTTCCCAAGGACATCAACTTCGTGACGTTCGACGTCTACGGAACGCTCATCGATTGGGAAGACGGCGCCCACCAGGCCTTCACCAAGGAAGCTGACCGCGACGGCTTCTCAATCAGCAAGGACGAGCTGATCCCGCTGTTCCTGCAGCACCAGCGCGAGATCATGGGCGGATCCTACGAGCTCTACGCCGAGGTGCTGCGCCGTACCGCGATCGCCGTCGCCAAGGACCTCGGCTGGCCCCTGGAGCCCTCCCGGGCCCAGTTCCTGCCGGACTCCGTGCAGCGCTGGAGGCCCTTCAAGGAGACGGTCCCGGCGCTCAAGAAGGTCAACAAGGCCAAAGACGTCGGCCTGGTCTCCAACATCGACGACAAGCTGCTCGGCCAGACCCGCCGGCACTTCGGGATGGACTTCGACCTGGTCGTCACCGCCCAGCAGGTCCGCTCCTACAAGCCGGACCCCGCGCATTTCAAGGAGGCCGAGCGCCGCATCGGCACGCGCAAGGGCTGGGTGCACGTCGGGTCAAGCCACCACCACGACATCGAGCCCGCCTCCAAGCTCAAGGTCCCCACGATCTGGGTCAACCGCAAGGGCGAGCAGCTCGAGGCCGGCGCCAAGAAGCCCACCGAGGAAGTCGGCAACCTCAAGGAAGCCCTCAAGCTCCTCGGGCTGTAGTGGTTCGGTGATCAGCGGGCGATCCAAGCGCGCGGGGACCTGCAGGAGGGGCCTCTAGTGCGGGTCCTCGCCGTCCACCCGGACGTCGTCGTCGCCACCTCGCGGGTCTACCAGACCACCTGCACGCTGGTGCGCAGCGGGAAGGAGGCGTTCTGCATCGACTCGCCGGTCCTGCCGGACGAGCTCGAGCTGCTTCCCACCGTCGCCGGACAGGCCGACTTCAACGTCGTCGGGCTGCTCGCCACCCACGCCGACTGGGACCATCTGCTCGGACGGCTGGCCTTCGCAATCCCGCTCGGCGTCGCTGAGTCGACCGCCCTGGTGCTCAGCGCCGACTCGGGCGCCCCCGAGCGCGGGCTGCGCGCCTTCGACGAGGAGCACTACGTCCGCCGCGACGCGCCGCTGGACCTCGGGACGCCCCAGGGGCTGCCGGTGCCTGGCGCCTGCGCCATCGGGACGGCCGAGCTCGAGCTCCACCCGCTCGGCGGCCACACGCCCGACGGCATGGCGGTCTGGGTGCCGTGGGCGAAGGTGCTCGTGGCCGGCGACCACCTCTCGCCCGTCGAGATCCCGACGCTGGGCGAGGACCCGTCGGCGCTGACCGCCTATCTGCAGACGCTCGAGCGCCTCGAGCACCTCGTCGAGGCGGCGGACACCGTCGTACCCGGCCACGGTGACGCGCTGGACGCCGAGCGCGCGCTGGCGATCCTGCAGGAGGACCGCGAGTACCTGCGAGCGCTCGCCGCCGGCGGCGCCGGCGCGCCGCTCCCGCTCGCGCGCCGCACGGACGCGCAGCAGCGCTTGCACGCGCGCAACGCGCAGCTGGCCGCCGCCGATTAGCGTCAGGACGAGAGGTCCGGGGCGCTGACAGCTGGCCCTGTCGTAGCGCGCCGACTCGCAGCGCTTATGGTTGCCGCATGCTCGTCGTAGATCTGGTCGTGGGCGCGGTGGTGGCCGTGGCCGTCGTCACAGTTTCGGCGAGGGCTTCAGGGCATGTTGGGCCTGGCGGGATTCGCCGTGGGGGCCGTGCTCGGGACGCGGCTGCCGCTCCTCGTCGGAGGTCGTCTGGGCGGCCACGACGGAAGGAGCGGCTTCGCCGTCCCCAACCGATTCGTGCGCGAAGCGCTCCGCAAGGCCGGTCCGCCAGTGAGCACGGGTCATTGCAACGGTGACCGCTTCGCACGCTGAACCTTGCCTGGCGCCCGCGGGTTCGCCGCGCTCGTCGTAGTCGCCGCTCGCCGTCAGTCCTGCGGGATCTTGCGTTGCATCAGCGCCGAGCCACCGCTCTTCTCGGCGAAGCCCAGCGCCGCATACAGCGCGCGGGCCGGCGCGTTGTCGTCGTCGACGTCGAGTTCGATGCGGCGGCAGCCGCGCTCGCGGGCTCGGTCGATCGCAGCCGCGATCAGCGCGCGGCCTAGGCCGGCGCGGCGGGCGGCGTCGCCGATGTAAAGATCCTCGAGCCAGCAGTCCTCGGTAGCGGTCCAGATCGAGAGCCGGTAGCGTAGCTGGGCGACGCCGGTAGCGGCCGCGTCGTCGTGCGGCGCGCCGAGTAGGAACTCCGTCGCGTGGTTTTCCATCAGGCGCTCGACCGTCGCGTGGAAGGCGTTGTCGGAGGGCCAGTCGCGGCCGTACCAGGTGCGAAAGGCGGCCAGCAGCTGCGCGACCTGCTCCGCCTCGTCCGGCCCGGCGAGCCAGACGCGCGGCACTAGTGGACGCGTCCATAAGTTCCGTGGGTTCCGGCGGGCCCAGGCCGCCGCTGGTGGCACCCGGCGTCGGCAGCCGTACCACCAGTACGGCAGCCGGTCACCGTGCACCGCCAGCACCGGCCTGGACTGCGCCGTCGACCCACGGAACTTCCGGACACATCCACTAGTCCCCGCTCGCGGGCTCGCTGCCGTTCCCGGACGCCGCGATGACGGCGATGAGCGCGCCGGAGGAGATCGCGGCGCCCTCCCTGACGGCCAGCTGGGCGATCCTGCCGGCCTTGTGGGCCGTGATCTCGTTCTCCATCTTCATCGCCTCGATGATGCAGATCAGCTGGCCTTCCACGACGTCTTCGCCCTGCTCGACGAGGACCTTCCACATGTTGCCCTGCAGCGGCGACTTGAGCTCGTCGGTCCCGCCGCCGGGTCCGGGCCTGCGCTTGGGCGCCCTCGGCGCCTTGCGGCCTCCCGCGGCGCCGTCGCCCGCGGCCGCCGGGGCGAAGGCCTCGCCGTGGACCTTGACCTCGAAGCGCTTGCCGGAGACCTCGACGGTGTACGTGCGCTCCTGCGTCTCCGCGTCTCCGTCCGTCGCCGCCTCCGGCGCCTCGGGGGCGAGCGACTTCAGCCAGTCCTCGTCCTCGATCAGGTCGCGGCACGTCTCGGCGCGGGCCCACTGATCGGAGGCCATGATCGCTTTGTGAAACGGCATCAGCGTGGTGACGCCGCCGACCTCGAACTCGTCGAGCGCGCGCAGCATGCGCTTGGTCGCGCGCTCGCGGTCTGAGTCCCAGACGATCAGCTTGGCGACCATCGGGTCATACAGCGGGGTGATCTCCGAGCCGGCGCGCACGCCGGAGTCCACGCGCACGCCGGGGCCTGACGGCTCGACGTAGGACGTGATGGCGCCGGGGGCGGGTGAGAAGGTGCGCGAGGCATCCTCGGCGTTGATGCGGCACTCGATCGCGTGGCCGCGCAGCTGCACGTCGGACTGCTTGATCGTGAGCTTCTCCCCCGTGGCGATGAGGATCTGCTCGCGCACGATGTCGATGCCGGTCGTGGCCTCTGTGACGCAGTGCTCGACCTGCACCCGCGTGTTCATCTCGAGGAAGAAATACTCGTCGGGCCCGCCGTCCTGCTTGACGAGAAGGCCCTCGATCGTGCCGGCCGAGCGGTAGCCGACGGCCTTGGCCGCGTCCACGCCGATCGTGCCGATTCTCTCGCGCATCGCGTCGTCGATCAGCGGCGCGGGCGACTCCTCGATGAGCTTCTGGTGGCGCCGCTGGATCGAGCAGTCGCGCTCGCCGAGGTGGATGACGTTGCCGTGCTCGTCGGCCAGGATCTGGACCTCGACGTGGCGCGGGTCGGCCAGGTAGCGCTCGAGGTAGACCGTGTCGTCGGAGAAGAACTTCTCGCCCTCGCGCGCGGCGCCCTCGAACGCGTCCTTGAGGTTCGCGGGCTCCAGCGCGACGCGGAAGCCCTTGCCGCCGCCGCCGCCCGCCGCCTTGACCGCGATCGGGTAGCCGATCTCCTCCGCGATCGCCTCGGCGTCGGCGAGCGTCTCCACCGGCTCGGTCGTGCCGGGAACGATGGGCACGCCGGCCGCCTGCATGAGCTCACGCGCCTTGGTCTTCGAGCCCATGGCGTCGATCGCGCTCGCGGGCGGACCGATGAACGTGATCCCGTTGTGCCCCAGGGTCCTGGCGAACTGCGCGTTCTCGGCGAGAAAGCCATAGCCGGGATGTACGGCCTCGGAGCCGGACGCCTCGATGACCTCGAGCAGCTTGTCGACGACGAGGTAGCTCTCGTTCGCCGGGCCGGGGCCGAGCAGGTAGGCCTCAGTCGCGCGCTTGACGTGCAGCGCCTCCCGGTCGGCGTCTGAGTAGACCGCCACCGACGCGATCCCCAGCTCGTCCAGCGCGCGGATGATGCGGACCGCGATCTCTCCGCGATTGGCCACGAGAACCTTGTCGAACATGCGGAGGGGCACGATATTGGCCTGGCGGGGTTGGGGCTCCCCAGGGCGAGCTGTGCGCGCCCCACCTCAGCTCGCGGCGCGGACGGCGACCACGGCGACGATGATCGCCACGGTGGCGGCGCCCGTTGCGACGCCGATCCGGCGCCGCCCGCCCGCCGGCTGCGTGGTGGCGAAGCCGACCGTTGCCGCCGCCCCGGCTGCGGCGATGACGTTGAGGAGTTCGTCGCCGACGCCGGACTGGCCGTCGAGCGCGAAGATCAAGACGGTGAGCGCCGCCAGCACGGCGGCGAACGTCAGCGCGGCGGCTCTCACGCGCCCATGCCGGCCGCAATGGTGTCGCGCGAGGGCTCGGGTGTGGGCGTCGTGCCTGCCCTCAGCCGACGTGGATGCCGCATTCGAGCTTGTCCGACCCGGCCCAGCGGCCCTCGCGGCCCTCGCCGGGCAGGGTGCACGGGATGCAGCCGATGGACGCGTACCCGCGGTCGTGGAGCTCGTTGTAGGGAAGATCCTTCTCCTGGATCGCGCGCCACACGTCCTCCTCGGTCCAGTAGGCGAGCGGGTTGTACTTCACGATACCCCGCTTGAAGTCGGTCTCGACGGTCCGGGCGCCTGCGCGCGTCGGCGACTGCTCGCGGCGGATGCCGGTGACCCACGCCTCGGCGCCGGCCAGCGCCCGCTCGAGCGCCTCGACCTTCGCGGCGCTGCAGCAGCGATCGGCCGTCCACTGCCCGCGCGCGTCCTGGACCTCGATGTCCACGCCGAAGCGCTCCTCGTAGGCCCGCCAGGTCGCGAGCGTCTCTCCGAACAGGACGCCGGTGTCGATCGTCACGATGCGCGTGAGCGGAGCGACCCGCGCCACGGCCTCGACGAGCACCGACTCCTCCTTTTGAAACGAGCAGAGCATCACGAGGGCGTCGCCGTGGCGCTCACCGGCGTCGGCGAGCGCGCCGTCGAGATCGGTGAGCGTGATCAGATCGCGCACTCGCCCTCGCCACGGACGACCTGGAACGGGACGCTGCGGTTCCAGTCGATGAACGTGCTCATGTTCTCGAGGTTGAACTCGATCGGCAGGACCAGGTCGGCCACCGCCGCCTCGAACTCCGCGTTGCCGACGCGGGCGGCGTACTCGCGGAAGAGCTCGCCCTCCAACCGGTTGGCCTGGTACATGCGGATCCAGCGCTCGACGGCCTCCGGGACGCGCTTGGCGGCCAGGCGGACCTTCAGGCGGGCGCCGTAGGCGACGGCGCCGGTGTCAAACGTCCCGCCGACGTGCGCGATGTAGGCCGGGATCGTGTTCTTCCCGACCTTGATCGACGCGCCGTAGAACCCGATGTCGGCGATGTGGTGCTGGCTGCAGCCGTTCGGGCAGCCGGACATCTTGATGTGCATCTTGCGCACGAGCGGGTCCTCGATGCCCATCTCGTCCAGGCGCCCGCGGATCGCGAGGTTCAGGCCCATCGAGGAGGTGATGCCGAGCTTGCAGGAGTCGGTGCCGGGGCACGAGACCACGTCGGTGACCTCGTCCGCCCCGGGCTCGCCGAGGCCGAGCGCCAGCAGGCGCCGCCAGACGTCGTACAGCGCCTCGTCGCGCACCCACCGCAGCACGATGTTCTGGTGCACGGTCATCCGGGCGTGGCCGCCGGTGTAGTCGCGCATCAGCTGCCCGAGCCCGCGGAACTGCTCGGGCGTCAGGTCACCGCGCGGGACGTGCACGTGGACGGTGCAAAAGCCCGCCTGGCGCTGTGGCTTGACGGCGCTCGAGACGAATCGCTCGTACTCCCGGTGGTCGCCGTTGGGGCTCGACACCGTCGCGGTGGGCGCCGGGGCGTCGGACTCCTCGTCGTAGAGGAACTTGTCAAGCGTGAAGTCGCGCTCGGCGACCCAGTCGCCCTCGAGCTCCTCCTCGACCTGCCGACGCAGCTCGTCGATGCCGAACTTGTCAACGAAGACCTTGATGCGGGCGCGGGCGCGGTTGACGCGCAGCCAGTCCTGGCGGTTGAAGATGCGAAAGACCGCCTCGGCGATCTTCAGGTAGTCCCCGTTCTCGGCCTCGACGAACTCGTACAGCGTCGGCGCGATGCGGGGCATGATCGACGTGCCGCCGCCGACGCGGACCTCGAAGCCCTTGACGCCGTCGCGGACGCGGGCGAGGTAGGCGATGTCGTGGATGCCGGTGATCGCGCGGTCGGCGTCTGAGCCGGTGAACGCGGTCTTGACCTTGCGCGGCATCAGCTGCGTCGTCGGGTGGCGCACGAAGTAGCGCACGTAGGCGCCGACGTACTCCGTCGGATCGAAGATCTCGTCGTGGCAGACCCCGGCCCACGGGTCGGCCGTCACGTTGCGGACGGTGTTGCCGCAGCCCTCGCGGCTGGAGAGCCCGGAGTCCGACAGCTCTCTGATGGTGGCGGCGGCGTCGCGCAGCGGGATGTGGTGCAGCTGGATGTTCTGGCGCGTGGTGATGTGGCCCTTGTCCAGCGGCGCGTACTTCTCGACGACGGCGGCGAAGGCGTCCATCTGGGCCGGGCTGATTCCGCCGAAGGGCAGCTTGACGCGGATCATCTGCACGTCGGCCTGGCGCTGGCCGTAGACCCCCTGCTTGAGGCGGAAGCCGATGAACTCGTTCTCGGGCGTCTGCCCGTCGAGGTACCTCTCCGCCTCATTGTCGAAGTCGTCGAACTCGCGCTCGAGGATCGGGATGATGTGGCCCGGGACATCCTCGACGACTTCGGGATCTTCGAGGCTGCCGCGCCGTCGGCCGGCAAGGGACGCAGATTCCATTCGGCGATTCTAGCAAAACCGGACCCGGATTCCCCCTTTATCCCTGCCGCAGTGCCCGCTGGGCACCTCAGCCGCGCTGCCGCAGTGCCCGCTGGGCGACTCAGCCGCGGTCGTTCGCGGCGTTCGGGCCCGGCGGCGGCGGCTGTGAGCCCGGCCCGTGGACGGCCTGCCAGAGCAGGCGGTCGATCGTCTGCTGCGGTACGGCGTCGACGTTGCGCCCGATGTTGAGCTCGTGCGACTCGCGGGCGCCCGGCGCCCCGGGCCCGTTGCGCTCGACCAGCGAGCGCGCGGGCGTGATCGGGTCGTAGGGCTCGGGGTTGGCGGGCGTGCCGGAGAGCGCGTCGTAGAGCGGGACGGCCGCCGCGTCGAACAGCGTCAGCGGCCGCATGCCGATCGCGTTCTCGAGCGTGCGGATGAACGAGAGGAAGTCATAGCGCGTGTGGACGACAGCGCCGCGCCGCGAGTAGGGCGAGATCGCCAGCGCCGGGATGCGGTGGGCGTCGACGTGGTCGGGCCCGTCCTGAGAGTCGTCCTCGACCACAAGGATCAGCGAGTCCTTCCAGACCTTCGAGTGCGAGATCAGGCCGACGAGCTGGCCGACGGCGAGGTCGTTGTCGGCGATCATCGCCCGCGGGGAGCGCTCCTTCGGAGTCGTGCCGTTGGTGTGGTCGCTCGGCAGCGTCAGATAGGTGAAGGACGGGACCGAGTTGGTGAGCAGCCAGCCCTTGAAGCGCTGGGCGAAGCAGTCGACGCGCGACATCGAGCCGAGCGGCGCGCCGGCCGGCAGGCTCGCGTCGTAGGTCTCGATCCGCAGCCCGGCGACCGCCGCGACCGCGTCCGTGCCGATCGAGGCGTCGTTGGGAAAGCAGCCCGGCGCGATGCCGATGTCGGAGTTCGTGAACTTGGCGAGCACGCGGCGGGAGTCGGCGGTCGTGCGGTTGCGGTCGGGCAGCGGGATGACGCCGGCGATCGCCTCGCCGAAGTTGAACCACGACAGCCCCTGCTTGCTGGCCTGGTCGAACAGGAAGCCGGCCGCCGGCCAGGTCACGGCGTAGACGCCGAAGTCGTACGGCCGCCCGCGCGCGGCGTAGTTGGCCATCCAGTTCTTGGTGACGTAGTCCGAGACGGCGCCGGCCGAGGTCCAGAAGTGGCCGTCGATCGACGCCTCGGAGTTCGCGTAGACGTGGTCGAGCAGCCCGAAGCGCTCGGCGAGCGCGTGCTGGTTGGGCGTGTCCGCCCGGCCGAAGAGCGTCAGCTTCGGGTCGCCGTCACCCTTGGCCTCGTCGCCCAGGATCTGGTCGTAGCTGCGGTTCTCCTTGACCACGTAGAAGACGTGCCGGATCTTCGAGGCCCCCGCGGCGATCGGGCTCCCGGGCGGGGCCTTCTGGGCGTTGACCGGTCGCAGCTGGCGCGTGGCGCGCGGTGAGAGCCGCCGCAGCCGGGCGGCCGAGGGGAAACGCCCGACGCCCGCGACGCCGCGCAAGATGCGCGGCAGGTAGGCGAACGAGCCGATCTGGTTGTCGTTGTCGCGCGGGTCGGTGGGGATCGGGCCGGTCGGGTTGGGCCCGACGCCCAGGCCCTTGCCCGAGAGCCAGACCAGGTTGCGGCCGCGGTTGGTCGCCCAGGCGCCGACTGGATAGGCGGCCACGGGCACGCGCCCGAGCAGCTCGAAGGCCTCGGGCCTGCGCCGCCGCCGGGCGGCGGCCAGCGCCGTCTGCGCCCCGGCCTGCGGGAGGTTGAAGACCGCGATCGCGTCCTCGCCGGAGTCCGCGACCAGCAGGCGGCGGCCGTCGCGCGTGACCGACAGCGCCGTGGGCGAGGTGCCCAGGCCCTGGGGGCGACCGACCGAGAGCGTGCGCTGCACCGCGAGCCGCTTGGTATCGAGCACCACCACGACGTCCTGGTTGGCCATCGCCACGTAGGCGCGGTCGGCCTTCGGGTCGACCGCGATCGCCTCGGGATGCGAGAGCGGCGGCCCCACGCCGATCGTCTTGATCACCCGGGCGTCGTCGAGGTCGATGACGCTGACGAGCCCGTCGGCCTCGTTGCTCACGAGGCCGGTCTTGCCGTCGGAGAGGATCGCGGCGCCGTAGGGGTAGCCCTTGACGCTGACGTAGCGGACCGCGCGCGTCGCGGTGTCGACGACCGCTGCGGTGTCGGCGAGGTTGAGCGCGACCAGCAGCTTGGAGCCGTCGGGACTGACGGCGATCTCCCGCGGCCAGGCCAGGCGCGTGGTCAGCTTCGGCGGGAAGTTCTGGACCGCCGGCGCGGTCGCCGGCGGGGGGACGGCGATCGTGCCGTCGCGCGTGGCGATCCCGGTCTGCGGGTCGTAGTGCAGGACTCCGATGACGTCGCCCTCGCGGCCCGGGGTGTCGGGCGGCGTCTGCTGGTCGAGGTGCTCGGACTCTCGCGTTCCCGACACGTACGCCGTGCGACCGTCGGGCGCCATCGCGACGCCGCCCGAGGCGCCGGGCAGCGGCAGGATCTGGACGATCTTGCGCGTCTTGAGGCTGACGATCCGCAGGTCGTTCGGTCCGCGCCCGGCCGAGAGCGTCCACAAAAAGCGCCCGTTGGTCGTCGGCGCGCCGCCCGCGGGGAAGTTGCCGAGCTTCTGCGTGAGCTTGCCGTAGGGGCGCAGCCTGCGCCCGCTCGGCTGGATGCGGCTGCGTGGGCCGATCCGCCCGGTGGTCTTCGACGTCACCGCGTAGGCGACCCCGCCGGCCGCGAGCAGCGCGCCGAGCACCAGGACAAGGACTCGAGCGCGTGGCATGGCCCGGGATGGTCCCACCTTCGCGTGGCCGGGGTGTTACCCATCAGATGACGGCTGTGGGGGCGCTTGGTGGGGCGCATTCGTGTTCCGCACCCGCGTCACCAGCATCCGCCCGCGGAAAAGCTCATCGAGCGCGCGCGAGCCTCCGGCGTGCGCCGTGAGGCAGCACACCGCGGCCGCCCGGCCCGAGCTCGAAGGCGCGTCAGAGCGGGATGTTGCCGTGTTTGCGCTTGGGGCCCGGCTCGCGCTTGGTGAGCAGCGTCTCGAACGCCCGGATCAGCGTCGGCCGGCTCTCGTGCGGGATGATCACGTCGTCGATGTAGCCGCGCTCGGCCGCCGAGTAGGGGTTGGCGAAGCGCGCCTTGTAGTCCTCGATCAGCTTCCCGCGGCGCTTCGCGGGCGTCGGTGAGCCGGCGATGTCGCGCTTGTAGATGATGTTGACCGCGCCCTCGGGGCCCATCACGGCGATCTCCGCCTGGGGCCAGGCGAAGTTGAAGTCCGCGCCGAGGTGCTTGGAGCTCATGACGTCGTACGCGCCGCCGTAGGCCTTGCGCGTGATGATCGTGACCTTCGGGACCGTCGCCTCGGCGAACGCATACAGCAGCTTGGCGCCGTGGCGGATGATCCCGCCCCACTCCTGATGGGTGCCGGGCAGAAAGCCGGGGACGTCGCAGAGCGTCAGGATCGGGACGTTGAAGGCGTCGCAGGTGCGCACGAAGCGCGCGCCCTTCTCGGAGGCCGCGATGTCGAGCACGCCGGCCATCGCCTTCGGCTGGTTGCCGACGATCCCGATCGCGTAGCCGTCCAGGCGGGCGTAGCCGACGATGAGATTCGGGGCGAAGAGCTCCTGGGCCTCGAGAAACTCCCCGTCGTCGACGATCAGCCGCGCGACGTCGCGCATGTCGTACGGCTTGTTCGGGCTGTCCGGGACGACCGTGTCGAGCGCCTCGTCCATGCGCGTCGGGTCGTCCGTGGGCAGGACGCGCGGGACCGTCTCGAGGTTGTTCTGCGGCAAGAAGGAGAACAGGTAGCGCACGTCCTGCAGGCAGCTCTCATCGTCCTCGCAGGCGAAGTGCGCGACGCCCGACTTGGTGTTGTGCGCGATCGCGCCCCCGAGCTCCTCGAAGCTGGGCTCCTCCCCGGTGACCGTCTTGATCACCTCGGGGCCGGTGATGAACATGTGGCTGGTCTTCTTCACCATGAAGATGAAGTCGGTGATCGCCGGGGAGTAGACGGCGCCGCCGGCGCACGGGCCCATGATCACGGAGATCTGCGGGATCACGCCCGAGCAGCGGACGTTGCGCAAGAAGACGTCGCCGTAGGCGGCGAGCGAGACCACGCCCTCCTGGATGCGCGCCCCGCCGGAGTCGTTGATGCCGATCACCGGACAGCCGATCTTGGCCGCGAGGTCCATGACCTTGCACATCTTCTCGGCCATGACCTCGCCCAGCGAGCCGCCGAAGACCGTGAAGTCCTGGCTGAACACGCACACGCGTCGGCCGTCGATGGTGCCGTGCCCGGTGACGACGGCGTCACCCCAGGGCCGGTTTCTCTCCATCCCGAACTCGGTCACGCGGTGGCGGATGAAGGTGTCGAGCTCCTGGAAGGAGCCGGGGTCGAGCAGCTTCTCGATCCGCTCGCGGGCGGTGAGCTTGCCCTTGTCGTGCTGCTTGCGCTCGGCTTCGTGCGACGGGTGGGTGGTCGCCTCGCGCAGCTCGCTGAGCCGCTCGAGCTTCTCGTCGTAGGTCTCGGGGCTCTTCTGGCGCATGGGGGCGCGGCAGTCTACG
>JBBQBV010000027.1:0-32408 GCA_038318085.1 Solirubrobacterales bacterium
CCGAAGGTCGCGCGGAAGATCCGGATGAAGTGCGCCTGCGAGACGTAGGCGATGCGCGCGAGCGTGGGCACGTCGAGCGGCTCTGAGTACGTGCGGTCCATCGCGTCGCGCGCCCGCAGCAGGCGGCGGTTCTGCTCCTCGACGGGGCGGCTCACGCCCGGATCACACCACGTCGCGATCATGAGCAGCATGTATGTCCACGGCCACGACCCCGGCGCGTTCGGGAGATGCGGTGGCGCTACGCCGTGAACGAGCAGCTATCCGGATAGTACGTCGCCCGCCGGCGCTTGCCCTCGGCGTGCCGCGCCACGAGGGCATCGAGATCGTCCTGTGAGCGCTCGTGCAGGCGATGGTCGGCGCCTGCGCGGGAGTCGGTGTGGCCCCGCGTGGCCGTGGCCGCGCTCGGTCTGCTGACCGCCGCCCTCATACGAGTCGTGCCGTCGCGAGGTCCCAAGCCCGGGGCGACTAGCGCGAATGGACCACGAGTCCGTGGTGTCGCAGCTCAACATGGTCGCTAATCGCGTATGCGTGCTCGATCGCCGCAAGATTCGCGACCACCAGCTCCAGAAGCACATGGTTGGAGATGTTCCCGGTGCCACAACGAGCAGGCGGCGGGGAGAGCCGTTGAGCAGCTGCCCGTCGCGAAAGTCGGCGTCCTTGGTGACGACGATCCGATCAGCTGCATCGGCGACGTCGCAGATCTGGCGGTCGGTCGACCGATTGTCGTCGGGCATATCCGACGTGTGCATCGTGTCATGCCCCCGCTCACGCAGCAGCGCCGCCAGCTGCGCGTCGACGAGAAGCCTCACGTCGCGCTGAGCGGGCTGACCCTCTGACCGCCTGCAGTTGCCGCACCGAACTCCAGCGCGCCGAGCAGGTCGTCACGCTCGAGGTCCGGATAATCAGCGAGCACCTCGTCGATCGTCATGCCCGACGCAAGCAGCTCCAGCAGCATCTGGACGGGATATCGCAGGCCGCGGATGACCGGCTGGCCGTGGCAGACTTCAGGGTCAGACGTGATCCGATCCAGCCTGGACATCTCTCCCTACGGTACTCGACGCCGCTGGGAGGCACGCACTCGCGTCCGGGGTGCCGAGGGCGTGTGGGGATCACCTTCGCGCCGGACGGTCGCGCCACCTTCACCTACGGCGACGAGGTGGTCACCGGTGAGCCGCACGTGATCTGGCGCCGCGTTGGTACTCACGATTTCCTGAGTGAACCCTGAGCCTCGCGGATGGCGTCACACCGCCGCGGGCGGCGCGTACATCACCTACGTCACCGACCGGCCCGATGTGGCCGCGCTGGTGCGCCGTGAGTCGCAGGCCCGATGCTCGGTAGCGCACTACGGGTCGGGCGCTTGGCGACCGTGATCGCCACGACCCGCGAGAGGGGTGAGCGGCGATGACCTCCAGCGCGCCGCAGATCGCCGCCGGTTTCGCGGGAGCGCTGCTGCTCGCCGCGGCGATCGGCGTAGGCGTCGCGTGGTGGGTGCATCGCCGCACGACGCTCAGCGCCTGGAACGTCTACCTGGTATGGATCGTCGCGATGCCGGTCGCCATCGTTGCGCTCACCTCAGGCCGGTTGATCGCGGTGGCGGGGAGGGCGGTCCTCTTTGTCGGGACGACCGCGGCGGCGATGGCGGCGCGGAGGTGGCGACTCGGCGCTCTCGGCGGGCTTGGGAGCTGCGGCAGTTCGAGCGAGCCCGCGTGATGGCCTGGAACGCGCGGCGGCGGCCTGAGCCGGGTCAGCGGGAAGAGGTAGCCGGCCAGGCCTGGCGGCGCGTCCTCACGCCGTCCGACGATGGCGCCGTGACGCTTCCGGCGGCGATGGCCGCGGGCGCGGTCGTGCTGTTCAAGACGCACGTCGAGGACCTCAAGGAAGAGGCCGAGGTCATCACGACCCTAGCCCTGGCCGACATCGCCGCCGCCGCGCTCACCCTCCCCGCCGGGATCGAGTGGGCGCTGCTCGTCGACGAGTTCGGCAGCGTCCTGCAAGGCCGAGCCGGCGAGCGGGCCGTCGCGCTCATGCAGCGCGCCCGCAGCTCGCACGGCCAGGTCGCCCTCTCCACGCAGTCGGTGGCCGACATCGCCTCGGCGACCGGCAACGACCAGCTGCTCGCCTCTCTGGCCGACAACTTCACCGGCTTCGTCCTGCATCGCCAGACCAGCCCCGAGTCCCGCGACTGGCTGGCGATGCTGCTCGGCACCCGTGAGCTGTGGCAGTCCACCGACCGCACCCAAGGTGCCCGCAGCAGCGGCGTCGGGTCACGCCGCCGCGCCGCCGAATTCGTCGTCCGCCCGGACGACTTCAAAGAGCTGCGGACCGGCGAGGCAGTCGTGTGGACGACGCTCGGGCCCAAGCCCGAACAGGTCTCGGTCACACCAGGCCCACAGCTGCCCGTCGGCGCGACAACCAGCAGCCAGGTCTACCGGCTCATCGAAGTGCGGACGCTCGGCGCCGCCCTCGAAAATTGCGCGCGACCGACCGCGCCGTCCCCCGACCAGCCAGCCGGCGACCTCTTCAGGAGGCCGGGGTGAGCGCCGAGATCCCCGAACCGGCGCCTGCCTCGATGCACCCCCGGACCGGTGATCGGGACGTGGCGGCGTTGACAGTGCAGCTGAGTCCGGCACAGCTCGGCGAACTGCGGACGCAGTCGCCGCGCGCCTAGCGGGCCGCGTCGATACGACCACCGATCTGCCTCGATGGTTGACGACGCGCGAGGCGGCCGCGCACCTGGGAATGCACGTCAGCGAGGTTCAGCGCGCAGCCGCCGTCGCCGCCATCCCACATGAGCAGGACGGGCCGGGTTGCTCGCTCAGATTCCGGGTCGACGAACTCGACGCGTGGGTGCGAGACGGCTGCCCAGGGCCGCCCCGTAGGCAACGCCGGACAGGCTGACGCTGCCATATCGCTGCCACGGGCACCTTCAGGACGCTTCAGCGGAAGGGCCTTGAACGCCGAAAGCCCTGTATTTGCAGGGCCTTCAGGTGATGGGCGCGGCGGGTTTCGAACCTGCGACCTCTCGCGTGTGAAGCGAGCGCTCTCCCACTGAGCTACGCGCCCGGGACGGGCTCGGAGGATAACGGCCGCCGCGGCCGGTCTGCGGCGGCGGGGCATCCGGGCGCGCCCGTGGCCCGCTCGACGCCGTCGCGGATCGCGAGCGTCGCCGCCTCCGCCGCCATCACGGAGACGACCAGGCTGTCGACGTCGACGGCGCCGGAGGCGACGCAGAAGGTCATGTCGCCGTCGAAGGAGGTCGCGCACGGGGACACCGCGCGGGCGACCCCGGCCGCCGCCGCGCGGGCGACGAGCCAGGCCTCGAGCTTGGTCAGGCGCGCGTTGGTGCAGAGGCAGACCAGGGTCGTGTTGGCCCGCGCCGCCTCGATCGGGACGCGGGCGCCGGCGGCGAGCAGGTCCACCGAGCGCACGTAGCCGTCCTGACGCCAGACGCCCGCCAGCACCGAGCCGTCGGCGGCCAGCACGTCGCCGATCGGGTTGACGACCGCCAGCGCCACGATCGCCGCGTCGCCCGCTGCGACGCGTGCCGCGCCGAGCCCGCCCTTGGTCCAGCCCTCCGGCCCGAGCGCCTTGCCGACGGTCGCCCCGGTGCCCGCGCCTACCGAGCCGCGCTCCACCACCGGCCCGGCCGCCGCGCAGGCCGCCATGCCGGCCACGGCGTCCGGCCGCACGGCGGCGTCCCCGAGCAGCAGGTCATAGACCACCGCGGCCGAGACGAGCGGGACGCGCCCGGCCGGCGTGTCGTGCCCGCGATCCTGCTCATGCAGCCAGCGCACGACCCCGTCCGCGGCGGCCAGCCCGAAGGCGCTGCCGCCCGCGAAGACCACGGCCTGCGGGCCGGCGGTCGAGGTGCCGGGGTGCAGCAGGTCACTCTCGCGCGTGCCCGGGCCGCCGCCGCGGACCTCGCCGGCAGCAACCGCGCCGGGCGGCGCGAGCAACACGGTGCAGCCCGTCCACGCGGAGCGGTCCGTCCAGTGCCCGCACGAGAATCCCTCGGGAAGGGCCACGTCCATCCCCGCATCCTCTACGATCACCGGTGGACCGTGCTAGGCGGGGATGTAGCGGAGCCCTGTACCCGCAATCCGCTCTAGCGGGGCTGAATTCCCTCCCTAGGAGTGGAGTCTTCCGGGTCAGCGCGCCGTCTGCGGCGTCGATGATCGGGTCCCGCGCGGTGTCGGCCCGTGAACCAGGTCAGGTCCGGAAGGAAGCAGCCTTAAGCGGTCACCGGCAGGCGCAGCGGGGTAGCTCGATCGGAGTTGGCAGACGGCGAACGCGCCAGAGGATTCGCGACGACGGCGGGTGCACGGTCCGTTTCCAGTGTCGCGGTGCGTTGACTCGGTCGCGGCATTCGTGGATAGGGCATCCATTGGATGCCGAATCTGCGACTCCCGCCGCGGAAGACCACCCATCTAGACTCCGCCCCCATGGCCTCGCTGTACCGTCGCCACCGCCCGCGCACCTTCGCCGACGTGGTCGGCCAGGAGCACGTCGTGCGCACCCTGCGCAACGCGATCGAGCAGGACAAGGTCCATCACGCCTACCTGTTCGTCGGGTCGCGGGGAACCGGCAAGACGTCGATGGCCAAGATCCTCGCCGCCTCGCTGAACTGCGTCGACGGTCCCACGGCGACGCCGGACGGGACCTGCGAGTCGTGCCGCTCGATCGCCGCCGCCACCTCGCTCGACGTGATCGAGATGGACGCGGCGTCCAACAACTCCGTCGACGACATCCGCGACCTGCGCGAGCGCGTCGCCTACGCGCCGATCGCCGGCGGCTACAAGGTCTACATCCTCGACGAGGCGCACATGCTGTCCACGGCGGCGTGGAATGCGTTTTTAAAGACCCTCGAGGAGCCGCCGCCCAACACGATCTTCGTGCTCGCCACGACGGAGGTCCAGAAGGTGCTGGCGACGGTCGCCGACCGCTGCCACCGGTTCGACTTCGCGCGTCCCACAATCGCGCAGATCGCCGGCGTGCTGCGCCGCGTCGCCGAGGCGGAGGGCATCACGGCGCCCGAGGAGGCGCTCGCCCTGATGGCCCGCTCGGCCACCGGCTCCTTCCGCGACGCGCTCGGGACGCTGGAGCAGCTCGTGGCCTACAGCGGCAGCACGATCGCGCTCGACGACGTCCTCGCGGTGCTCGGCGCGGCGGACGCCGAGCTGCTCTTCGGCACGGTCGACGCGGTCGCGGGTGCCAGGCCCCGCGACGCGCTGCTCGCCGCCGCGCGCCTGTCTGAGTCCGGCCGCGACGTGGCGCGCTTCTTCGGCGACCTCGAGGCGCACCTGCGCGCCCTGATGGTCGTGCAGACGCTCGGTGCAAACGAGGTGCCGGCCGAGCTCTCGATGACCGGCGAGACCGACGAGCGGCTGCTCGACCAGGCCCGACGCGTCTCCCCGGCCGTGGTCACGCACCTGCTCGACCTGCTCGCGAACGGCCTGCGGGCCATGAAGGACGGCGCCGACGCGCGCACCCAGCTCGAGCTCGCGCTCGTCAAGGGCGCCGACCCGGCGCGCGACCCCGCGGCCAACGCCCTGCTGGTCCGCCTCGACCGCCTGGAGCGCAGCCTGGACGGACGGGCGCCCGTCCCCGCGCCGGTCCACGCCCCCGAGCGCCCGGCGACCCCGGCGGGCCAGATCCTCCGAAAGCCGCCAGCGCCCGCTCCCAGCACCGCCACGATCGCGACCGACGAGGGCCCCGCGGTGATGGTGTCCACGGCCGTCCCGACCGCCGACGCCGACGCCGACGACGCCGACGCCGACGCCGACGACGCCGACGCCGGCGCGCCGGGGGTGGCCGTCGCGGTCGCCCCGATCGACGGGCACTTCGACGTCGACGGCCTGCGCGAGCTGTGGCCGGCGGTGCTCGAGCAGCTCGGCGGCGGCCTCGACTCCTTTTTGGCCGGGACGGTGCCCGTGAGCCTGGAGGCCGAGAACCTGACGGTGGCCTTCTCGGAGTCCGGCGCCGTCTTCTACAAGCACGCGGACAAGCCGACCAACCGCGACGCCGTCGCGCAGGCGGTGCGCGCCGTGACCGGTCAGGCGCTGCGCGTCAAGTACGAGCTGCGCACCGACGAGGAGCTCGAGCTCGGCGAGGATCCCGATCCGGTCCTGTCCGAGCACGAGCTGATCGATCGTTTCGTCCAGGAGTTCGACGCCACCGTGCTCGACGAGGGGGAGGACACCCACCCATGAACATGCCGCCCAACATCAACCAGATGCTCGAGCAGGCCCAGAAGCTGCAGGAGGAGATGGCCGCCGCGCAGGACAAGCTCAAAGACGAGAAGGTCGAGTCCTCCTCGGGCGGGGGGATGGTCAAGGTCGTCGCCACCGGCGAGGGCCGCCTCGAGTCGCTGACGATCGACCCCGACGCCGTCGATCCCGAGGACGTCGAGCTCTTGCAGGACATGGTCCTGGCCGCCGTCAACGAGGCGCTGCGCCAAGCCGACGAGCTGCGCGAGAAGGCGATGAACCAGACCGCGGGCTTTGACCCGATGGAGGCCCTCAGCGGCCTCGGGCTCGGCGGCGGCGGTGCCGGCGCAGGCAGCGGGGGACTCCCCGGCGGCATGCCCGCCGGCGGCGGCGGCAACCGCGCCGCGCGCCGCCAGAAGAAGCGCTAGCCGCGTGTACGCCGCGCCCATCCAGCGGCTCGTCACGGAGCTGTCCAAGCTCCCGGGCGTGGGCGGGCGCACGGCCCAGCGCCTGGCCTTCCACCTGCTGCGCACGTCCGCGGAGGACGCGCTCGGCCTCGCCGACGCCATCCGCGAGGTCAAGCAGCGCATCGGCCTGTGCGAGATCTGCTTCAACCTCGCCGAGGGCCCGCGCTGCACGATCTGCGCCGACACCCGCCGCGATCTGAACCTCATCTGCGTGATCGAGGAGCCGTTCGACGTCATCCCGATCGAGCGCACCAGCGAGTACCGCGGCCGCTACCACGTCCTCGGCGGTGCGCTGTCGCCGATCGACGGGGTGGAGCCGGAGGACCTGAAGATCTCCGAGCTGCTGCGTCGCGTCGCCGAGGCGCCCGAGCCGATCGCGGAGGTCGTGCTGGCCACCAACCCGACGACCACGGGCGAGGCGACCGCGCTGCACATCGCCGAGGCCCTGCGCGCTCAGGCGCCTGAGGTCGCCGTCACCCGGCTGGCGTCCGGCCTGCCGGTCGGGTCCGACCTCGAGTATGCCGACGAGGTCACGCTCGGAAAGGCGCTGGCCGGCCGACGCCCGGCCTAGGAACCGCTTTCAGAATGCCGGGTCCCCCGGCGGCGCCCGTGAACGCTTCGCCGGATCACCACCCGGAACCTCGAAAATACCTCCGGTATCCCATCGGCTCCGTGCGGCGCCCGGCTCGGTCCACGGCCGTTCCGGACGACGAGTCCATTCTGAAGGTGGTTCTGAGACTGCGCACGAGCAGGTAGACGCTCGCCGCCAGCAGCGCCGGCGCCAGGGTGAGGCTCGGGATGACGTCGCCGTGCCCGAGGCCGGAGCTGACGAACGCGACGGCCATCGTGACGGCCAGCACGAGCGCGGCGGCGGCGAGGAGGCGGCGGGCGACCAGCAGCAGGCCGCCGCCGATCTCGACGACGCCGGCGAGGATCACCAGCGCTTCGGGGAAGGGCAGGCCGAAGCTGACGAAGGCGTCGCGCTCCCAGTCGAAGGCCACGAACTTCGGCAGGCCGGCGACGACGAAGATCACGCCGGTGACGATCGCCACCCACTCGTCACGGCGGGTCACCGGCCGACCCGCCGCTTGAGGTCGAGCACGTGCGCGGCGGCGTCGCGCACGCGGGCGGCGGGGAGGCGGGCGCCGCGGACGGCGTTGAGGACCGCGCTGTAGACCGCGGCCCGCGACCGGGGATCCCCGACGTAGACGAGATCGATCCCGGCTCGCAGCGCGGCGACGGCGGCCTGACCCTGAGTGCCGCCCGTGCCGGCCGTCAGCCCGGAGAGATCGTCCGTCATCGCGACGCCCTTGAAGTGCAGGTTGTGCCGCAGGAGCCCACGCACGATGGTCGGCGTGAGGGCCGCCGGCGTTACGGGGTCATAGGCGCTGAAGGCGGCGCTTGAGACCGTGACGGCCGGCGCGTGCAGGAGGGCCGGGACGAAGGGCCGCAGGTCGCGCCGCTTGAGGTCCTGCGCGGACTGGCCGACGGAGGCGGGGCCTTCGAGCGGATCCTGGGTCGCCGAGCCCTGGCCGGGGAAGTGGGCGGGGGCGGGCATCACCCCGGCCTCCTTCCAGGCGATGACGGCCGCGGGGGCGGCACGGGCGATCGGCTTCGGGAACGCCTCGAGGCCGACGTCGATCTTGGGCTCGATCGCGAGCGTGACCCCGACGGCCTTCATCGCCCTGGCCGACGCCGCCGCGGCGGGGCGCGCCTGCTTCGGGGTCGAGCCGAGGTGTGCCGGCGCACCGTCGGCGATCGCGAGGACGAGCGGGCGCACCCGCTTGGCGCGCCTGGCGGCGGCGTCCGCCTGGCGCGCCACCCGGCCGATGCGGTCGCGCGTGCGGGCGTTGTCCGGGCCGATCGCGATCCCTCCCCAGCCGTGCCCGCGCAGCTCGGAGAAGACGCGCGACTTGGGGCCGGTGCCCTCGAAGGCGACCAACAGCACCTGGCCGACCTGCTCGGCGAGGGAGAGCTTCGCCGCCCGCCGCCGGGCCGCCCCGGACACGTCCGGCTTGGGGCCGGCCACCCTCGGGATCGCGGCCAGCAGGCCGCCGAAGGGCGTCGGCGTGCCCTTCGGAGGGGGCTTGCGCCCGCCGCCGCAGCCGGCGGCGACCAGGACCGCCAGCAGGACGGCCACCGCTGAAAGACGGCGTAGACTCGGCCGCTCGTGCCGGGCACCGTCGTCATGAAATTCGGAGGCTCCTCCGTCGCCGACGCGGAGCGGATCAAGCGCGCGGCGGCGCGGCTGGTCCGGGCCCGCGAGCACGGTCAACGCGTCGTCGGCGTGCTGTCGGCGCGCGGCCGGACGACGGACGAGCTGATCGCCATGGCGGAGGAGGTCTCCCCGACGCCCGACCCGCGGGAGCTGGACATGCTCTTGTCCACGGGCGAGCGGATGTCCTGCGCGCTGTGCGCGATGGCGATCAACGACCTCGGCAGCCGCGCCATCTCGCTCACGGGGTCCCAAGCGGGCATCGTCACAGATACGTCGCATACTAAGGCCCGCATCCTGGACGTTCGCGCCGATCGGATCAGCGAGCATCTCGCGGAGGATCTGATCGTGCTCGTCGCCGGCTTTCAGGGCGTGTCGACCGCCAAGGACGTCACGACGCTCGGTCGTGGCGGGTCCGATACCACCGCGGTCGCTCTCGCCGCCGCCGTCGGCGCCGACGTCTGCGAGATCTACACCGACGTCTCCGGGGTCTACAGCGCCGACCCGCGCGTGGTCCCCGACGCCCGCAAGCTGCCCGTGGTCTCGTTCGAGGAGATGCTCGAGATGTCCGCCTCGGGCGCCGGGGTGCTTCAGCTGCGCTCGGTCGAGTACGCCCGGACGCACGGCGTCCGCATCCACTGCCGGTCGAGCTTCACCGACGAGCCGGGCACGTTCGTCGTGGGCGAGGAGGAAACCATGGAGCACCCGCTGATCACCGCCGTCACCCACTCCACCGACGAGGCGCGCATGAGCCTGCTCGGCGTGCCCGACAACCCTGGCGTCGCCGGGCGCATCTTCACCGCGCTGGCCGATCACAACGTCAACGTCGACATGATCATCCAGAACGAGCCGGTGTCCGCGGGCGCCCGGGCCGACATGAGCTTCACCGTGCCGCGCACGGACCTGCGCGCCGCCCATGTGGCGCTGGACCCGATCATCGAGGCGCTCGGCATGGCCTCGCACGACGATCCCGAGATGGGCAAGGTCTCGATCATCGGCGCCGGCATGCGCACGCATCCGGGCGTCGCGGCGAGGGTGTTCTCGACGCTCGGCGAGCTGGGCATCAACATCGAGATGATCGCCACCTCCCCGATCAAGATCTCCTGCGTGGTGCGCGCCGAGCAGTTGCCGGACGCGGTGCGCGCGCTGCACCGAGAGTTCGAGCTCGGCACCGAGGACGTCGCGGCGGAGCATCCCTTCGGGACGGAGCCGGTCCTGTGAGCGCGTACCGCGTCGCCGTCGTGGGGGCCACGGGCGCGGTCGGGACGGTCATGCTGGGAAAGCTCGTCGAGCGCGGCTTCCCCGCCTCGGAGATCGTGCCGTTCGCCTCGGCGCGCTCGGCGGGGTCTGAGCTCGCAGGCTTCGGCACCGTCCAGGCGCTCACCGACGAATCCATCCAGGGGTTCGACATCGCGATCTTCTCGGCCGGCGGGGCGACCTCGGGGCAGTGGGCGCCGCGCTTCGTGCAGGCGGGCGCCGTCGTCGTCGACAACTCCTCGAAATGGCGCATGGACGACGACGTGCCGCTCGTCGTCGCCGAGGTCAACCCGGAAGCGCTGGACGCGCACAAGGGCATCATCGCAAACCCCAACTGCTCGACGATGCAGCTGATGGTGGCGCTGAAGCCGATCCACCACCGGGCCGGCATCGAGCGGCTGATCGTCTCGACCTACCAGTCGGTCTCCGGGACGGGCCGCGGGGCCGTCGAGGAGCTCGAGGCCCAGACGCGGGCGGTGCTCGCCGGCGAGGACCCGCCGGCGCCCGAGGTCTATCCGCATCCCATCGCGTTCAACGTCCTCGGCGGCGCCGGGAGCTTCGCGCCGGGCGACGACCACACCGACGAGGAGCGCAAGATGATGTTCGAGACGCGCAAGATCCTGGGGGACCAGGACATCGCGATCTCCGTCACCTGCGCGCGGGTCCCGGTCATCACGGCGCACTCGGAGTCCGTCGACGTGCAGACCCGAGAGCCGCTGTCGGTCGACGAGGCCCGCGCGCTGCTGGCCGCCATGCCGGGCCTCGAGCTCGTCGACGACCCTGCGAGCAACGGCTACCCGACCGCCCGCGCCGCCGCCGGTCGCGACGAGGTGCTGGTCGGGCGCCTGCGCCGCGACCCCTCGCACGAGCGCGCCCTCAACCTCTGGGTCGTCTCGGACAACCTGCTCAAGGGGGCGGCGACCAACGCCGTCCAGCTCGCCGAGCTGCTGCACACGCGCGGGCTCGTGCGCCCGGCGACCGTCGCCGGCTGACGCCGGGCTCAGCGGCCGCGCGACAGCGGCGCGGAGGCGAGGTCGCGCCGGCTGGCGACGCCGAGCTTGCGGTAGATGTTGCGCGCGTGGGTGCGCACCGTCTCGATGCCCACCGTCAGCCGCTCCGCGATCGCGGCGTTCGAGGCGCCCTGCTGGAGCAGCTCGAGCACGTCGGCCTCGCGCGGCGTCAACAGGTCCGGCCCGTAGGGCTCCCGCCACGCCGTCCCTCCCGCGCCGGGCAGCACGTGCATGCCGCGGCTGGCGAGGTGGATGGAGGTGAGGATGTCGCGCCGCTGCGTGTCGCGTCCGAGCACGGCGGTGGCCCCGAAGGCGAGCAGCTGGTTGCACTCGGCGGTCGTCGCGCGGTCGACCAGGACGAGAATGTGGGTCTCGGGCTGCGCCTCGTGGAGCTGGTGGACCTGGATCGGCGAGCGCAGCGCGCCGAAGTCCACGATCACGAGGTCGGGCTCGGTCTCGGCCACGGCCGGCTCGAAGCCGTCCATGGGCACGTCGGAGGCGAGCACCTGCAGTCCCGCGTCCTCGCTGAGCAGCGCGCGCAGGCCGTAGGCCAGGAGGTCGGGGAACTCGCCGATCAGCAGGGTGATCACAAATTCACCCTATCAATCACCCCCGCTGAAGCGTTCGTCAGAGCGTGCCGAGGCGGCCGAGCGGCCAGTAGGTGACGATCGCCTTGCCGACGACCCGCGCCCGCGGGACCGGACCCCAGAAGCGGCTGTCGTCGGAGTTGCCGCGGTTGTCGCCCATGAGGAAGTACGACCCGGGCGGCACGCGGATGGCCGAGAGGTTGCAGGCCGACGAGGCGCAGGCGGAGGCGAAGGGCTCGTCGGTGCGTTTGCCGTTGCGGATCACGTGGCCGTCGCGCACACCGATCCTGTCGCCCGGCAGCCCGACGACGCGCTTGACGAAGGTCGTGTGCGACGGTTCGGACGTGGCGCGCGAGCAGGACTGGTGGCTCGCGGCGCCGTCGTAGAACGGGCCCTCGCCGGCGATCCCGCACCGGCCGCTCTCCGCGCCGGCCGGCGGGGTGAACACGGTGACGTCCCCGAGCGCCGGGTCGGTGCCGAGCTTGTGGAAGGCCCGGTTGACGAGGATTCGCTGGCCGACCTTCAGCGTCGGAAGCATCGAGCCGGACGGGATCCGGTACGGCTTGATGGCGAACGCCTGAAGGGCGAGCGCGAAGAACAGCGCGCCGGCGACGGCGAGGACGAACTCGAGCGTGGAGCGCCGGGACACGGCAGCGACTCTAATGGCGCGGGCTTAAGCGAGCCTGCGCACGGCTGGGCTGGGTGAGTCGCTACTCGACGCCGGTGACGCCGGCGACGACGGAGGTCGACCAGTCGATCACCGAGGTCGGCTTGACGACGTGCTTGTTGAGGCCGAGCTGCTTCGGATCCAGGCCGAAGGCCAGGCCCACCATCTGCGGCAGGTGCAGCACGGGCAGCCCGAGGTCGCGGCCGCCGTAGCGCTCGGCCAGCGGCTGCTGGAGATCCAGGTTGAGGTGGCACAGCGGGCACGGCGTGACGAGGCAGTCCGCGTCGGCGTCGAGCGCGTCGCCGAGGTGGCGCGCGGCCTGCTTGAGCGACACCTCCTTGCTCATGGTGATGATCGGGAAGCCGCAGCACTTGTGCGACCCGGCGTAGTCGACCACGGTGCCGCCGAGCGTCTCGATGAGCTGATCGAGGTAGGTGTCGCGCGGATGGGCGTCGTCGATGCCCACGCGGTCGGTCGGGCGCACGATGTAGCAGCCGTAAAACGGCCCGACGCGCAGCCCCTTCAGCGGCTTGGAGACCTTCTTGGCGATCTCCTCGAGGCCGATCTCCTCGACCATCAGCCACAGAAGATGCTTGTTGGCGATGCCCTTCTCGTAGCGCAGGCCCTCGGGCTCGAGCGTCGCGTTGACCATCTCGCGGTACTCCGCGTTGGCGTCGAGGCGCTGCTGGCACTCGCTCTGCGCGCCCTGGCAGGTCGAGCAGATGTTCATCATCAGATCCGCGCCCTCGACTTGCTGGGCGAGCGCGAACGTGCGGGCGTTGAGGGTGTCGGCGAGCTCCTGGTTGTGCTCGGCGAGGACGCCCGCGCCGCAGCAGCTGGCCCGGTCGAGCTCGACGAGCTCGAGGTCGAGCAGCGGGGCGAGGAGGGCCATCGACCCGTGCAGCTCGGGAGTGAACCCCCGGCTCACGCAGCCGGGCCAGTAGGCGACCTTCATGCGTTCGGGCTCCTCTCGGGGGGCGTGGAGGCGGCCGTGCCCTGCGCGTCCCCGCCGGCATGCCCCGCCTTCTCCGGCACCTCGTCGTCGGGCTGGACGATGTAGAGGTTGAGCTCGTAGCGCTCGTCCCTGCCCTCGATCGTGTCGAAGATGCGCCGCAGGTTCCTGTGGTCGGTGATCTTGTGCGCCATCAGCGCGCCGGCCGGGGTGACCTTGCGCCGCAGGACGGCCTTCATGATCACAGGCAGTGAGCTCAGCAGCTCGGCGCCCGCCTTCGGATGGAACTTGCCAAACCACGAGTCGCCGCCGTAGGAGCGCGGCAGCAGCTCCGCCTCGTTGAGCAGCCCGCCCTGCTTGACGAGCGTGACGAACGCCTGCTCGTGGCGATGGCCGTTGTTGCGATCGGTGATGGCGAAGTCGGCTCCCGCGATCCTGCGCAGGCGCATGATCTGGCTCATCGGGGCGACGCCCTTCGGGCAGGCCTCGATGCAGTTGAAGCAGTGCGTGCAGTCGTAGATGCCGTGCGGGTCTTGACTTAGGTCTTCCAACCGCTCAAACCCTTGAGCGTCCCTTGGGTCCCCGACGAAGCGGTAGGCCTTGGAGAGCGCCGCCGGGCCGATGAACTCCGGGTCGACCTCCATCGACAGGCAGTCCGACACGCACGCGCCGCACTGGATGCACGCCATGGTCTGGGTGACGTCGACCATCGCCTCCTTGGGCACGATGTACTCGCGCTCGGGCGGCGGGCCGTCGGGCAAAAGCCACGGCGTGACGCGGCGGATCTTCTTCCAGTGCACGGCGTCCATGTCGGTGATGAGGTCCTTGAGCACCGGCATGTTGCCCATCGGCTCGACGGTGATCGTGCCGTCGCGGGAGCTCTCCGCGGCCTGCCCGAGGTGCATGTGGCACGCAAGCCCGGGGCGGCCGTTTATGCGGACGCCGCAGGAGCCGCAGATGGCGGCACGGCACGAGCAGCGGATGCCGATCGAGCCGTCCTGCGCGTCCTTGGCCTGCAGGATGCCGTCCAGGACGGACCGGTGCGGGTCGAGCTCGATGCCGAACTCCTCCCAGTACGCGGCCTCACCGGACTCGGGCGAGTAGCGCCGGATGCGCAGGGTGTACTCAGGCATCAGTGGTTCTCCTTGTGCCGCGGGGCGCGCAGAGCCGGGATGCCGGCGCCGCCAGGCAAGGACGCAGTACCGAAGGTGTGCCTCTGGCACATCGAGGTACGAGGACGCCGCATGGCGGTGATCGGCGCCCGGGTCCGCGCGTGTCGTGGTGCAAGGGGGAGCACTACTAGTACGTCCTCTCCATGGGTTCCCACTTCGTGATGGTCACGGGGGAGTACGTGATCTTCGGCGCGCCGCCGGCGTCTGCGCTCAGGTCGATGTGCTTGAGCCACTCCTCGTCGTTGCGCTCGGGGTG
Organism: Solirubrobacterales bacterium; assembly: GCA_038318085.1. GTDB lineage: Bacteria > Actinomycetota > Thermoleophilia > Solirubrobacterales > Solirubrobacteraceae > DATLGB01. The sequence goes on from JBBQBV010000027.1 coordinate 14,790, forward strand.
GTCCGTGCGGAACTGGGCCCCGCGCGACTCCCTGCGCTCGATCGCGCCCACGACGTTGCACTCCGCGCAATCGAGCATGTACCCGAGCTCGATCGCGCCGAGCACGTCCTGGTTGAAGACCGTCCCGCGATCGTCGATGTAGGCGGTCTCGGCCTCCTCCTTGAGGCGCCGGATGACCTCGAGGGCCTCCTGCAGGCCCTCCTCGTCGCGGAAGACGGCGCACTTCTGGTTCATCATCACGCCCAGCTCCTGCTTGATCGCCGACACGCGCCTGCCGCTGCGGTCGCGGCTGATGATGGAGTCCAGCCAGCGCTGCTCGAGCTCCACGCGCGCGCGGGCGGCCGACGGCATCGCGCGATGGCCGGCGACCTCGGCGGCGTGCTCGCCGGAGCGGCGGCCGAAGATCAGCGTGTCCAGCAGGGAGTTGGCGCCGAGGCGGTTGCCCCCGTGGACCGAGACGCAGGCCACCTCGCCGGCGGCGTACAGGCCGGCGATCGAGGTCTGCCCATTCGTGTCGGTCTTGACGCCGCCCATGATGTAGTGGCAGCCCGGCTTGATGTGGATCGGCTCGCGCGTGATGTCCACGCCCGCAAAATCGCGTCCGATGTTCACGATCTCTCTCAGCGCCTCGAGCGTCCGGTTGCGCGGCACCTTGGTGATGTCCAGCGCCACGGTGCCGTCGCCGAAGCCGCGACCCTCGTTGATCTCGGTCTGCTCGGCGCGGGAGACGACGTCGCGCGAGGCGAGCTCCATCTTGTTGGGCGCGTACTTCTCCATGAAGCGCTCGCCCTCGGCGTTGTAGAGGTGCGCGCCCTCGCCGCGGGCGCCCTCGGTGATGAGGATCCCGTTCCCGGCCAGCGTGGTCGGGTGGTACTGGATCATCTCCATGTCCATCAGCTTGGCGCCGAGGCGGTAGGCCTGGGCGATGCCGTCGCCGGTGCAGATGAGCGCGTTGGTCGTGGGCTCGAAGCACTGGCCGGCGCCCCCGGAGGCGAGGATCACGCTCTTGGCGTTGAAGACCTCGAGGCGGCCGTCCTTGATCGAGCGCGCGACGGCGCCGGTGCAACGGCCGTCGTCGTCCTGCAGCAGCGAGGTGACGAACCACTCCTCGTAGCGGTCGATGACCTCGTGGACCTTCATCAGCTGCTCGTAGAGGACGTGCAGCAGGGCCTGCCCCGTGATGTCGGCGACGTAGTACGTGCGGGCGGCGGAGGCGCCGCCGAAGGCGCGCGTGCCGAGCTTGCCCTCGTCGTCGCGATGGAAGGTCACGCCCCAGTGCTCGAGCTGCAGGACCTCGGCGGGCGCCTCGCGGACCATGATCTCGACCGCGTCCTGGTCGGCGAGGTAATCCGCGCCCTTGATCGTGTCGAACGCGTGCGACTCCCAGGAGTCGTCGGGGTTCAGCGCGGCGTTGATGCCCCCGGCCGCCGCGTTGGAGTGCGAGCGTACCGGATGGACCTTGCTCATGATCGCCACAGTCGCCCCACCGTCCGCCGCCGCCAGCGCGGCGCGCTGACCGGCGAGCCCGGCGCCGATGATGAGGACGTCGTGTGCTGGCATGCGAGCAAGCCTATCCGTCGAATGGCTCCAACATGGGTACGGCCTAGCCTGCCGTAAACGATGGGGTCCGTACGCGTCATGGTGGTGGACGATGCAGCCGATGCGCGCTTTCTCATCTGCCTGATTCTGCGTGAGCACGCGGACCTCGACGTGGTCGCGGAGGCCGACGGCGCGCCGGCCGCGCTCGCGAAGATCGGCGCCGCCCGGCCGGACGTCGTGCTGCTCGACGCCCGCATGCCGGTGACCGACGGCTTCGAGCTCGCCGTCGAGCTGATCCGGTCGGACCCGGATCTGCGGGTAGCGATGCTGACCTCGATGGTCGACGAGGTCGTCGAGGCGCGCGCACGCGAGGTCGGCGCCCACGCCTGCCTCTCCAAGGGCGACATGATGGACCTGCCCGACGTGATCAGGTCACTCGCGGCGTCCAGTCGCGGCCCGGCCGTCTGAGGGGCGGACCGCGAGGGCATGCGCCTGATGGTCGCCCCAGCGACCACTTCGCGCGTCCACCTTGCCGAGGCCCGACCGGTGGACGCCGGGGCGACGCCCCGGCACGCGAGCCGTCTACTGCGGCGGGGGTGAGGGGAGCGGTTTCTTGCGACGCCGCGCTCAATCGGGGCTATGACCCCCCATTAGGCGCGTGGTGGATCTGGTGGGCACCGTCGTGTTGATCATCCGCAGATTCGGCATCCAATCGATGCCTCATCTGCGACGGGCGCCGTCGCCCAGCAGTCACGCGCTCAACGGGGGTCATGGTCCCCAATTTCGCGCGGTGACCTGTCCGACGACCTGGCCCGGTGGCCTCGGCGGCGCCCCAGACGCGACGAGCCGGCTCAGCTCGCCACCAGGCGCGAACGCAGGGCCTGCGCCAGCCGCTCGGCGGTGACGACGCCGCGCAGGCGCCCGTCCGCGTCGACGGCCACGAGCACGCCGTCGCGGCGCAGCGGCTCGCTGGCCATCAGCGTCTCCAGGGAGGCGTCGTCGCGGACGCGGGCGTCGTCGTCGGCGCCGACCAGCCCGCGGACGGGCCGGTCGAACTCGGTGTCCCCCTCCGACGCGTCCATGACGGGGTCGCGCAGGACCCGGCCGACGTAGGCGCCGTCGGCCTCGATGACCGCGAACCAGTCGTAGTCGCGGTAGCGCAGGAAGAAGTCCTCGTAGGCCCGCCGGGCGGGCGTCGCCGCCGGGATCGCCACGGGCTCGGGGTCCATGATGTCGGCGACGGTGACGCCCTCCAGGCGCTCGGTGAAGGCGGATTGCAGGGCGACGCCCCGGGCCTGGGAGCCGAGCAGCCAGCCGAGGATGGCGAGGTAGACGCCGTCGAAGGGGTAGCCCTCCAGCGCCAGCAGGATGCCTGCGAGCACGAGGATCCCGGCGAAGCCCTGACCGAGCGCGGCTGCCGCGCGCGTCGCGCGGTGGCGGTCGCCCGTGACGCGCCACACGAGCGCGCGCGCGATCCGGCCGCCGTCGAGCGGATACGCGGGGACCAGGTTGAACACGAGCACGACCGCGTTGATGAACGCCATGCTCGAGATCATCACCGTGGTGACCGACAGGGCGCCGCTCCCGCTCAGCGTCACGGCTTCGCGGAAGCCGTCCACCCCGCCGGCGGCGATGCCCAGCCCGGCCGAGAGGGCGATCAACAGCGCCGTTGCGAACGGGCCGGCGGCCGCGACGCGGAACTCCGCGCCCGGGGTCTGGGGCTCCGAGCGCATGCGCATCAGGCCACCGAAGAGAAACAGGTCGATGCCCGAGACCTCGATGCCCTCGCGCCGGGCGGCGAGGGCGTGGCCGACCTCGTGGATGATGATCGAGCCGAAGAAGAGCACGACCTCCGCCACGGCGGCGAGATAGACCGTCGTATCCGAGGCCCGCGTGAGCTGACGCATCTGGTCCTGGGCGAAGAAGATCGCCAGGAACACGATCAGAAACCACCCGTAGTCGGCCCCGATGCGGATGCCGAAGATGCGCGCGAGCTGGACGGAGCCGGGGCGACTCATCGAGGGATGGTGGCACACGTCCTCCTCGGCCTCCTCGCGTTAGCCTGCCCGCTTGATGGCCAAGATCGAAGTCAAGACCCCGCTCGTCGAGCTCGACGGAGACGAGATGACCCGGGTCATCTGGTCGTTGATCAAGGACAAGCTGATCCTGCCCTACCTCGACGTGGAGCTGAAGTACTTCGACCTCGGCATCGAGCACCGCGACGAGACCGACGACCAGGTCACCGTCGACGCCGCCAACGCCATCAAGCAGTACGGCGTCGGCGTGAAGTGCGCGACGATCACGCCGGACGAGGCGCGCGTGCGGGAGTTCGGCCTCAGGCGCATGTACCGCTCGCCCAACGGCACGCTGCGCAACATCCTCGGCGGCGTCATCTTCCGCGAGCCGATCGTGATCGCCAACATCCCGCGGCTGGTGCCGGGCTGGACGAAGCCGATCATCATCGGCCGCCACGCCTTCGGCGATCAGTACCGCGCCGAGGACATCCTCATCCCGGGCAAGGGCAGGCTGACGCTGCACTTCACGCCCTCCGAGGGCGGGGATCCGATCGAGATCGAGGTGTTCGACTTCCCCGGGCCCGGCGTCGCGATGGGCATGTACAACGTCGACGAGTCGATCCGCGACTTCGCGCGCGCCTCGCTGCGCTACGGGCTGGACCGTGAGATGCCCGTCTACCTGTCGACCAAGAACACGATCCTCAAGGTCTACGACGGCCGCTTCAAGGACCTCTTCCAGGAGGTCTTCGACGAGGAGTTCGCCGGCGCGTTCGAGACGGCGGGCCTCACCTACGAGCACCGGCTGATCGACGACATGGTGGCCGCCGCACTGAAGTGGGAGGGCGGCTACGTCTGGGCATGTAAGAACTACGACGGCGACGTGCAGTCCGACACGGTCGCGCAGGGCTTCGGCTCCCTCGGCCTGATGACGAGCGTGCTGATGACCCCCGACGGCGAGACCGTCGAGGCGGAGGCCGCCCACGGCACCGTCACCCGCCACTTCCGCCGTCACCAGCGGGGCGAGGAGACGTCGACGAATCCGATCGCGTCGAGCTTCGCCTGGACGCGCGCGCTGCAGCACCGCGGCCGTATGGACCACACCCCCGACGTGACCGCCTTCGCCGAGACGCTGGAACGCGTGTGTCTCGAGACCGTTCAGAGCGGCAAGATGACCAAGGATCTGGCCCTGCTCGTCGGCGAGGACCAGGACTACCTGAACACCCAGGACTTCCTGGATGCGATCGACGAGAACCTGCAGAAAGAGATGGCCTGAGACCCATGCCTGAAACCGTCAAGAAGGTGACCGTCACCGGCGCCGCCGGTGCCATCGGGTACGCCGTGCTGTTCCGCATCGCCTCCGGGCAGATGCTTGGCCCGGACACCAAGATCCACTTCAACCTGCTCGAGGTCCCCGACGCGGTCAAGGCCGCCGAGGGCACGGCGCTCGAGCTCTCCGACTGTGCCTGCCCGCTGCTCGCGGGCGTGGACATCTACGACGACGCCAAGGAGGCCTTCGACGGGGCGAACGTCGCGCTGCTGATCGGCGCCCGCCCGCGCTCGAAGGGCATGGAGCGCGCCGACCTGCTCGAGGCCAACGGCGCGATCTTCAAGCCCCAGGGCGAGGCGCTGAACGCCGGCGCCGCCGAGGACGTGCGCATCCTCGTCGTCGGCAACCCCGCCAACACGAACTCGCTGATCGCCCGCACCCACGCGCCCGACATCCCGGCCGAGCGCTTCACGGCCATGACGCGCCTGGACGAGAACCGCGCCGTCGCCCAGCTCGCGCTCACGCTCGACGTCTCCGTCTCAGACGTCCAGGACCTCGTGGTGTGGGGCAACCACTCGCCGACGATGTTCCCGGACCTCCACAACGCGAAGGTCCACGGGGCAAACGCGGCCGAGCAGGTCGACCAGGCCTGGTATGAGAACGAGTACCTCCCACGCGTCGGCAAGCGCGGCGCCGAGATCATCGAGGCGCGCGGCGCCTCGTCGGCTGCCTCTGCGGCCAACGCGGCCATCGATCACGTGCGCGACTGGATGCTCGGGACCGACGGCATGCGCTCCATGGTCGTCCCGACTACGGGCGCCTACGACATCGAGGAGGGCCTGCAGGTCTCCCTCCCGGTCCGCCTGCCGGGTGGCGGGGCCTACGAGATCGTGGATGGCCTCGAGCTCACCGAGTTCGCTCAGTCCAAGATCGACGCCACCGTCGACGAGCTGCGCTCCGAGCGCGCGGCGGTCGAGAAGCTCGGCCTGGTCTGACGGTCCTTACTGGCGGACATGCCAGCCGCGCCCGGACTTTGTCAGCATGCCCTCTTTCTCGAGGTCGGGGACGACGCGGTACAGGTAGTTCTGCTTGATGCCCATCGACTCGGCCATCTCGGGGATCGTGATGCCCGGCTTGGAGCGCACGAGCTCGAGCGCCTGCTGGGCGCGCTGGCCGGAGCCCTTGGGGCGTCCGCGCCGGCCGCCGCCGTTGCCGTTGCTCTTGGCCCGCGTGCTCGCCCGCGCGCTGCGCGCCCGCGGCGCGCTCGTCGGTGACGCTTCGCCCACGCCGGCGAGCGCCCGCTCGGCGGACTCCAGCTTGTGGTACTCCTCAACCAGCGGTTTGAGCTCTTTGAGTCGTGCTTGGATCTCACGACGTTTTTCATCCAGGAAGTCGGCCATGACGCGAGCTTACCGTTAAGGGCCCTCAGTGCTGGCGAAAATGTTGCTTAGTGTTCGAGGAGGGCCTTGAGTTGTTGCAGTGACTTCGTCGCCTCGCGCTGGGGAAGGCTCCCCACGATCACCTTGCTGGCCGCTTTGCCAAGCGGGCCGCCGGGCGCCCTGAACTCGTTGACGTAGTGAAACCGCGTGCCCCCGTCGCCGTCGGGGGACAGCTCGTACTCGGTGCGCGCGCGCGATCCCACTGGGCCCTTGCCCACCCAGACCGCGCGCTCGCCGTCCTGGCACTCCGAGAGCTCCCATTTGACCTTGAAGTTGGCGCCACGCAGGCACAGGGTCTGCTTCATCTGCATGCCCTCCCGCGGCGGCCCGGCGTCAGCTGAGTCCATTTTACGGTGAATCGTCACCCACTCGCCGATCCGGTCCGGGTCCATGACCAACTCCCACACCTTCTCGGGCGGCGCCTTGATGTCGATGTCGGCGGTGACCGCGTCGCTGCTCATCGGGCGCGAACCTCCTCTGTGCTCTCCAACTCGCGCAGTGAACGCTCCACGGCGGCGTCGAAGGAGTGCAGCCGCACTCCGAAGGCTCCGGCCGCGAGCCCGTCGCGCGGAAGCAGGTCGGATGTCAGCGACTCCATCAGCGGCTCGATCAACCCGACGTCCTCGCCGGCCAGGGCCGCTGCGACGGGGGCCGCGATCGCCGTCAGCGAGAAGCCCAGGTTCAGCCGCGGGCGGCGGACCAGCAGGTGGTCGGCGATGCGAGTGATCATGTCCCCGTAGCTCATCTCATCCGGGCCGGCGATGTCCCACGCCCGGCCGGCGAGGTCGGCAGGGGCGGCTGCCGCCGCGACCAAGAAGCGCGTGACGTCGCGCCCGTCGACCGGCATCGTACGGTTGTCGCGCCAGGTCGGCAGCGCCATCACCGGCAGGCGCTCGACGAGTCGGACCAAGAAGCGAAACGAGCGCGAGCGGGCGGCGACGATGATCGAGGCGCGGAAGGCCAGCGACCCGGGCACGGCGGCGAGCAGCGCCTCCTCGACCGCCAGCCGCGAGCCGAGGTGCCGCGAGACGGGGCGTCCGGCGCCGGCGGCGGGCACGGGCCCGCCCAGGTAGACGACCCGCCCGACCCCCGCGCTCGCCGCGGCCTCGGCGAAGTTCTCGGCCGAGCGCCGCTCGGCGTCGTCGAAGCCGGCGCCGACGGTGCGCTCCATGGAGTGGATCAGGTAGTACGCGACGTCGATGCCGGCCAAGGCGGCGTCGAGCCCGGCGCCCGACAAGCTGTCGCCCTCGACGACCTCCGACGCGCCGGCGCCCGCGGGCACGCGGCTCGCGTCGCGCGAGAACCCGCGGACGTCGTGCCCCGCCGCCGAGAGGGCCGGCGCCAGGGCGCCGCCCACGTAACCGGTGATCCCGGTGACCAGTGTGCGCATGAACGATCTCCCCTACCCGTACCGGGCGACGCCGAGCAGATGGTCGTGATCGACCGCGAATCTTCCGCATTTGCGAAGTCGCGGTCCCGCTAACAGCGACCAACGGGATTGAAAAGCACCTGTTAGCGGGAACGTCACAAAAAGGCACCGTTTTGCGGTGATGGGTGTTGCATGCCTGCGTCAGAACCGGCTTACTGGCACCGTCTGCAGTGACGGAGACGAAAACCAGCCGCCCCGGGGCGGCGCGAGTCGGAGGTATGCGTTGCCGGTCAAGCAGTGCAAGAAGGTGTCGTGTGACGACTGCTTCTTCCAGCAGCAGGGGCTCTGCGCCCTGCAGGACACCACACCGTGCCCGACGTTCCGGCCCAACCATCCGGAGGGTCTGCGACCGCCGCGGCAGCTGCGCTTCGTGTTCCGCCAGGAGCGTCGTCTGCAGTCCGCCTGGGCGTTCCCGGACGCCCAGGCGCAGGCCGCGCTGCACGCGGCGTAGAGTTCTCCGCAGGAGGAGGATCCGGGGAGCGATGCGCATAACCGTGCTCGGCAAGTCGCCGTCCTGGCAGGACGCCGGGGGAGCCTGCAGCGGCTATCTGGTCCAGAAGGGCGACACCAGCGTGCTGCTCGACTGCGGCAACGGCGTCTTCTCCAAGCTGCGCCGCCACGTCGATTACGTGGACGTCGACGCGGTCGTCCTCTCGCACCTGCACGCGGACCACTTCCTCGACCTCGTGCCCTTCAGCTACGCGCTGACCTACGCGCCGCGCCAGCAGCCCGTGCCCGTGCACACCTGGCCGGGCACCGACGATCCCGCCAGGCCGCTGCTGCATGCCCCGCCCGGCGCCCGGGACGTGTTCCGCCGCGTCGCCGGGGCCTGGGGCCCGGAGGACCTGATCGAGCAGGCCTTCCGTCTGCGCGAGTACGACCCGCGCGAGGAGCTCGTCGTCGGGCCACTGACGATCCGGCTCTGCCGCGTGCCGCACTACCTGCCGACCTTCGCGCTGGAGATCTGCGACGGGTCGGGGCGCTTCACCTTCGGCGCGGACTGCTCGCCCACCCCCGAGCTCGTTGAGTTCGCGCGCGGCACCGACCTCCTGCTGATCGAGGGCACTCTGCCCCGGCCCGAGCGCGACGGGGTCCGCGGACACCTCACCCCGGCCGAGGCCGGCCAGCACGGCCGCGACGCCGGCGCCGCCCGTCTCGTCGTCACCCACGTCTCCGACGAGCTCGGGGAGCGCTGGGTGCGCGAGGAGGCCGAGAGGACCTTCGGCGGAGCCGTCGAGGTGGCCCGCGAGGGCGCCGTCTACGCGGTGTAGGCGCCGATCGCCTTTATCCGACTTCAGCGCCGGCGCGTGCGTGCCGATCACTGAGGGGTGAGCCTCGATGGGTCATCGGCCCCAGCATCCAGCGAGGGCGTCCGGCTGCTGTCGCACCGGCCGTCGGTGCTGTTCAAGATCGAGCGCTTCGGCAGCCAGGGCGCCGACGTCGACGTCTCGGCCGACGGGGTCCTGATCTGCGGACCCGGCTGGCAGGAGCGCCTGCGCGAGGTCATGGGCTCGCTGTCGGCGGCCGAGCGCGCCCTGTTGTTCGCGGTCCCGCTCAACCAGACCTCGGGCCTCCCGCTGCCGGCCATGACCCTGCTCGATCGTGCGCGCACCGACTGGTTTCCGAAGTTCCTCTCCCAGGGGCAGATGACCCCGGTCTTCCAGCCGCTGGTCGACCTCGGCGACGGCTCGGTGTACGCCCGCGAGGCCCTGATCCGCGGCCGCATGGGCAGGATCGACCTGCGCGGTCAGGAGCTGCTCGAGGCCGCCGAGGTCCACGACGCCCTGTACTCCTTCGACGCGCGCGCCCGCGCCGCCGCCCTGGAGGTCGGGCTCCCGCGCCTGCCCAGCGGCGAGCTCCTCTTCGTCAAGCTCGACCCGCGGGCGATGATCGACGTCCCGAGCTCCCTGCGTGGCGTCTGGCCGCTCGTCGAGCAGTACGGCGCCGCCGCGGGCGGTCAGCCATCCGTCGGGATCGAGGTGATGGGCTCCGAGGGCCACGCCGACCTCGGCCTGCTCTCAGAGCTCGTCGCCGCTCACCGCGAGCAGGGCGCCGTGATCTCCGTCGACGACCTCTCCGCCGGCACCGAGGCCCTCGGCGTCCTCGAGGCGCTGCGGCCCGAGGTCGCCAAGCTCTCGCTGCACCTGTGCAAGAGCATGGAGGCCTCGCCGGGCCGGCGCCATCTGGTCGGCGCCCTCGTCGAGGTCGCCCACGAGCTCAACTGCCGCGTCGTCGCGGTCGGCATCGAGCGCGACTTCGAGCTCGAGCAGGCGCAGGAGCTGGGCATCGACCTCGGGCAGGGCTGGTATCTCGGTCAGCCCAACGAGGAGATGCTGCCGGTGGACGGCCGGCTGGCTGCCCGCTCGCTGAGCTAGTAGTCCCCGCGGCTGCGGGGGTAGCCTCCCCGCTGGATGCCGACCGACCGCGACCTGTTCGCCAACTTCGAGCGCATGCGCCGCGAGATGGACGAGATCTTCGGCGACGTCTTCGACCGCACGCTGCGTCCGCGCCGCCGCGGGGGCTTCTCACCGTCCGTCGACGTCTACTACCTGTCCGACCCGCCCCGCGCGGTGGTCCGGGCCGATCTCGCCGGGGTCGCCCCCGACGACCTCGCGCTGGAGATTCGCGGTCGCGAGCTCGTGCTCGCGGGCGTGCGCCGCGCCGAACAGGCCGACGGGCGCTCCTACCAGCAGATCGAGATCGAGCACGGCCCGTTCCGCCGCGCGATCGGACTCGGCGTCGAGGTCGACCCCGAGGCGGCCCGCGCCCACTACGCCGACGGGATGCTGACCGTGGAGCTGCCCGTCCTGCAGCCCGGGGGGCCGGCCGCGCGCTCGGTCCCGATCTCCAAGCCGGATCCGCAGTGAGCATCGACGTCGAGTCCACCGGCTCCAACGGCCGCCAGGTGGAGGTCGGGTCAAACCAGGCGCTCCCGGGCGAGCTGCCGATCCTCCCGCTGCGCGACTCGGTCACCTTCCCCGACACGCTGACGCCGCTCGCGGTCGGCCAGGACCGCTCGATCCGCCTGGTCAACGACGTGCTCGGCGGCAACCGGATGCTGGCGATGATCGCCTCCAAGGACGCGGAGATCGAGTCCCCCGGGCCGGAGGATCTCTACACCGTCGGCGTCAGCGGTGTCGTCGCCCGCATGCTCAAGGTGCCCGACGGCTCGCTGCGCATCCTCGTCCAGGGCGGCCAGCGCATCCGCGTCGTGGAGTGGCTGGAGGACCCCGACCGGCCGTACCCGGTCGCGCGCATCGAGGAGCTCGCAGACGTCGTGCACGAGGGCCCCGAGCTGACCGCGCTCATGCGCAACGTCCAGCAGACCTTCTCGGCCATCATCGAGGAGGTCCCGTACCTCCCCGAGGAGCTGCAGATGGCGGTCGCCAACGTCGACGACCCCTCGCAGCTGTCGCACCTTATCGCCGGCGCCCTGCGCATCAAGACCGAGGAGAAGCAGGCGCTGCTCGAGGAGCTCGACGTCGCCAAGCGGCTGCGCCGGCTCTCGGAGATCCTCGCGCGCGAGCTCGAGGTCGTTGCCATCGGAAGCCGCATCCAGTCCCAGGTGCAGTCGGAGATCGACCGCTCCCAGCGGGAGTTCGTGCTGCGCCAGCAGTTGAAGGCCATCCAGGAGGAGCTCGGCGAGCGCGATCCGGCGGAGGCCGAGGTCGAGGAGCTGCGCGAGCAGCTCGAGACGCGCCGGCTGCCCGACGACGTCCGCAAGCAGGCCGAGCGCGAGCTCTCGCGCCTGGAGAAGCTGCCGCAGGCCGCCGCCGAGCACGGCGTCATCCGCACCTACCTCGAGTGGATCCTCTCGCTTCCGTGGGACAAGGCGACCGAGGACAACCTGGACCTCGTCCACGCGCGCGACGTCCTCGACGCCGACCACTACGACATCGAGCGTGTCAAGGACCGCATCCTGGAGTTCCTCGCGGTGCGCAAGCTCAAGCCCGACGCCCGCGGCTCGATCCTCTGCCTGGTCGGGCCGCCCGGCGTCGGCAAGACGTCGCTCGGGCATTCGATCGCCAACGCGCTGGGGCGCAGGTTCGAGCGCATCTCGGTCGGCGGCATGCGCGACGAGGCCGAGATCCGCGGCCACCGGCGCACGTACATCGGCGCCATGCCCGGCGTAATCCTCCGCGCCCTGCGCGACGCGGAGTCCAACAACCCGCTGTTCATGATCGACGAGATCGACAAGATGGGCTCGGACTTCCGCGGCGACCCCTCCTCGGCGATGCTCGAGGTGCTCGACCCCGAGCAGAACGAGAGCTTCCGCGACCACTACCTCGACCTGCCGTTCTCGTTGTCAGACGTCATGTTCGTCACGACTGCGAACACCCTCGACACGATCCCCGGGCCCCTGCACGACCGCATGGAGGTCATCCAGCTGGCGGGCTACACCGTCGAGGAGAAGCTCCAGATCGCCAAGCGCTACCTCGTCCCGCGCCAGATCGACCGCACCGGGCTCAGGAAGGCGCACATCGGCTTCACCGACCGCGGCGTGCGCACGATCATCGAGGACTACACGCGGGAGGCCGGCGTCCGCAACCTCGAGCGCGAGATCGGCGGCGTCTGTCGCAAGGTCGCCCGCCAGGTCGCCGAGGGGACCCTCAAGAGCCGCGTCTCGGTAACCGAGCCGCGGGTGCGCGAGCTGCTCGGTCGCCAGCGCCACTTCACCGAGGTCCGGCGCCGCGTGCGCGAGCCGGGCGTCGCGACCGGCCTGGCCTGGACGCCGGTCGGCGGCGACGTGCTCTTCGTCGAGGCGACGCACATGCCGGGCTCGGGCAAGCTGACCCTCACCGGCCAGCTGGGCGATGTCATGCGCGAGTCCGCCCAGGCTGCGCTCTCCTACGTGCGCGGGCACGCGGCGCAGTACGCGCCCGAGCTGCCCGAGGACTGGTTCGCCGAGCACGACCTGCACGTGCACGTCCCGTCCGGGGCGATCCCCAAGGACGGGCCGAGCGCCGGCATCACGATGGCCACCGCGCTGGTCTCGCTGCTGACGCGGCGTTCCGTGCGGCCGGACGTCGCCATGACCGGGGAGATCACCCTGACCGGCCAGGTGCTCCCGATCGGCGGACTCAAGGAGAAGGCGCTCGCCGCCCAGCGCAGCGGCATCAAGAAGATCATCGCCCCGGCACGCAACGAGGCCGACCTCGAGGACATCCCCGAGCCGCTGCGCAAGGGGCTGGCGTTCGAATGGGTCTCGGAGATCGCCGAGGTCTTCGAGCGCGCGCTGGACAAGCGGGTGCGATCGGGCCGGGCGGGGTAGAGTCCGCAGAGAGCTAAACCGGACCGAGGAGCGGTTGTACATGGCATCGACGAAGAAGAAGGCCGCGGCCGCCGCGGGCGGCGCCGCTGGAGCAGCGAAGGCCGCGCGAAACAGCCCGTACGTGCAGGAGATCGTCGACAACGACGATCTGCGCGAGAACATCACCAAGGCCTACGAGTCCGCGCGTGATGCCTACGACCGTCTGAGCAGCGCGAAGAGGCCCCACAAGGCGATCTTCGACGACGGCAAGCTGCAGAAGGATCTCAAGAGCGCCGTGGAGTCCATCAAGGACGCCGGCGTCGCCCTGCGCGAGGCGCCGAACGCCAAGAGCGGCAAGCGCGGCGGGGGGGTCTTTCGCAAGCTGCTGGTGCTCGGCGTGGCGGGCGGGCTCGCGCTCGCCCTCTCGGAGTCCCTGCGCAAGAAGGTGCTCGACGCGCTGTTCGGCGCCGAGGAGGAGTTCGAGTACACCTCGGCGACCACCCCGGCCGACGGCGCCGCCTCCGCCGACGTCACCTCGGCTGCCTCCGCCTCCTAGCGCGAGCTGCGCAGGCCGGTCGTCTCGGGGGGCGCCTGAGGGCGCCCTCCGTCGTGGACGGCGGCACTACTCGGCGATGAAGTCGCGGACCGCGACGAGCGCGCCGGGGCGCTCGCTGGCGTCGAGGCCGTTGTGCTGCAGCCACGCGCCCGGCGCCACGTCGTGGCGGCGCTGCCACGCGCTGACGATCGGATAGGGATCGACGGCCTTCTCGGTCTCGCCGCCGGGGTGGACCTCGAAGTGCAGGTGCGGGGGCGTCGGCTCGGCGTCACCGGTGTTGCCGACGAAGCCCAGCACCGTGCCGGCCTTGACCTGCGCGCCGTCGCGGGCGGCGTTGGAGAAGGCGGACAGGTGGGCGTAGAAGAACGCGTCGCCGCTCTTGGAGGTCAGCCACAGCCGGTTGCCGGAGATCGGCAGCGTGCCCACGCGCGAGACGGTGCCGTCGCGCACGGCCACGACCGGGGAGCCGAAGGGGGCGAAGACGTCGTCGCCCTCGTGCTTGACGACCGGGGCGGCCCGCACCGCGCCGAAGGTGTCGGCCACCCGCGCCCGGCCGTAGACGGGAAACGCGTAGCCGCTGGAGGTCAGCCGCTTGCGCACGCTCGGAGCCTTGCGGCGCTTGAGCGCCTTCTTGGCGGCGGGGGTCGGGGTCGGGGTCGGCGTCGCCCTCGGCGTGGCCGTCGGCGTCGGCGTCGGCGTGACCGCCGGGTCCGCGACGGCGCTCACGCGCGCCGCGGCGACGCTGATGTCGGACGGATCGGCGTTCGGGTCGTCGAGCACGACGCGCAGGCCCGCGCTGCCCGTGTTGACGATCACGCGGCCGCCGGTGAAGGCGACCTCCCGCGGGCGCGTGATGTCGCCGAGGAACCTCCCGTCCACGCGCAGGCCGGAGACGCGTCCGGTGCGCCGTAGGCCGTGGGCGTCGAGGCGCGCGGTGCGGCGGACACCGTAGGCGGTGACGCGCCCGTCGAGCACGTCGACGTTGCGGGCGAGGACGGTGGCGTAGCCCACGGGGGTGGCGGCGGCCGCATCGGTCCTGGCGATCGCATAGCCCGTTCGCACGGTCAGCGCGGGCACGGCCACCGGGGTGTCGATGCGCCGCTCGCCGGTCTTGTCCATGAACACCTCGCCCTGCGGCTTGACATCGCCCGTGGCGACCGAGGCCAGCGCCCGGGCGTGCTTGGGGACCCCCGCGCCCGATGCGGAGACCAGCGTGCCGCCGAGCGCGAGGCCCCCGACGGCGAGGAGGACGATCACGCCGCGCACGGTCGCGAGGGTAGCGCGGGAAGCTCGTGGAGCTGCTCGGCCGCTGGAACTGGTGGTGCAGCGGCCGCCGGCGCGGCTGCTGCCCACAGGATCCTTCGAGGAGATCGCCGTACCCTCTGGGGTGTGAGACGCGTTGGGGTCCTCGCCGCGGTCGTGCTCGCCCTGCTGATCGCCGCGCAGATCGCCCTCCCGCGGATCGCCGAGAACCGGCTGCGCTCCCAGCTGGGCCGCTCGGGGCGTGTCTTGGCCCTCCACGTCTCCGCCTTTCCCGCCGTCAAGCTGCTCTGGCACGAGGCCGACACGGTGCGCGTGCACCTGGCCTCGGCGCGCCTGGGGGTCGGCGGCCTGGCGGCCCGGCTGGACTCCACGCGCGACGCCGGCCGGGTCGACGCGATCGTCGACGAGCTCGACCTCGGCCCGCTCAAGCTGCGCGACCTCGAGCTGCGCAAGTCCGGCTCGCGGCTGGAGGGCCAGGCCTCGGTCACCTCGGACGACCTGCAGTCGGCTCTCCCGGTCGACCTCGGCCTGCGGCCCGTCGCCTCCGGCGACGGCGCGCTCGTGATGCAGGCCGCGGTGGGCCCCGTGACGGTCCGCGCCCGCCTGTCGGCCAGCGACGGCGCTCTGCTGATCGCCCCGGACGGCCTGCTCGGCGGCTTCGCCTCCGTGCGCGTCTTCGACGATCCCCGGGTCTCCGTGCTCGGGGTGGGCGCCCGCACGCGCGCCGGCGGCTACACCTTCACCGCCTCGGGCCGGCTCGCCTGACGCCTCAGGCGCGGGTGCGCAGGCGCCCGCCGGCGCCCGTCAGCACGAAGCCGAGCCCGATCAGCGCGACGACGAACGGGCTGCCGCCGGTCAGCGGGAGCGTGTCCGGGAGTGCTTGGGTCACCGCCACGCGGCGGTCCCGCTTGGCGCGCGGCCGGCTCCGCCGCACGCCTCGAGCCGCGGCGCAGTAGACGTAGTCGCCGTCCGTGCCGACCGGAGCCGTGCAGTAGTTGACGTAGTCGCCGTCGGTGATCGAGTCGTCGGGCGGGGCGGTGTCGTCGGGTGCCGCGGTTTCGTCCGGCGTGGGGGTCTCCTCGGCCGCCGGGGTCGTGTCGGGCACGACGATGTCGTCGCTCTGCGCGAAGGCGGGCGGGGCGAAGAGCGCGAGCGCGAGGAGGCAGAGGGGGACGAGCAGGCGCCGGATCACGCGAGCTTAGGCGAAGTCCAGGGCGCGGCGACGCGGCGAGCCAGATCGTCGGCGAGACCCTCAATCGGCAGGCGCTCCTGCGCCAGCGTGTCGCGGTCGCGCAGGGTGACGGTGCCGTCCTCGAGCGACTGGTGGTCGATCGTGACCCCGAACGGGGTCCCGATCTCGTCCTGCCGGCGGTAGCGCCTGCCGATGTTGCCACCGTCGTCGTACTCCGCCACCAGGCGGGTGCGCAGCTGCTCGTACACCGTCCTGGCGAGCTCGGGGTGCCCGTCCTTGCGCAGCAGCGGGAAGACCGCGACCTTGATCGGGGCGAGCAGCGGATGCAGGCGCAGCACCGTGCGGTGCTCGCCGCCGATCTCGTCCTCGTCGTAGGCGTCGGCGAGGAAGGCGAGCAGCGCGCGGTCGGCCCCGGCGGCCGGCTCGATCACGTGCGGGACGAACTCGACGCCGGCGTTGGCGTCCTTGTAGAGCAGCTTCTGGCCCGACTGCGCCGCGTGCGCGAGGAGATCGAAGTCACCCCGGTTCGCGATCCCCTCGAGCTCCTGCCAGCCGATCGGGAAGTCGTACTCCACGTCACTCGTGGCGCTGGAGTAGTGGCTGAGCTCGTCCGGGTCGTGGGCGCGCAGGCGCAGGTGGTCGGGGCGGATGCCGAGGCGCACGTACCAGTCGTGGCGCTCCGCGGTCCAGTACTCGTACCACTGCTGCGCCTCGTCGGGCGCGACGAAGAACTCCATCTCCATCTGCTCGAACTCGCGCGTGCGGAAGATGAAGTTGCCCGGGGTGATCTCGTTGCGGAAGGACTTGCCGACCTGGGCGACCCCGAACGGCGGCTTCTTGCGCGCGAACTGCAGCGTGTTCTTGAAGTTGAGGAAGATGCCCTGGGCGGTCTCCGGACGCAGGTAGGCGGTCGAGCCGTCGTCCTTGACGGGTCCGACCGTCGTCTCGAACATCAGGTTGAACTCCCGCGCCTCGGTCAGAGAGCAGTCGGGGCCCTCGCCCGGGTGCAGCGACGGCTTGCGCGGGCACTCGAGGTCTGAGAGGTGATCGGCGCGGAAGCGCCGGCCGCAGGTGCGGCAGTCGACCATGGGGTCGGTGAAGCCGGCGAGGTGGCCGCTTGCCTGCCACGTGAGCGGGTGCTGGATAATGGCCGAGTCCAGGGCGACGATGTCATCGCGCTCGAAGACCATCGCGCGCCACCACGCGTCCTTGACGTTGTTCTTGAGCAGGACCCCGTAGTGGCCGTAGTCGTACGTGTTGCCGATGCCGCCGTAGATCTCCGAGGCGGGGAAGATCAGGCCTCGTCGCTTGCACAGCGCGACGATCTTGTCCATCGTGACCGGGTCTGGCGGCATCCGGCCGAGTCTACGATTCCTATACTCCGCCGCTCGTGCCGATCTACGAGTACCGCTGCGAGAACGGGCATCTCATCGAGGTGATGCAGAAGATGACCGATCCTCCCGTGACCGCCTGCACCGTCTGCGAGGCGTCCGTGGCGCGCGTGTTCACCCCGATCGCCGTCCACTTCAAGGGCTCGGGCTTTTACAACACGGACTACGGCACGTCCAAGCGCAAGCGCGAGATGGACAGCTCCGCCGCCGAGGGCGCCGCCGCGAACGACGCCAAGCAGAAGGACAAAAAGGAGGCCAAGACGTCCTCCGATTCATC